>DVKX01000048.1 GCA_018715805.1 Candidatus Faecousia intestinigallinarum | reverse complement strand
ATCTTATATTCAGCCGATATTATCTCGATTGCAAAGATAATATCGGTCTTTTTTATCCCCATTTTATGACACACCGAAATAAAACATACCAAAAAGCTGTTGTTTTTCTGCCAAGAGAAAAATAACGGCTTTTTGTTTTTATATACACAAAGTTAAATACAAAAGAAAGGAATGGAAAACATGGCCATCACAGTTACAACAGAAGAAGCGCGAAAAGGCTTTTCCCCTACGCCCCCCCTGCGCTGGCATGGTATTACGGGCATCCCACGAGCCTGCTAATGCCTAAATTTATTATTGGAAACTTATTTTATACAAGGAGGAATTACTATGTACAACGATAAATCTATCCGGCAGTGTCTTACTGCCATTGACCAGGAAATCCAGAATCACACCACTCCTGCCCGATATGGCGTTTATTTCTGCGCAGCAGAAGCCTGTGATGCCGTGTTGCAGGAATTCCCGCTGGAACAGGTGCTTTCAGCACTTGCAGTATATATTGCGCGGCGGGGTTGGGATCTTCGATTCACCCAAGACAACCGCACTTGGGCTTTCCAATCGCAGAACCCGGAAGTGTCTTCCGGAATTGGAATGGAAACCCATGCCATTCTCGTTGATGCCTTTACCACCGAGGCAAGAAAGCGGGCACCCCATGAGAGTTAAATACATTTATCGCTACATCACTGAAGGAGAGGTTATCTTTGATGAGGTGGAGAATATCGCCAGCGGTCAAAAGATGCTTGGTATTGAGTTAGCCTGTGGAACCGCACCCTGTACACATCGAGAAATAGTGATTGTGGACAGCCAGGTTTTGGAAGGGAAGTGACCTCCTCCATACCGTACTACCCAAGTCAGAGTCACGCTTCTGGGAGAGCGTATTTCGCTCTCCCGGGAGCTGGCCAGAGTAACATCAGATGGCCAGTATTTACACAAAAAAGTCATCGATGCAAAAGGACGGTTTCCGTCCTTTTTTTAGAAGCAAAAGTGCTTTTTCTCTTAATAACATTATATGTCCTCCGTTTTACACGCCAAGATATTGTTCACGAAATATTTACAGTTTTTCAACTTTTCTTCTTGCTATACATATTTTTTAATGATAATATGAACTTAACAAACAAGGTGTGAGCGATTCGACACATAGCAAGAAAATATTTATCATTACAAATTATTTCTCGCATTGGATGTTCGAACGGCCGGCAAGCGCCTTTCAAAATGCCGTACGGCCCGCACCTCTACAATATGGATAACACGACAGAAAGGAGTTTGAACACTATGTACGAGTCCTACGAAATTTCCGGCAAACTGGCATACCTCCTGGGCGTACCGGATGCCATCATTGAAAAAGAACGCCCCATGGCCTATTATGCCGCAAAGCTGGCCGATAACAAGCATGCCGTCATCGTCCGATGTCTGAGCCAACTGCGAAACCTATGCCTGAACCACCGCGAACCGGATATTGATCTGACCGCCTCGGCGCTGGTTGCCACTCTGCGGCAGTTCGGCGTCCATTTCTCCGCCAAGGGGAATACAGAGCGCCAAATCATCCAAATCAACCGGCTCTTGTCCGACAGAATCTATCCCTGTCAGGCAATTTTTCCATCGCATCTCGATTGGCAGGCTGTGCGAGCGCTGTTCCTGATGCCAAATGGCATGAAAGTTGGCGGCGTGCGGGCAGCCCAAAAAATTTACCGTGCAAACCGAAAGTTCTATCCCTACCAGGTATATTTGAACTGGAAACCAAGACCCGTTGGCAATCTCTTGTTCAATGACCGCCACATCATGCCGCTGCTTAGCCGCCGGGACACACCGCCAAATAACCATGGACTATTTATTCAAAGAGAAGTAGATCATTTTATCCAAGGCGGCAAGCACACCATAATCGTAGTTGACTGCGAAAACTCAGACCCCTATAAGATGCGCGGCGCACTCTACCGTTTTCCTGAGAAGCAGATACTTAAAATACTGCTGCTGGATGGAGAGCATTCTAACGCGGCATGGAGACTCCTGAAGAACTACACCGCAATTCCGGTGGAATACATACCTGTGAAGAGTCTGAACAAGCGGAAATCGCTGGTGGATTTTGTTCTGATTTCCACCGTATACCAAGCATTTTATAAGGATAAGATCGACTCCTTCATTCTCTTCGCAAGCGACTCGGATTACTGGGCTTTGGTATCCCATATGCTGGAAGCACGGTTTTTACTGATGCTGGAGCAGGAACGAACCAGCGTCAAGCTGAAGCAGACGCTGGAACTCAACGGAATCCGATATTGCTGCATAGAAGATTCTGATGAGTCCAAAGATCTGAAATTCGATGCTGTGGTACAAATTCTGCAGGGAACGATCCGAGGATATTCCATTGATCCCAGAAAACTTCTCCAGGAAGCCCTCTCCCTCGCCCGTACCACACTTTCCCCAGCCGAAAGAGAAGAGTTCCTCCAAAAGTACTTCTCTGATGGCCGCCTAAACACCATCATAGAAGATGGAAAAATCTGCTTTCAGGTAGGCTAAAACCGTTTACCCATAAACGTCAGGAGGTTTCTATGCAGCTATCCGAGCTTGGTATCAGCGAGAAAAAACTGAAGCAATTTCAAAAAGCAAATATCGAAACCGCAGAGGATCTGCTGACCTACTATCCCAAGCGGTATATTGACCGCACACAGATTGCAATCCGTCCGCCAACCGAAGAGTCCGTTTTCTTTTTCATGCCCCATCGCATTCGGCGTTGTTTTGGAAGAATTGACACCATCCATGTCTGCGGTACGCTTTGTAATTCCACATTGCCTGTTAATGTCACCTGGTTTAATCAAAGTTTCCTTTACGAAAGCATTGCTGCACTCCAAAACACCCCCGTTTTGGTTGCGGGCAAGGTACAGGAAGACGCCAGTGGATACTCTGTTGCGGCACCAACCCTATACAGCGGGGAAGGAGAGGCAGCGCTGCGAATGTATCCGGTTTACAAGCGGATCCCCGGAATGTCTGAAGAATACCTGAGCCAGTGCATTCGCAAAGCATTTGATGCGCTTATGCCTCTACCGGAAAATCTGCCGGTGCCCATCGGTATCACCCACGATGAGATGGTGCGGGCGCTGCATCATCCCGGTAAGTCTCTGAAAGCAGCGCTTCAACGGAAGCGTCTGGAAGATCTCGCATACTTCGCCCTGCGGATCGGGCTAAGCGTTCGCGGGACGGCGCTGGGAAGCCCATTTACTCTAACTTCCATTCGTACCATGAAAGCCGCTGAAGCATCCCTCCCATATCAGCTTCACGCTGATCAGCGGCAGACACTCCAAAGTGCTATTGAGCAGATCCGCAGCGGGCAACGGCTGAACGCTCTGATCCAGGGAGATGTCGGATGTGGCAAGACCATCATCGCCATGCTCCTGATGATCGCCTTTGCCGAGAATGGCTGGCAGGCTGCTCTGATGGCGCCTACGCAGATCCTCGCCGCCCAACATTATGAAGAACTGCAGCGATTGGCAACACCATATGGATTTCAGGTAGCGCTCATCAGCGGACAGAAGCTGCGCAAGGCGGAGCAAGCAGCGCTTCAGGACGGGCTTTCTTCTGGGCGTTTCTCATTGGTTGTCGGCACGCAGGCGCTTCTCAGTGAGAATTACAACTTTCACAACCTGGCACTGGTTATTGAAGATGAAGAGCATAAATATGGCGTAATGCAGCGGGAGAAATTGGTCAGCAAGGCGGCAAATGGAACGCATACCATCACTATGTCCGCCACGCCAATTCCACGATCTCTTGCACAGACCATCTATGGCAACACCTTGTGCCTATACTCTATCCACAGCAAGCCGGTAGGGCGTAAGCCAATCCGCACCGGCATAGCGGTTTCCATGGAGCGGGTCTATCAATTCCTGGTACGGGAGATCCTCACCAAGGGCAGACAAGCATATGTGGTATGTCCGATGATCTCCAAAAGTGAACAAGGTGTAGCCTCTGTGGAAGCGGTATTTCAGCAATACCAGAACGAACTGTCAAAGTACGGAATCTCCATCGCAGCACTGACCGGTAAAAGTAAGGATACCACTGAGGTGTTGGATTCGTTTTCCCGGAATGAAATATCTATTCTGGTTGCCACCACTGTGATTGAAGTAGGCGTTAATATCCCCAACGCCACCTGCATGGTCGTTCACAATGCGGAACGGTTCGGACTTTCTCAGCTTCACCAAATCCGGGGGAGGGTAGGACGCGGCGTAGAGCAGGGCACCTGTGTTCTGATTTCTGAGGATAGAAGTAATCCGCGGCTGCAGGCCATGTGCGAGCACACCGATGGCTTTGAAATTGCCGAAATCGATTTACACCTGCGCGGTGCCGGAGATTTTCTGGGCACGCAGCAAAGCGGTACAGAATACTATCTGTCACTGGCTCTGGCGCATCCGGAAGAATACCAGGAGGCCAGTAAAATAGCAAAACACCTTCTGGACAAAGGAATAGACTGCCCGCTGCTGCGGCAGGCAGAGAAAGACTGGAAAGAAGGAAAGGCCGGAGAAATGTTGCAAAGCTGAATTGGGAAGAAGATGTGCATTCCCACCTCAGCCGGAAATATAAATGTTCGCAGAATGTAAATTCTGCGAACATTCACCCCAAGATATAAAAGAAAGGCGGCGCACTCCCATGTCCACCTATTACAAAGCCGGAAAAGCGCTGGAATACGATAATGCCCCCGACTGGCTGGAAGCCTTTATGCGCTACCGGCGCACTGTGCTGAACAATACCCCCGCCACTGTGATGACCTTTTTCGGAGATCTTCGCGGTTTCTTTCAGTGGCGCAGATCTATGCTGACACAGCACCGGGCGCCTAGGAGCGCGCGGGAACTGCGGGAGATTGACATCCTGGATATGCCGCTTGCCGATGCAATTACCGTCGCAAAAAACGATATAGAAGCATACCTCTATTTTCTCACAGACGTGTTAGAAAACGGCGTAAATACCCGGAATAAAAAGCTGGTATCCATTCGCTGCTTCTACGACTATCTAGTGGATCAACAGGAAGTGTTGGGTATCCAGCTGAATGGCAATCCTGCCGACCGGATACGCCATCCCAAGCTGCCGAAAAGCCAGCCGGTCTATCTTCCACAGCAAGACCAGACGGCGCTTCTAAGCAGCATTTCTGGGGAAAACACGCTCCGGGATTACGCCATCTTTCTCCTATTCCTCACCGCTGGTCTGCGCCTGTCCGAGTTGTGCAGTCTGGATGTGAAGGATGTAGATTTTGATGCCAGGACGCTTCGTGTGCGCAGCGGTAAGGGGCGAAAAGCGCGTACAGCTCTTACCCTCCCCTGCTGCCAGGCGATCCAAGCGTATCTGGAGGGCTACCGCGACGGCATCGATGGGTTGGAGACCGAGGCGCTGTTTGTGTCCCGGCGGTTCAAGACACGTCTGACCGGGCGCAGCATTGAAAAATCGATGGAAAAGTACGCCATCCGGGCAAAGATTTCCGGCAAGGGCTACACACCCCACAAACTCCGGCATACCGTGGCCACCACCATGGCAAAGGACGGCGAAGATCTGCTCGTAATTCAGCATGTCATGGGGCATGAAAACCCTTCTACCACGGAAATCTACACACACCTGAGCAATGCTGACATTGCCGCCGCCGTCAGCCGATCCAGTCTTGCCAAAATTGGGGAAACGGAAGATACATAGCGCCATGTTTGTTTAGGACAACCTGAGTCACTTTAATCTGCTCAATCTGCTTACACCATGCAATTTACTCAAATATCTCTTGATTGCTTTTAAGTATCACAGTTCCGTTTTTACAAAGCTCATTTTACCTGGTCTAGTTTCATACTACCATCATTCGAATACTAAGAGTTGGCTTACAATTATTAATCTCTTCATACCAATTACCTCCAACTTATTAAATCTTTTGAATGCCGAACCAATTTTGATTTTAATCTTAATGATTATATCACGGCAAGTTTCCCATGTCTATTCACTAATTTGATTGTTTTTTATTTAACTAGACCTTATGATGATTTAGGGTATAGGAACAACACACGGGACTGCGAAAAATCGCAGTCCCGTGTTATTTTTGAAATGGGCGGCGTGCACAGTCCGCCTGCCGACACAGCGGAATTCCATACCGGAGGCGATCTCCGTATACACAAAGCAGCTATGCAACAGGGTCAAAAGTGCCGCGAAAGCTTCCAGCGGCGAAGAAGCCGACTTTGCAGCTGCCTTCGTCTCTATGGCCAGCGCTCTGCACCCCCTCCTCTGCATTTGCGGCATCGGAAAGCACCCGCGCAAAGCGCGGTGCCGCTATAGAAAACGTGCGCCCACTTCCCGTTCCCCAGCGGCTTTGCACCAGAAAATCGGAAAGGGACATTCCTCCGCTTTCCCCATTCCAAATAGATTATACTACTTTTATGCTTCGGGGTCAATTTTCATTTTATCCGCTGCCACAAACCAAGCGTTCTCCTGAGCTTCCTGGGTTGCGCAGAGATACCTTTGCAGCCACAGCCGTTCTCGGGCAGTTAGGACGCGTCCATCGATTGTAGCATAGGCGCTGAAGTCCTGCATCACAAAAAAGTCCGCCGGCATACGCAGCATGATACAGGCAGTCATCAAAAAGTAGCCCGCCTGCTGAGAGACATGCAGCGTCAAATCCCGATTCTCCTCATAGCACGGGGATATCGGCTTTTGAACTTCTTCCAGAAAACTGACAAAATCCGCATAGCGCCCCGCTGGGATCAGCTGGCTAATAGTATACCCCTCCCATCCCAGCAGTTCCTCCACACGCTGCCGGAAGCAGTACAGCGGATCATTGGTGACCAGCCGATTTTGCGCTAGATACGCTTCAATCTCCCTGGCGTCCTCTTCCTCCATCAGCGCCAGCGCCTGTACAAATCCGGCGTAAGCACCACGCAAGCGGATAGGCTCATAAGTATTGAAAAGCATCTCGTGCACACTAACCCTACCGCAGACCGATGCCATTGCCAGCCGGGGAAACAGCGGTGTCGGGAACCCAGCGATTCTTGGGGATATTTTCGGCAGCCCCGTATCCAAAAAGTCCCGCACATGCTCCGGTATATCGTCCGGCAACGGCATAGCCAAGCACGCCTGGATCCGTTTATTCGCCGGGCCTTTAATCTGCGTCCGGTGCTTCGACATCCACTCCGCTACCCAGAACGGAGAGCAGTTCGCGAACTGATCCAGCTTGAGGTTCTCTGTGGATATTTCCGCGCCGCTGGATCGGAATAGCTCCCGCCGGGTATAGTGTTCATCAAATTTCAAACCGCACGCTTCCATAACATTCTGGGCAGGCTGGCGGTACCGGCACAATACGAACGCCATGCGGCAAAATGCCTCCTGCCGATCCGGCGGCTGTAGGGTATACAAATCGAATATTCGATCCCCCAAGCTGGTTTTGCAGAACAGCGGCACACCCGTAAGGTTGCAGATCCAGTGCAGGGAGACGCCGGTGTAAATCGACAGGTCATACAGGGCGTCCGGTGAGAAAATCGCATCCGCCAATTTGTTCTGACGGGCGAATCTCCGTAGTTCTACACCCACCTTGGGATTGAGATGCCGGTATTCCGGAACCTGGCTCACATCCAGAGAAATATTCTGTTCCCTGCGCAGCAGATTGGCCACCCGTTCATTGAAGGAACCATCCGGCAGATACAGCAGCTCCGCCGGAAAGAACATCCTGGCAGCCTGCCACAGCCGCACCCGATCTCTCTCATCCATGGCGTCCAGAAGCAGGAGCAACGCCTTGTCATAGGGCGTATAGGTGGGCTTCGGCGGAGTCGGCGTTCCAAACAGTAGATAGGAGGCGCTGGCTCCGGTGGCTCGGACATACGCCTCCAGCGCGTGTGGACGCAGCTTAAAACGATCCAGGTTGTATGCGCCTTTGCAGTGGTTGAGGAACCCTTCTTCCTCAAGTTCCAGCAGCTCGCGCCGCTTGCACTTTTTCAGTTCTGCAACAATCCGCGTCGTGCACGGGCCGTCCAGGCAGTCTCTTCTGGGCAATCGGATTCATCCTTTCATATTTTGAGAAGTTATTTTTAGATAACTTGACTTTTAGCTATAAACTCGTTAATATATGTGTATAACAGCGTTTATTTATTATTCCATTCATAAATCAGCAGCAAGGAGGCATCCCAAAATGGCAGTGCAAAAAGACCTATCCGGTTTACCTATCATTACCATTGAAATAGGCGGCGTGAGCAAGACGGTTCGGCACGACATTGAAAACGGCGTTGTCTATCTGCTGGACGAGAACGGACAATATACAGGTAAGTTCGCCAAAATGCCTGTTCCTCCAACGGCTGCAGAGGCAACTGCTCCTAACGCCCCTTCCGAATCCGAGGAAACCGTAGAGGAAAGCAATAACGAAAGACAACCGCCTGTTCCCGACGCTCCTGATCCGATACCATCAAAGCGCAAGTGGTCGCCGCTCTTGCTGCCAGTGTTGATTCTCTGTTTGATTATATTCGTTTTTCCGCTTTTTTTCAAGGGGGAGCCGCAAATACCCACGGAAACTCAGGATGAAACCACCCCGCCGGAAATGGTCACGGTACTATCCGCACCGGAGGATATTCTCCCAGGGCAACCGCTCTCCCCGATCCTGTGGGATGCTACCCAGATCACCGAGGAGGAGTATCGTATGCTCGCCACGCTGACCAGTGTATATACCGATCGGCGGGCATTGGCAGATTATGTGGCGGCTCGCTTTATCCCCGCCGGAAAATACCTCTCCGCAGAGGATGTGGCCGGTCAATACGCCGTCTGCAATCCCTGGGCGCAGGATAGCGGCTGCACATTCCCGATCACGGTGGATGAAAAAAATCTGCGCGATTTTTTATGGGGCACTGTCGGGGATGTCAAAATATCAGCGGAAAGCCCCAGCGCCACAGTGGAAACCCAGCACAATGGCGTTGGGATGAACGCTACCATCGTCAATACATATACTGTTCAGGATGTCGTTGTCATCGACCTTCTGGATATCCAGGGAAAAAGCCTGTTTGCACAGTATCAGGCGCTCGCGCAAATCCCCATAACGGAACTTGCCGATTATCTGACCGCAAACGGATGGCCTGTGCCAGCGGCCATCGTGTTTTCCGGGGATTTGTCTGATTTCGCCCGTTCTGGTGTCATTACAGATTTCGCTCCTACCGGCGTTCAGCGGGAAACCTCCCTCCAGCGAGATCTCTATGGGCAAATGCAGAGCGTGGCGGACGCTATCCGAAAGGAGTATCCAGGATGAATCAACAAGCTATGCCAATCAGTCTTTCCAATAGGATTCTGAAGCAGTATGCCCTCTCTGCTGGCATCTTCCTTTTGGTGGGCTTCATGATGCTTTTCTTCCGCTCCTGGCGCTATGGGGTCGGTCTGCTGGGTTCTGCATATCTTCTGTACCTCGCCCGGCATACCACTCGCCGGTGGCGGCAAGGAAAAATCCTGACCCAACGAGTCGTAGTACTTAAAGCCTCCCGCCTGAGCAGACAGCGTACCATCGCCCTAGTTCAGATAGAAGGGACTGCTGCTCCGGAACAGGATACCAAACGGTATTACATTCCGGGTACACCGCAGGCATTGGCCGCTTTCTCGCCCGGGACGATTCTCTCCATCTATTTTGACCAGGATGCCCCTACCGAACTGCTGGCTTGGAGCGAGGTTGGTATCCGCTGAAAGTTGTGCTTGACATCCCACTCGCTTCCATCTATAATAAATCTATAGTTACGAGCGCATCATCCACAATTTACCAACGCACCTTTCACGGACGTATCTTATTTTTGCCGATATTACCCCCAAGCATGGGAGTGATATCGGCTTTTTTTGCATCCCCCCATCTTGAAAACAATGGAGATCAGCAATACCCGCAGGTATCGTTGATCTCCTTTTTATATTTATTCTATCACACAGAAAAGGAGAAATCGTATGGACATCCATCAAGAAACCAAAGAAGCCCAGGCTTTCTTTTCAGCAATGCTGAAACCTGGCACGCGAGCCGAAACCATTTACAACTTCGCACGCAAACGAAACACGGAAAAATCCGCAATCGCTTGTCCCAATGGCGAAGAGCACGCTGCGCTGCAATATGCTGCAATGACATATTCCTGCGCCAGTATCCATCTTTCCGACGCCTTAACAGCTCAGCAGCATGAGACGCTGCTAATACTGAGTCTCATGACCGCGATGGAAGAATCTTCAAAAGATAGCTGGTCCTATGGCTCAAAGCTGCTCTACGATCTGCGGATCGCCGGAATCACCGTGACAAAAGAGGAATTGATTGCCTTCCTGGCGCAGGAAGACAACTCCCTCCTGGGAGAAGGGGTCTGGCAGCGATTCTGTTATGCCAATGAAATGGCGCTGTTCCTCTACGCCGGACGGCTTCTGGTCCGTTACTTCTGGCTGCCGGACTGCACCGCTCCCTATACCGGAAAACCGATAGCACTCCCAGATCTCCGGCAAAAGCACCCTGTATCCGCGTTGGAGGAATTGGCAGTCACCTATGTTCCCTACTACATTGGGGAGCAAAACAAAGCAAAGCTGACACGTTTCCTCAGCTGGCTGCGCAGAAGCCGCTTTTATGAAGCCGAAACCGAGTTTTCATCCGAGCCAGGGATTGTGCCTGTACACACGCTCCATGTGATCGAGCATTTGGTACGCCTGGCAAAACCCAGCACCGAAGCGGATCTTGGCGAATGCGTTCTCGCCGGACTGTGCCACAGTCTGTGGGTCAATAGTACCGCCCGGTACGGGTTCGGGCGAAAGTCCATGATTATGGCACTGGAATTCTTCCAAGACTGCCTCACTGAGCGGCTGGCTTCCGCACTGGATGCACATCCCCATGTTGAAGCCATGAATCCCTATGTGGGGAAACAAATGATGGAGCAGCCCCTGGGATTGTTCCTGCATCTGGCCGATACCTTTGCCACCTATCAGGATACCAATTCCCAAGAGATCTCCACTCCCCCGAGCGGCAGTCCGCAGCAAGTCAATTCCCAACCTGAAAAATCATAACACAACGAGCAACACACAGTATTTTTATAGGAGGATTTCATTATGTTGAACAGCATTACAATTATGGGTCGTCTGACCCGAGACCCGGAGCTGCGCCGTACCGGCAACGGCATTGCCGTGGCGTCCTTCACCCTGGCGGTGGATCGGGATTTCGCCACCAAGGACAGCGGCGAACGAGAAACCGACTTCATTGACTGCGTGGCCTGGCGGCAGACGGGAGAGTTTGTCTCCAAGTATTTCGCTAAGGGTCGCATGGCGGTGGTGTCCGGTCGTCTCCAGATCCGCAACTGGACGGATAAGGACGGCAACAAGCGCCGCAGCGCCGAGATCATCGCGGAAAGCGTGTACTTCGGCGACAGCAAGCCCAAAGATGCAGGCGGCGCTGCATCCGCCAATCCCTCCCAGTATACTGCGCTGCAGTCTCCAATGCCGCCGCAAGGCAATGGTGCTGCTTTTGGAAACGCCTTTCCCTATCCACAATATGGTGCGCCGCAGAACAACGGCGTTTCCGGCGCTTCTCCGGCCTATCCCCAGTATGGCAGTGCCAATATGGCGGCTCCTCAATATCCCACGCAGGTTCCGCCCACAGGATTTGAGCTGCTTCAGGACGATGGAGACGACCAGCTTCCCTTCTAAACCAGATCACCAACCACGAATCCTGGAAGACTATTCTCCAGGCCAAAAACGCATTTGCCGCCCCTTACCTGAGGGGCGGCAGCATACTAATGAAGGAGGAACCATATAATATCCATTCAAATACGCTATCCCAAGCCAATTGACCTCGGCGGGCGTTTGCCTGCCGGGGTCTTTTTGTCAACATTAGACAAATTTTCGTATTCTTTCGATTGAAAAAACTCCCATATTCTGTAAGAACCGTAGAAATTCCTTTATTTCCCAATTCTTTATCGACAAATATCCTGTTATTTGTTATACTCCCTTCAATGGCATGGCATTTTTGCTTGCAAAAATATGCCAAAAAGAAAGAGAGGAAAATTGTATATGAAACGAGGAATATTTTGGCGCAGCATCTCCTTTCTGCTGGTGATCGCACTGGCGCTGCAGATGCTCCCCCTTCCGGCGTTGGCCGCTGCTGCCGATCCCACACTCCCAGCAGAGGATGGCAGCGGAGCCTACGCCGCCAACGCAGTCCCTGATGAAGTGGAAGCGGCAGCGGAGCCTGCCTCCATTTTAGGAGAAAATGAAGCACTCCGGGGCGAAGAGGAAAAGCACTTCCGTCTGAGCGATGGCAGCAGTATTTTGGTTTCCTATGGCATGCCGGTTCATTATCCCGATGCAAATGGTATGTGGCAGGAGATCGACAACCGTCTGGAATCAGTTGTTGCCGCAGACGGTCAAGCTGTATACCAGACAACGGATCAGGGAAACGCCGCGTCTGCTTTTTCCGCCAAACTGTCCACGGGCAGGCTCTTCACCTCCCGGTGGGACGATCTGGAAGTGTCCATGTCCCTGATGACCGCCGCCCAAC
Source organism: Candidatus Faecousia intestinigallinarum (assembly GCA_018715805.1). Classification (GTDB taxonomy): domain Bacteria; phylum Bacillota; class Clostridia; order Oscillospirales; family Oscillospiraceae; genus Faecousia; species Faecousia intestinigallinarum. Next base: position 5,108 of record DVKX01000048.1, on the reverse strand, counting down.
GCGCCGCTCTGCTGCACGGCGCCGAAGAACACACGGAGACTTTGGAAGAAACCGTGCCAAAGGAGCCGCCCACACAGCCGGAAGAGGAAACCCAGGCTGTCACGGAGCCTGTACTGGAACCAAATTTCGAAGCTGTAGATACCGCCACAACGCCGGACGCTTTCCCGGAAACATCCACAGCGGACACTGCATTCAGCCAGGAACCAGCGCCCGCAGATGGTAACAGCAATGGAGAAACCACTGCGGAGGCATCCACCTCCACAACAGATACCGAGACCGCAGAAATCCCAGAGGAAACCCAGGAGACTGCAGCAGAAACCCCGGAAGAGTCCTTTGCGGAAACCCAGCCTGCAACAGATGGCACCGAAACCCAGCAAACGCTTCCCCCGGAAAGCGCCGCGCCGATGGAAACCGAGCCCACGGAACCGGAAACTTTGGACTGGGCGCCCGGGGACTACGACCCCAGCGTTACCGCACAGATCATTTCGGATATTCCCATGCCCTTTCTGTTGGAGGAAAGCGCTGGATGGCGAACGGAGGATGTGATTCCGGAGCATCTGTATTCCTCTGTACTCTACGAAAATGTATATCCTGGTGTTGACTTGCAGTATACCGCCTATGGCTACAACATCAAAGAGCAGATCATTGTCCGGGAAAAGCAGGAGGAATACCGCTATGATTTTCTTCTGCAGCTGGACGGCCTGACGCCGGTGCTCCAGGACAATGGCTCCGTTACGCTGCTCAATGATGAAAACACCGTTATTTATGAAATCCCTGCGCCCTATATGGCGGACGCCCAGGGAGTCCACTCCCAGGACGTCGTCTACTCGCTGACGGCACTGGAAGACTGCGCCATATTGCACGTGGAAGCGGATGCCGCTTGGATCAACGATGAAACCCGCGCGTTTCCGGTGATGATCGATCCCACCCTGGTGGTACAGGTGCAGCGGGCAACGGTGGACAGCAGCGCAGATATTTACGCAACCTACGTCATCGAGGATACGCCCAACAGCGTACAGGGTTCTTTCCAGAATCTATATCTAGGCTATAGCTCTATGTACGGGGAGCACTGGGCCTATCTGCACTTCAAGAATCTGCCCACCCTTCCCGCCGGCTCCGTGATCACCGGCGCCGCGCTGAATATGTATATGTTCAACTACAGCCATGTGGGCTGTTCGGAGCTTCCCATTGAGATCTGCGAGGTCACCGGCTCCAACACGGATCCTGATGGCAGCTATTATGATTGGCTCTACTACATGACCTGGAATACCAAGCCTGCTGTAGATACCGCCAATGTTTTAGACTTCGCCGTAATCTCTGAAGACACAGACAATACCTATGCGTCCTGGGATCTGACCCGTGTTATTAAGAAATGGTATGCAGAGGGGACGGAAAACCGAACGCTGGCCATGCTCCCGGGTGATCGGGGAACCTATTCCTGGAATCACTGCGCAGCGGCGGTGTGCTACGCCTATGGCCCATATTATCGCCCCATCTTGATGGTGGCCTACCGCGGCAATGTGGGCATTGAGCCTTATTACACCTATGAAACCATGGGCGCAGGGCATGCGGGAACCGCATATCTGGCGGACGCCACCGGGCAGCTGAAAGCAGTGAAATCCGTGGCTTCCTATGCCTCCACGGTGAACCCCTTTACCCTGAATCTGGTATATAACTCCGACTACTTCTCTGTGGATCCCTCGGGTGCATACGCGCCCATGGAAAAACTGGGACTCAGCATGAACGCCGGATCCGGCTGGACGCTGGACTGCGTGCAAAAGGTGGAACCAGAGGTCATTTCCGGCATCACCTATCTGCGCTATTCCGACGGAGATGGTACCGTTCACTATTTCAGCAAAGACAGCAGCAAGGACAGCGCATACTATTACGACGAGGACGGACTTGGTCTGAAAATCAAAGAGGTCAGTTCCTCCGTCTATGAAATGTCCGATGACAAGGGCAATACCCGCACCTTTACCAACGGCTATCTAACGGCGCTTACCGATACCAACGGCAACCAAATTTTGATGAAGTACAACAGCGGGAAGCTGACCTCCGTAACCCAAAAGAACAGCGGCTGCCCGGAGATCACCGTGGCATCGTTCACTTACTCCGGCAGCAGCCTGACCGCCATCCAGGACGCCGCCGGGAACCGCTATACGCTGACCTACTCCGATGGGAACCTGACCGGACTGAGCCGAAACGGCACTTCCCTGGTGCAGTATCTCTATACCGGGCGGCGGCTCAGCCAGATGAAGGATCTGGAGAGCAGTTATGCCATCGCATACACCTACCAGAACGGGAAGGTCAGCACCTACAAGGAGCTTGGCGGGAGCAGTAGCGGCATACAAGCATCCGTAACCTACATGGACGCAAGCCAGACTACCTACCGGGACTATGGCGCAGATCGCACCGCCAATACAGCGGACGACCTCCTGACCCATTATCTTTTCGACTATGCCGGCAGAACGGTCAACGCCTATACCACGGACAATGCCGGAACCATCCTGGGCGCCAGCAACGCCGCCTATACCGGCAGCAACAGCACGGATAAGACCAACAACCGCACCCTGCGCACCGCCTCCATCGGTCTTGCCAGCCGCCAGCTTTTGGCGGACAGCGGCTTTGAATCCGGCAGCTGGACGCTGAGCAGCGGCGCCAGCATTTCCACCACCCGCAGGCATTCCGGAAACAATGCCATTAAGATCACCGGCAACGGTAAGGCAAGCAAGACCGTCTCCTCACTGACCGCAGGAACCGTCTATACCCTTTCCGGCTATATCAATACCCTGGACATGACAACCGCCGGCTTATATGGCGCGGGCATTCTCATTACCGCGCCGGACGGAAACGTATTCCAGCCTGCCCCGCTCTATGAAAAAACCATTGAGATGGTGGATAACGGCTGGCAGCAGATGGTCGTCACCTTCACTGCGCCGGTTTCCGGCGCCTATACCGTCAGCGTAGAGGGCAACGCCATTGGCGGCGCATTCTATGTAGACGATCTGCTGCTGGAAGCGGCAGACGCTCCCTCCAGCCGGAACCTCCTGGAAAACGGCAATGTGCAGTCCTCCGGAGCCTCCTGGAATATGAATCCCGGCGCCAGCTACCAGGCAGGCGTGGGTGTGGATACCATTGGCGGCGCAGGCTCTATCAAAATCATCGGGCAATGGGATGAGCAGAACGGCAACGCCTGGCAGGACGTTCCCATCAATCTGCCCAGTTCCCAGACCTATGTGCTCTCCGGATGGGCGAAGGCAAACTCCGTGCCGGATACGGAGGATTTGGCCGCCAGCGCCGACTATGACCAGTTCAAGCAGTTTGGCCTGCGGGCGCTGCTGTACTATTCCGACGGCACCTTTGAATACCATTTTGTGCCCTTTAATCCGGATCTTACCACCTGGCAGTTTACCAGCATGACCATCGTCCCCCGGCAGTCGAATAAGACGGTTTCCAAAATCAAGGTACTCTGCGCCTATGAGCGCAACGCCAACACCGCCTACTTCGACAATATCTCCTTGGTGCTGGAAACTGCGCAGACCATGGAATATGACGAGGACGGCAATCTGGTGGCGGTGGGCACCACTGGCCTGAACAAAGAAACTTCCGTTTATGAAGGCGGCAACCTTATTCAGGCCGTCACCGGCGGCTACGGCGCCTATACCTATGCCTATGACAGCCACGACAATCTGACCTCCGTTACGGACGGCGTACTCACGGAAACCCTGACCTACAGCGCCCAGGGCAATGTCACCGGCACAACGCTCCAGCCGAACAGCGGCGGCAGCAAGATGACCTCCAGCGCCAGCTATGACACAGGCGGGAACCGCATCACCTCCATCACGGACAGCACCGGCGGGACAGTGGCCTACGCCTACTCCGGCGGAAACAGTCAGATGCTTGGGCTCCCCACCACAGTCACGGACGCCCGGGGCGCCCAAGTCACCAATGCCTATGATTTCTATGGCCGGACTACGGAAGTCAGCATTGCAAATGCGGCCAGCGCAGTATATACTTATACGCAAGGGAACCTGTCCGCGTTGACGCGTACCGCAGGCAGCGCCGCCCAGACCTATACTCTGGGATATGACTCCTTCGGCAACATGACCAGCTTCCAGGTTGGAAACCGGAATCTGGCGAACTACAGCTACCAGCCGGGGAACGGGCTGCTCTCCCAGCAGACCTACGGCAACGGCGACTCGGTTTCGCTTACCTATGACCACCTGGGGCGGGTCACAGCGGAGACTTTCTCCGATGGCCGAACTGTAAGCCATGTCTATAACGGCGAGGGCGATCTATACCAGACCATAGACCTGGGCGCCATGGTTCGTACCAACTATGTCTACGACAGCCTGGGGCGGCTGCGCTCCAGCCTGGAGCAGCGTGCCTACGATATCATGACATACAGGTTGTACATCGATCAGGCCTATAATAAAAACAACCAGCTGTCTAAGCTCCACTGGCAGATCAGCTACGAGGATTTTTATCAGGAGTACACCTATAACACCTCCAGCAGTGATGCGATCCCCGACGGCGTGCTCACAGGCATGACTATTGGCAACGGGGATACCCTTTCCCTGAGTTACGACGCTTTGGGGCGGCTGACAGGCAGGACTGCCGCCGGAAGGACGGCGCAGAGCTACACCTACGCCAATGGAGCGGCGGGAACCACCACGCCCCTGGTTTCCCGTTTTGTCAACCGCTACAATGGCGCTGCCAAGGTGGACTTCTCCTACACCTATGACGCGGCGGGGAATATCCTGACCCAGCAGGACGCACTGGGGAGCAACAGCTGGTCGTACACCTACGACGCTCAGAACCAGCTGACCCAGGCCGCCGGCAGTGGAAAGACCTACGCCTATACCTATGACGGCGCGGGCAATCTTCTCACCGCCTCCGATGGCAACGCCACCCACACCTATACCTACGGCGACCCGGACTGGAAGGATCTGCTCACTGCCTACGATGGCCACGCCATCACCTACGACGCCATCGGCAACCCCACCAGCTACTACAACGGCATGACCATGCGCTGGATCGAGGGGCGGAAGCTGGATTCCCTGACCGTGGACGGCGAAACCGTCTCCTTCGTCTACACCCGGGACGGC
>DVKX01000047.1 GCA_018715805.1 Candidatus Faecousia intestinigallinarum | reverse complement strand
CCCGTCCGGGATGTAGTCGTATTCCAGATTTACCTGGAATATTTCCCGCTTCTGCCCGTCCAGCAGATTGCTCAGCTTTTCCTTTGCCTTGGCCAGCGCTTCCCCCGCCGAGACCGTCTCCCTGGGTTCCTCCAATACCTCCTCCGGTATCCAGAAGCCCATATAACCAAACTTAAAAATTCCATGCTCGTTGTACCAGACCACCATTGTGCTGGCATTATGGACATAAGTCTCCCCAGTCCAGCTGGCCATGCTCATGGGGAAGCCGTCCACGGCGCAGGCAAACTCAAAGATGTAGCATTCCTGTTCCTCCGGCCATTCCTTTGGCTCGGGTATGCTGACGTCCGAATCCACCATTTCCGGATGCTCTGTCAGGGCTACGCTCATCTCCGCCAGCCGGTCCTTACTCAGGTACAGGGTCTCCCGCAGGGCCAAGTCCAGCCCCAGGGTGGCAAAAATCCCCCGGATCTCCGCCTCGGCCTCCGCCGCCGTGCCAAAATGGAGCTCCGCCGGTTCAAAGAAAAGGTCCGAAAAGCGCCACTGCCGGTTTGACCAATAGTCTCTCAAGTCCAAATAGATCGGATAGCCGGAATATGGCTCCATTGCCGCCCGATTGTCAAATCCTAGTTCTCCATAGGGATACTCCTCCATGGAGGCGTAGCCCAGCGTTGCGCCGCTTTCGCAGAAAATGTGGATATAAGGGGCGTCCACCCAGTCTCTTCCCTCGTCCACCGATGCCACCTTCTGCCCCAGCGCCTCCGCGAAGGCTTCCAGCTGCTCCCGGGTGAACACCGGCTGGTAGCCGGAGTAGACCTTGGGGTGCACCCCATCCTCTGGGGCGATCACGTCCGCGTCAATAATCAGGTTCTCGCTGACCTCCTCGTACACATGGCCGGAATCCACGTCCAGCCCCGGCACGTCCACCACCATGGCAACCCGCCAAACCGGCCAGCAGTCCTGCCAGCACTGCCAGCGCACAAAGCTTCTGCAACGTTCTTTTCACAGGGATTGTCCTCCTTTGACACAGTAGTTTGTTTGCTGTTATTATTTTGATATATTATCATTGAAAAAGCGCGTGATTAAATTTGCGGAGGAATGGGGGCTGTCTGATTTTGCAACACTTCTTTTGCTAACTTTATAATTATATTATATATTTTTAGAGTTATATTGTCAAGCGTTTTTGTAAAACTTTTTAAACATTTTGCGAATGGATGGCACAGACTTCAGTGTTTTCCCAAAAAAGCGGGCAAAAAGCAAACGCCCCGCAGTAAGCGGGGCGTTTGGACTGTGGAAAGCGTTCTGCAAGGCGGGCGGTGGTGTTTCCGTCAGTATTCCCGCACTACAGCCTTTACAATGCCGATGATGGTGGCCTCTCGGCCGTCGATGGGAGGGTAGCTGTCGTTTTCCGGCATCAGCCAGACCTCCCCGTTTTTTCGCCGCAGGGTTTTTACGGTGGCGTTGCCCTCGAACCGGGCGACTACGATCTGTCCGTCCTCTGCCGTGGGCTGGGGGCGCACGATCACCAGATCGTCCTCCAGAATGTGGGCGCCGATCATGCTGTCTCCCACCACCCGCAGGGCGAAGCAGCCGGGAGCGCCGCTCCAGGCTACGGTGCCCTCGTAGTCCTCCACCGCCAGGTTGGGCAGACCCGCCCGCACCGCGCCGATAATGGGGATCTGCCCCGGCCGGGCGGCGGTCACAGTGGCGCGCTTTGCGCCCTTTACGCCGGTGGAGCGCAGACGGCCGGACTGCTGCAAATTCTGCAAATGGTAGCTGACGGAGGCGGTGGAGCGCAGACCCACCGCCTTGCCGATCTCCCGCACAGAGGGAGCGTAGCCGTTCTCCATCACAAAGTCGTTGACAAATTCCAGGATCTTCTCTGCTTTATCGGTGGTTCTAGGCATAGCAGTTCCTCCCAGGGCAGTTGTACTTTCATTTATAATAGCACAAATGGACGAAAAAGGGAAGCATTTTTTTCAATTCCCGCACCAAAAAATGGGGAAAAGTTTTCCGAGCCCCCCGTATACTGTAAGAGAATCTCATGCTGGGGGGACGGATATGGAAACAATCGATCCGCAGATGGCGGCAAGGGTATGGCAGCGGGTGCGTCCAGGGGAGGAGCCGCCGGTGGCGGAAACGCCGCCTGCGCCTTTGGCGGCGCTGATCGCCAGGGAATATCAGCTGGCGGAGGTATTCCGGGAGCTTTCTGCCCGCTTTCCCGGGCACCAAGAGGCGCTGCTGCGGCTGCACCGGCGGTGCCGGGGACGGGCGGCCTGCCTGCGGGGGATAGCGCTGCTGCGGGAGGAGGAAATCCCTCCCGCGCCGCCCCAACGCCTGGAGGAGCGGCCGCTGGCGGCCATTCTGGGGCGATGCTATGGGCGGAGCCTGGAGGGTCTTACGGAGTACAGCAGCCGGGTCAGCGACCGGGAATACGGCGGGGTATTTCAATGCCTGGCGCAGCAGCTGCGGGAGCAGTGCCAAGCGATCCTGGAGCTGCTGGGGGAGCTGTGCCGGCGGTAAAATAGGACATGGGCGGCGCTTTTGCGCCGCCCATGCTTTGTTATTCGCTTTCCTGGGCTTCCGCGCCGCTGTCTGCGGCTTCTCTGGCGGCTACCTGGTTCACAAACAGCTTCTCCGGGCTGTGGGGACGGAAAGAGAGCGCCAGCAGCGCGGCCACGGCAGCTAGGCAGCTGACTGCCGCCAGCACCTGGCTGACCCGGAACTGCCCCCAATAGAGGCTGTCCATGCGCAGACCCTCGATAAACGCCCGGCCAAGGCCGTACCAGGCCGCATAGCCCAAGGCGATTTGCCCGTCGTATTTCCGCTTCTTGGAGAGAAAATGCAGCAGCACAAAGCCCGCCAGATTCCAAAGGGATTCATAGAGGAAGGTGGGATGATAGTAAGTGACTTCCCCGGTGGCGGCGTCCAGCAGCCCCATGCGCAGGAAGGAGTCCGTGGGCGCGCCGAAAGCCTCTCGGTTGAAGAAATTTCCCCAGCGGCCAATGCCCTGGCCAATGAGGAAGCCCAGCGCCACCAAGTCCAGCACGGCGGCTGTTTTGAGCTTCTTGACCCGGCAGAATACCAGGATCCCGACGATGGCGCCCAGTACGCCGCCGTAAATGGCCAGACCGCCGTTCCAGATATACAGCACGGAGATGGGGTTGTCGGCGTACTGCTCCCATTCAAAAATGCAATAATACGCGCGGGCGCAGAGAATGGCAAAGGGTGTGACCCACAGCACGCCGTCCAGCAGATCGTCCTGGGTGAAGCCGAATTGCCTGCACCGGCGGCCGGCGTAGATCACAGCCAGCACCAGGCCGAAAGCGATGATTAAGCCGTAATAGTGGATATTCAGCGATCCGATGGTCAGCACGCGCCCGGGGTTCAGCTCGATCCCCAAACCGGGGAAAGAAATGGTGGTAAAGCCGTTCATTGGAAATCCTCCTGTTCAATGGGAAAAATCACGGACATGGCGCAGCGCTCCGGCTGCACCACCCGGCGGAGAAAGGTCTGCACGTCCTGGGGGGTGATCTGCTGATACATTTCCGGGAAGCGGAAATAGTCAAACCCGGAAAAGAAGCAGGCGCACAGGCGGAAGCAGGTGCTGTCAAAGCTGTCTAAATCCCGGATGCGGCGACCCAGAGCGCTTCGCTTCATGCGCGCGAAATCCTTTTCGGGGATACCGGCGGCACGGAGCCGCCGCGCCTCCTGCAAAATGGCCTGGCGGACTTTCTCCGGTTCCCAGGAATCTCCGGAACAGACCAGCAGGGCGGCTCCGTCCAGAGCCTCAAAGCCCCCGCCGAAGGAGGCGTCGATAACGCCCTCCTGATAAAGCTGCAGGTATAGCGGCGAGGATTCTCCGAACAGGGCTTCCGCCGCCAGATCCCCTAATAGCTCCTGCCGGATGGCCTCCTCGCCGCTGCCCAGCGGCTCCGCCTTGAAGCCCAGCTGGAACAACGGCATGGCCACTTCCATGGAGGCGTGCGCCTGCGAAGCGGGGCAGGTCATTTCCTCCCGCCAGTCGGTCTGCTTTGTTCCGGGCGCGCGGTAAGCGCTGCCCAGCACCGTCTCTGCAAGCCGGCAGACCGTTTCCGGCTCCACATCCCCCACCACGCACAGCACCATATTGCTGGGGGCGTAGAAGGCGCGGTGGCAGAGCGTCAGCATCTCCGGGGTGATTTCGGCGATGGAGTCCCGGGTGCCCAAAATGGGGACACGAAGAGGATGCTTGGCATACATGGCCTCCGCCAGCATTTCAAAGCTTTTGGCGTCCGGCAGATCGGCGGTCATGTCGATCTCCTGGCCGATGATGCCCTGTTCCTTTGCCACCGTCTCCTGGGTAAAGTAGGGGGTGGAGACAAAGGAGAGCAGCTTTTCCAGGCAGGCGCTGAAGTTCTCCGTGGTGGAGAAATAGTAGGCGGTCATGTCGTAGCTGGTGAACGCGTTCACCGTCGCCCCCAGCGCGGCAAATTCCTCGGAGACATCCCGGCCGGGCAGGTCGAACAGCTTATGCTCCAGGTAATGGGCTACGCCGCTGGGAGTATGGAAATCTTCCCCGTCCAGGAGAAAATCCGTGTGGATCGCCCCGTAATTAGCGGCAAAATAGGCGACCTTTTTGGAAAAACCCGGCTTGGGGGATACGATCACCGTCAGGCCGTTGTCCAGGCGGCGGACATACGCCGCCTCATCCAAGCGGGGGTAGTGGGTCAGGGTCATTTGGGTTCCCCCTTGAGTAAAAATTCGGAATGGAGGCGCAGGGTGCGGGCGGCCTGAGACAGCTGGCCGATATTCGCGGCGAGAATGGCCTGGGTATACTCCGGCACATCCATATCCATGCTGCTGAGGGCGGCGGAGAAATAATAGCTCTCCATGGATTCCGGAGCGTCAAAGGCAGCGCGGAGGGAGGAACACATGGCTTCCTTGGCGCCGGTCAGCTCCAGCTCCGAGATGTCCCCCCGGCAGCAGGCTTCCAGCTGCGCCAGGATCTCCCGGCGGGCAAGCTCCGCGTTCTGGGCGTCGATGCCTGCGGTGACGGTAAGGATGCCCTTGCCGGCATGATAGGCGGAGGAAATATCGTAGCACAGGCTCATTTTTTCCCGGAGGTTCTGAAACAGCTTGTTCATCATGCCCCCGCCGAACACCAAATTCATAAGCCGCATGGGCACGGCCAGCGTATGCCCCAGGGTGACGGGAGTGGCGAAGGCCAGACACAGGCGGGACTGGGAAATTTCCATGGCTTCCTGCCACTGACCGCCGCCGGCGTCCTGAAAGGGACGCTGTACCGGCGGCTGCCCGCTGCGGCTGCCCAGCGCCTCCGCCAGGGGCGACAGGCGGGCGGCGGCCTGCTCCGGAGAACAAGCGCCTACATAGAGCAGCTCCACAGGACTTTCCGCCAGCAGCGCCTGATAGTGGGCGGTGAGGCTCTGGGGGGTGATTTCCCGCACCTGAGCAGGTTCTCCCAGCCGGGGGATGCCGTAGCTGTCCTGGCGGCACATATTTTGCAGCAGACGATCCATGGCATAAACGGTCTTGTCATTCCGGCGGGACTCCATGGCGGCGATCAGGTTGCGCTTCTCGCTCTCCACATAGTCCTCCCGAAAAACGCCGTCTTGCAGCAGGGGATGCAGCAGCAGCGACTGGAAGAAATCCACCATGGGGGCGAATACCTGCTCCCCGGGCAGGGCGAAGCGGTCTTCCAGAAAGGTCATGCTCAGCCCGCTGGCCTGGCAATCCCCCACACGGCGGACGGCAGCGCCGATGCCCGCGCCGTATAGCGCGTCTAACCCCAGGGTGATGGCGCGCAGGTCTGGGTACTCCTGACTGCCCCGCAGCAGCACCGCAGGAAGCAGCGCGTTGGCGGCGGCCTCCTGCCGCTGCATGGGACGCAGGAACTGAAAAGAAAGCAGCCCTTGCTTAAAGCGGGAATCCTGGCAGCAGCGCAGAGTGATTCCGGGCTGTAATTGGATAAGGGTAATCATGCGGTGTCTCCTAAACTTTTATAGGGCGTTGAATCCGGCGCGTTCAAAGCGCCGCGCCGTCCACAGCCGCCATATCCGGCGTTGCGGCAAAATGGCGATACTTGGTTATTATACATCAGAATCGGAAAAATAGGAAGTAGAACACAAAAAATTAAAGAGTTTTCAGTTGCGATTTTTTTGTTCCTGGGGTAGAATAGAGAAAATATATCCAAAGATAAGAGGAATGTGTATGGATTGGCTGGAAATCACCATCGACACCGGGGGGAAAAGCGTAGAGGAAGCGGCGGCTGCTCTGACTGCCCAGGGCTTTTCCGAGCTGGTGCTGGAGGATCAGGGAGAACTGGAGGCATTTCTGGAGGAGAACCGAAGCCAGTGGGATTATATTGACGAGGCGCTGCAAAAGCAGCTGCAGGGGCTGTCCCGCATCCGGCTGTACCTGGATGCGGCAGACACGGCAGCGCTGGCTCGGCTGAGCGCCGTGGCAGAGGAAATGGATATGGCGGTAACGGCAAAGCCCCTGGCGGAGGAGCAGTGGGAGCAGAGCGGCATGGAGCATTATCCGCCCCAGGAGGTGGGGGATACCTTGGTGGTATTGCCCGTTTGGCTGGCGGAGAGCTATGCCGGAGGGCGAAAGCCCATCCTTTTGGATCCGGGGATCGCTTTCGGCACAGGCTACCACCCCTCCACGCAGATGGTTCTGGAGGAGATGGAGCGGCGGGTGAAGCCGGGGGACGCCTGCCTGGACTTGGGCAGCGGCAGCGGCATTTTGTCCATTGCCGCCCTGCGCCTGGGGGCGGGAAGCGCCGTGGGCGTGGATATTGACCCGAAAGCGGAGAAGGCCGCCCGGGAAAACGCCGCCCTCAACGGCTTTGCCGCGCCGGAATTTACGGCGGTGACCGGCAATATAACGGAGGACGAGGCGCTGATGTCCCGGCTATGCGCCCGGGAATATGACGTAGTGCTGGTAAACATTGTGGCAGATGTGATCATCCGGCTGGCGCCGGTGCTGCCAAAGCTGGCAGGGGAAACGGTGATCTGCTCCGGGATTTTGGATACCCGGCTGCCGGAGGTGACAGCCGCCCTGGAGCGGGCGGGTCTGCAGATAACGGAAACCCTTGCGAAAGAAGAATGGCGCTGCGTCTGCGCCAGAAGGAGGACGGAATGACCTTATCCTATAAAGCCCGCCGCATCTGGCGGCGGGTGGGCATCGCGGCGCTGATACTGCTGCTGGCGGCTGTTGCGGCGCTGCTGGTTTGGTTTTTATGGCTGGATCGTTTTTTGATTTTTAGCCGGGAAGGCGCGCGGCTGGACTTTTCGCTGTCTCCGGAGGTGTCCCAGGGGCAGGCGGCGGCAGCGCCGCCCACGGAGGAGTCAGTGGACGTGGTCTATAACGAGGGGGAGAACGCGGTGAATACCTCCACGGAGCTGGCACAGCTCTACGGCTATTATATTGACGCCCAGGCGCTGACGGATTTGGAAGCCCTGGAAGAGCAGGTGGCGGCCATCCCCAACGGCTCTGCGGTGATGCTGGATGTGAAGAGCATCTACGGGTATTGCTTCTACACCACGCAGTCGGGCACCACGGCGGATTCTGTGGATGTTGCCGGGGTGGACAGCCTGATCGCCCAGCTGAAAAGCCGGAATATGTACCTAATCGCCCGGATGCCCGCTTTCCAGAACTTTGTATTCGGTCTGAACAACGTAGACTGCGGCCTGCCGGTGGAGGGCGGCTACCTGTGGATGGATGGAGAAGGCTGCTATTGGCTGGATCCTGCCGCCTCCGGCACCATCAACCAGCTGGTGCAGACGGTGGCGGAGCTGAAGGGTCTGGGATTCCGGGAGGTGGTGTTTCGGCAGTTCTGTTTCCCGGATATGTCCAGCATCGTTTATGATACCAGCGATCTCACCGGCGTGCTGAACACGGCGGCGGAAAAGCTGGTGGCCGCCTGCGCCAGCAGCACCTTTGCCGTATCCTTTGAAACGGAATTGGGCGCCATCACCATGCCGGAAGGGCGGGTGCGGCAGTATGTCAGCGGTGTGTCGGCGGTAAACGTGCAGCGGACAGCGGAGGAAAGCGGCCTGGGAGAAAACGCGGTATCCCGTCTGGTATTTCTTTCCGAGTCCAACGATACCCGCTACGATGCCTACAGCGTTCTGCGGCCGGTGAATATGGTGCTCTCCACCATACCGCAGCAATAGAAACTGGATTGCCAAGCCCTTAGGCTTGGCAATCTTTTTTTAAGATAGAGAGAACTTCTGAAATAAGAAAAGAATCGCGGCGGCGCACTCCAGGGCGGGCGGCTTTTCTTGTTTCTGCGGGGATGGACAAATCGACAGCCGAACCCGGTATGGAGGGGTATTTTCACATGACCGCCGCCAGGAAGCCCGGCAGTTCCCAATAAAAAACCGCACCCGGCAATCCAGGTGCGGTTTGATATGTGCTGCTTACGCGCCGAAAACCTTCAGCAGGAAACCGGCGGCGATGGCGGAGCCGATGACGCCTGCCACATTGGGACCCATGGCGTGCATCAACAGGAAGTTGGAGGGGTTGGCCTTCTGGCCTTCCACATTGGAAACCCGGGCTGCCATAGGCACCGCAGACACACCGGCGGAGCCAATCAGGGGGTTGACCTTGCCCTTGGTGAGCCAGCACATTACCTTGCCGCCCAGCAGGCCGCCCACGGTGGACAGGATAAAGGAAATCACGCCCAGCACCACGATGGACAGCGTCTCCACCGTCAGGAAGTTGGAGCCAACCATGGTAGCGCCTACGGCTGTGGAAAGCATGATGGTGATGATGTTCATCAAGGCGTTCTGCGCGGTGTCCGCAAGGCGGTCGGTGAGGCCGGTTTCCTTGAACAGATTGCCCAGCATCAGGCTGCCGATCAGGGGGGCGGTATCCGGCAGCAGCAGGATTACGAAGATGGTGACGATAATGGGGAACATGATCTTCTCCGTCTTGGATACCTGCCGCGTCTGCATCATCTTGATCTGCCGCTCCTTGGGCGTGGTCAGCAGACGCATGAAGGGGGGCTGGATCAGGGGGATCAGCGCCATGTAGGAGTAAGCCGCGATGGCGATGGCGCCCAGCAGCCGGGGAGCCAGACGGGTGGTCAGCAGGATGGCGGTGGGGCCGTCCGCGCCGCCAATGATGCCGATGGAAGCGGCCTCTGCCGCAGTGAAGCCCAGCAGGGTAGCGCCGAAGAACGCGGCAAACACGCCCAGCTGCGCGGAAGCGCCCATGAGCAAACTCTTGGGGTTGGAGAGCAGCGGGCCGAAGTCCGTCATCGCGCCCACGCCCATGAAGATCAGGCAGGGATAGATACCCGCTTTCACGCCGATGTAGAAGATGTCCAGCAGTCCGCCGTCATGGAGAACGGTTCCATAGCCAATTTCGCCGTTCATAAATGCGTCCCACAGCTCGGGGTGGTACAGATTGCCGTTGGGCAGGTTGGTGAGCAGGCAGCCGAAAGCGATGCCCACCAGCAGCAGCGGCTCGAACTTCTTCACGATGCCCAGGTACAGCAGAACGCAGGCAATGGCGATCATCAGCAAGTTCTGCCAGCCTCCGTCCATAAAGCCGGAGGAAATCGCCGCAAAGCCGGAATCGTTCCACAGCTTCAGGAGAATTTCACCAATATTGATGACCATTGGGAACCCTCCTTAGCCGATCACGACCAGAGGAGCGCCGGTGTCCACAGTGGAGCCTTTGCTGACAAGGACCTGGGTCACAGTACCGTCCTTGGGCGCCATGATCTCGTTCTCCATCTTCATAGCCTCCAGGATGCACAGCACGGTGCCGGCTTTTACGGCCTGTCCGGCGGAGACGTTCACCTTGAGGATGTTGCCGGGCATGGGGGCGGCCACCGGCTCGCCGGCGCCGGTCACGGCGGGAGCCGCAGGAGCTGCCGCAGGCGCGGCGGGAGCAGGGGCTGCTGCGGGCGCGGGGGCTGCCGCAGGCGCGGCGGGAGCAATGGCCTCATACTCATCCAGGAGCATGGCCTTGCCTGCCTCGACCTCCACCTCATAGGTGCGGCCGTTCAGGGTCACTTTGTACTTCATGATTATTTGACCTCCTTGATGGAAATGAAGCGCAGTTCGTTCAGGGGCTTGCCCATCTTATCGGCCACAATGGCCATGAGCATAGCGGCGGTTTTTGGCTCTACATCGTAGAGCTTCAGGGAACCGGCGGCGCCGGGGGCGGTGGGCTTGGGGGCTTCCGCTGCTGCGGGGGCGGCGGCGGGCGCAGGGGTGTTCGCCTTGGCCTTGGCGTCCTTGGCGGCAAAGATCTTGCCTACAATGACCAGCACTGCCAGCAGCAGCACCAGACCGAAGAACACCACGATGTAGCCCAGCAGGGCGACAATGCCCGCATCCCCAATGGAGAGATGGCTTTGCCCCAGGGTATTGGCTAACAGTTGCATGGCAAGCCCTCCTTACGCCTCGGTGATGGTGTAGGTGACTTCATTCTCTTCCTTCTCCCGGCGATCTTCAAAGAACTTCTCCGCCAGGTTGGGGAAGGCGATATAGCTGAGCACATCCTCGTCGCAGCGGGCGACGCCCTCCAGCTTCTTCCGGGTAGGCTCCACAATGGGCTCCAGGGAATCGGCATAGCGGCCGGCCAGGGGCTGCTCGTCCCCCAGAATCATCTTCTGAATGTCTTTGTCGATGGGAGCGGGGGTGCGGCCATACTCGCCGCGGCAGTAAGCCTTGATCTCCTTGGAGACGGTCTTGTAGCGCTGGCCGTCCAGCACGTTGCGCACGGCCTGTACGCCCACCATCTGAGAAGTGGGGGTGACCAGGGGAGGATAGCCCATATCCTTACGAACCTTGGGGGTTTCCACCAGGGCTTCGTCAAAACGATCCAGGGCGTTCATCTGCTTCAGCTGGCTGAGCAGGTTGGAGAGCATACCGCCGGGCACCTGGTAGGTCAGGCACTGGGTGTCCGTGGCCATGGACTTGGGCATCATGGTGCCGTCCTTAATGAACTCGTCCCGCACGCCCTTGAAGTAGTCGGCCATGATCTTGGTCTGGCTGTCGTCCAGATCCACCTGATAGCCCAGCTGCCGCAGGGCGTAGGCCAGGGTTTCGGTGGCGGGCTGGGAGGTGCCGCCGGAGAAGGGGGAAATGGCGGTGTCGATGATGTCCACGCCGGCTTCCACAGCCTTCAGGTAGGTCATGAACGCCAGGCCGGTGGTGCAGTGGGTGTGCAGGTCCACGGGCAGATCCACTGCGTCCTTGATGGCGGACACCAGGTCATAGGCCTCCTTGGGACCCATGATGCCGGCCATATCCTTAATGCAGATGGTGGAAGCGCCCATTTCCTTCAGCTCCTTCACCATCTCCACATATTTGCTCAGAGTATGCACCGGGGAGGTGGTGTAGGAAATGGTGCCGGAGGCGATGGCGCCGGCCTTGACGGTGGCCTCCATAGCCACCTTCAGATTGTTCACATCGTTCAGCGCGTCGAAGATACGGATGACGTCGATGCCGTTCTCCACGGCCTTGGCCACGAACAGCTTCACGAAATCATCGGGGTAGTGGGAGTAACCCAGAACGTTCTGACCCCGCAGCAGCATCTGCAGCTTGGTGTTGGGCATCTTGGCGCGGATCTTCCGCAGCCGCTCCCAGGGATCCTCGTGCAGGTAGCGCAGGCACACGTCGAAAGTGGCGCCGCCCCAGCATTCGCAGGCATAGTAGCCCACCTTGTCGATGGTTTCCAGCATGGGCTCGAACTTATCGTAGGGCAGGCGGGTGGCAATCAGAGACTGGTTCGCGTCCCGCAGAACCGTCTCTACAAATTGAACCTTTTGAGCCATATTGTTATTAACCTCCATTAAAATTGGGAATACATAACCGGATGCAGGGCAGCGCGGCAGCCGGGGGCGGCCATGCCGTACCCTGCGGGAGCGTTATTTGCGCTCAGACAGCCGGGGAAAGATCCCCGGCTATCCGACGTTCATTATTCCGCCTTGGGGCCTGCGGCCACCAGCGCCTTGCCGGCTTCGTTGGAAGTATACTTGGCGAAGTTCTTCACGAAGCGGTTGGCCAGATCCTTGGCCTTCTCCTCCCATGCGGAGGGGTCGGCATAGGTATCCCGGGGATCCAGGATGGCGCTGTCCACGCCGGGCAGAGCGGTGGGCACCTCCAGATCGAACATGGGAATCTTCTTAGTGGGGGCGTTCAGGATGTCGCCGTTCAGGATGGCGTCGATGATGCCCCGGGTATCCTTAATCGAGATGCGCTTGCCGGTGCCGTTCCAGCCGGTGTTCACCAGATAAGCCTTGGCGCCGGACATCTCCATGCGCTTTACCAGCTCCTCGGCGTACTTGGTGGGATGCAGCTCCAGGAAAGCCTGACCGAAGCAGGCGGAGAAGGTGGGGGTGGGCTCGGTGATGCCCCGCTCGGTGCCCGCCAGCTTTGCCGTGAAGCCGGAGAGGAAGTAGTACTGGGTCTGCTCCGGAGTCAGGATGGAAACAGGGGGCAGCACGCCAAAAGCGTCTGCGGACAGGAAGATCACATTCTTGGCGGCAGGAGCGGTGGACACGGGGCGGACGATCTTCTCAATGTGGTCGATGGGGTAGGACACGCGGGTGTTCTCCGTCACGGACTTATCGTTGAAGTCGATCTTGCCGTCCTTGTCTACAGTCACGTTTTCCAGCAGCGCGTTGCGGCGGATGGCGTTGTAGATGTCGGGTTCGGAATCCTTGTCCAGGTTGATGACCTTGGCGTAGCAGCCGCCCTCAAAGTTGAACACGCCGTTGTCGTCCCAGCCGTGCTCGTCGTCGCCGATGAGCAGACGCTTGGGGTCGGTGGAGAGGGTGGTCTTACCGGTGCCGGACAGACCGAAGAAAATGGCGGTATTCTCGCCGTTCATGTCGGTGTTGGCGGAGCAGTGCATGGAGGCGATGCCCTTCAGGGGCAGGTAGTAGTTCATCATGGAGAACATACCCTTCTTCATCTCGCCGCCGTACCAGGTGTTGATGATGACCTGCTCCCGGGAGGTGATGTTGAAGGCAGCGCAGGTCTCGGAGTTCATGCCCAGCTCCTTGTAGTTCTCCACCTTGGCCTTGGAAGCGTTGTACACCACGAAGTCGGGGGTGAAGTTCTTCAATTCCTCTTCAGTGGGACGGATGAACATATTCTTCACGAAGTGCGCCTGCCATGCCACCTCCACGATGAAGCGGATGGCCATGCGGGTGTCGGCGTTGGCGCCGCAGAAAGCGTCCACCACAAACAGCCGCTTGTTGGACAGCTCCTTCAGGGCGATGTCCTTCACGGTGGCCCAGGTGCTCTCGCTCATGGGGTGGTTGTCGTTCTTGAAGGTGTCGGAGGTCCACCACACGGTGTCCTTGGAGTTCTCGTCCATGACGATGTACTTGTCTTTGGGGGAGCGGCCGGTATAGATACCGGTCATCACGTTCACAGCGTCCAGCTCAGTGACCTGACCGACTTCATAGCCGGAAAGACCCTCCTTCGTCTCCTCTTCAAACAGAAGCTCGTAGGAAGGGTTGTACACTACTTCTTTGACGCCGGTGATGCCGTACTTTTCAATGCCGTAGGTTTCCATACTTGTTTTCCTCCTAAAAATGTTATGCGGCTGCGCCGCTGTTTTAACATAACGGATGTCGGCTGGAAAAATCCCCAACCTCCACCAATTACATTTTAGCATAGGAAGGCAAGAATGTCCACCGTTTTTTCAGCAAATTTTTACCGAATACCGCCGCAGAAAGGAGACGCGCCGTCGGCGCGGAGCAGAGAAAACAGCCGCCCCCATTGGGGGCGGCCGCTGGATTTATGAAGATCGCGAGCCGGGGCTTGTTCCGGCGCGGCGGAGGGAGATCGTGCTCCCGTCCCTCCCGGCGCAGGGCGTCCAGACAATTTATCCGGCGGTATAGTAGCTGTCCAACCACCAGAGGGAGCCGTTCTCCCACTCCGCCTCCGGCCGCATGGTGCCGTCTGGGTAGTAGACTGGCATTTTGCTGTTGTGGATCACAAAGCTGTAGCACATCCGCTCCTCTCCAGTGAGGGTGTTGCGGTACCAATGATCCGCAGAATACTGGCCGGTTTTCTCCAGGAAGACCCAGTCCAGCTGTTCGGCGTACTGCCACTGACCCGTCTTGCTTAGATCGTCTACCGTTTCCGGAGGGTCTTCCGCATAAATTTCCCCAAAGGCTTCCTTGGGGGTATAGCGATCGCCCTCCTGACCCAGCACCGGCTCGTCCCAGTATTCCTGGGCATAGTGTTCAAACACCGGGTAGGTATAGACCCAGGCTACCTCGTGGTTGGAGATCACCTGGAAGCCCTGGAACCGATAGCCGTCCGGGCGCTCTGCGGGCAGATCCTCCGCCATCAAGTCCAGCTTCATTTCCGGCAGATACAGCCGGTACAGCCCCCGTCCGTCCGCCCCGTTGCCTGCCAGGAAGAACACGCAGCCGTCATAGTATTCAATGGGGTCGCACAGCTGGCCGGAGGGGTCGGTATACAGCGTTTCCGCCTCGCCGGTGTCATAGTCCAGCTTCCATAGCTCCGTGCCGTCGGCGTTGACGGCCACGGCGAAGTCCGGCTCCGCCGAGAGGCTGCGCACCGGGAGCTCCGATAATACCTTCACCAAGGCTTTGTTGCTGGCGCTGAGGATTACCGGATAGTTCCGCCAAGCATCCTCCCATTTCCGCTCCTCCAGCATTTCTTCATCGGCAATGTCCAGCCGCCAGTCCCGATCCTGGAGGTAATCGGGATTGGACAGGACTTTGAAGCCCGTCTCCAGGTATTCCTTCCCCCGGATCTGGGAGAAATAGGCATCATAGTCCAGCGCCTCCGGCTCCGTGGGGATCTCTGTAGGGGTTTGCGTAGGGGCTTCGGTGCCCAGCGTGGTGGGTTGGGTCGCGTCGGCGGTGGGTGTGGGCGCTTCCGCCGGGGCGCAGGCGGCGAGCGCCAGAGCGAACGCCAGCAGCAGTAACATGGCGGCGGGAATATTCCGTTTGCTTTGCATATTCAGTTTCCTCCTTTCTGTTTTGGGGACAAAAAAGCGCACAATCCGCCCCGGAACGGGGGTACGGACTATGCGCGCAGGGAAATCGCCAGAAGCCGGCACCTCCCATTGAGGAAGCCGGGGTGCGCAGTTGCCCGCTGGGGGAATGCTTGCGTACCATACAATTGGGGATTCTTTATATCATAAATAATAGCAGATATGTATTGGACTGTCAACAAAGAATCCGCGGAATTTCACAGATTTGTCAGACAATTTTCCGTTTTATCCGTTTGTCAGCGTATGCGATTCCCCCTGCGTCCATGCAAAACGCCCCCGGTTGCTGCCGGGGGCGGGGGCTTGGCTATTTCCGGTAGAGTTCCTCCTCATCCACCGGGATGGGTTCCCGGGCGGACTCAAATTCCTCCACGCATTGGCGAGCCAGAAACTCCATCTGGGCGTTGAGAGAACGGCAGTTGCATTTGGCCACATAGGTAATCTTATACAGCAGCTCTGGCTCGAAGCGGATGCCGGTCTGGATTCTGTTCACCGCCATGATAACACCTCGTTTCTTATTTGGTAGTATTTTACCAACAAGCGCCTTGAAAATATACAATCATTGTGTTATCATATAGTTAGCATAATATTCCAGACTGGAGGTACCTATGGTTCGCTTTCTTAAAAGGATTCAAAAAGCCACAGCGACGGAATGTGAGGCCGTCTTAAAAGCGGTTTTGCGTCGTTATCCAGAAGTCTTTCCCAATTGGGAGGTGTTTGTATTTGCCATAGAGAAAACACAGGAGCGCGATGGACAGATTGACCAAGCCATTCAATTGCTGGAAAGTATTCGAAGGAACTGAAATTGCGAAAGATCCGCATGACAGACAAACCCCCGGTTTCCATTCCTATGGAAACCGGGGGGACGTTCAAAAGACCATTATTCCAACTCCATCAGCTTCTTGATGCGCCGCTGGTGGCGCGCTTCCCCGGAGAAGGGAGTGGACAGCCAGGTGTCCGCGATCTCCAGCGCCAGGCTGGGACCCACAATGCCCGCCCCCAGCGCCATCATATTGGTGTCGTTGTGCAGCCGGGTCATCCTGGCGGAAAGCACGTCTGACAGCAGCGCGCAGCGGATGCCCTGCACCTTGTTGGCGGCAATGGACACGCCGATGCCGGTGGTGCACAGCACGATGCCCCGCTCACATTCCCCGGCGGCCACGGCGCGGGCTGCCGCAGCGGCAAAGTCGGGATAGTCGCAGGAATCCGGGGTATAGGTGCCGAAATCCGTCACCGTATGGCCTCCCTTTTGCAGGTGCTCCACCAGGGTGTTTTTCAGCGCCAGCGCTCCGTGGTCGCATCCGATGGCAATTTTCATAAACTTCTCCTAAATTACATAGCCGCCGTTTACGGCCAAAATTTCTCCGGTTACAAATTCCGCCTGGGACAAATACGCCATGGCGGCGGCCACGTCCTCGGGCGCGCCGTTCCTGCCTGCGGGCGTCTCCCGCGCCAGCTCCGCCAGCGTTTCCGGCGACACAGCCGCGCACATATCCGTTAGAATGACCCCGGGCGCCACGCAGTTTACCCGGATGCCGCTGGAGCCAAGTTCCTTGGCCAGCGCTTTGGTCAGGGCAATCACCGCCCCTTTGCTGGCGGAGTAGGCGGCCTCGCAGGAAGCGCCCACCTGCCCCCACATGGAGCTGACGGTGATGATATTCCCACGATGCTGCCGCAGAAAGGCGGGCATGGCGGCGCGGACACAATGGTAAATGCCCTTAACGTTCACATCAAAGAGCCTGTCCCAGACTGCCTCCGGCGTATCCTGCAAAAGTCCGTAGTGGCATACGCCGGCGCAAAGGATCAGCGTATCCACAGCGCCGATTTCCGCGAACGCCGCCTGGACGGCGCGGCCGTCCGCCACATCGCAGCAGAGGGGGATCGCCCCGGTTCGCGCGGCCACGTCCTGGGCGGCGGCGTGCTCCTTTTCATAGAGGAACCAGACGCGGTCCCCCTGCCGGGAAAAGCGCTCCACGGCGGCGGCTCCGATGCCCCGGGAGCCGCCGGTGATCACAGTAGTTGCCATATGCTTCCTTTCTTACCCCGGGAAGTACAGGTTCAGATCCACGTCTCCCGGAATGCCCGGCACCGTGCCGGCGTTGGTATACTGCCACATCTTCACCTGGTAGGGGTAGTCCATGTCGCCGTACAGCGCCAGCCAGAAGGGATAGTCCACCAGTTCGGACAGATTCAGCATATCTTCGCCCTGGCTTTGGTTAAAATAGAACATAGGGGTATAGCCGCTGTCCTGCACCTTTTGGCAGAACACGGCGGTGATATGGGTCAGCGCCTCCCGGGTGAGTTCGCCGGTGCGTGCGCTGCCGGCCACATACTCCCAGTCGAATACCACGGGCATATCTACCTGCCAGGAGGAGATCTGCTCCAGGGTGAAAGCGGCCTCCTGCTCCGCCTCCTGAGCGCTGACGGCCTGGGAGAAGAAGTATGCGCCCACTTTCAGCCCGGCGGCTTTCGCGCCCTCATAATGGCTTTGCGCCATGGAGTCCGGCATCAGCATACCCGATTCATACCCCCGGTAGCCTACGCGGATCATCACAAATTCCACGCCCGCTTCCGCCACGGCGTTCCAGTCGATGTCCTCCTGATGCTCGGACACATCGATGCCCAGCCAGCTTTCGCCGATCATCAGCTGCAGGTAGCCGTTTTCGTCTTGGGCGAAGTCCCCCACCATGTACGGGTTGCGGGGGGGAGGCGGCAGAGTGGGGGCGACGGTGGCCTGGGTAATTTCCGGGTATGTAAATTCCTCCGGCGGGGGCGGGGTCACGCCGCTGCTGAAGATGACGGCCACCAGCACCAGCAGCGCCAGACTGACGCCCAGGGCGATGATCTTGATGAGCAGGCCTCTCTTTTCTTTATCCATAAGCTTCTCCATAATATGTGATTTCTTGAAGGGAAATTTCGCGGGATTCCCCCCGCAAGCTTCTATAGTATAGCATATTTTTCCCCCGGAGGCAATGGGGTGAAGTATGGAAATTCTGCGCAGGCGATCCATAAGACGCAGGGATAGGATTCCGCCCCGCCGGGGAATTCCGGCGGGGCGCGGTTATGTACCGGCGGGGTGGCCTGCCCCGCCTTTTTCGCATCTTACCACTGCGCTTGCGGCGATACACTTGACAAAAAATGTAACGAGAGCACAATTCCATCGTCATGGCGTTTCGCGTCGTTTCTTTTTTGCCCAACCATAGAATACCCGGTATCCGCAAAAGAATACCGGGTAATTTTTGGAATTATTTGCTTTCGTTATCGCGCGGCGCCACATGAACGTTCAGGTGCGGATAGGTCATTGGAATGCCTTCCCGGTCGAAAACCGCTTTGACGTTTTTCCGCACATCGCACAGGGTGGTCCAATAATCCCCGGAGACGGACCAGACATGGAGCAGATAGGTGATCGCGCTGCTGTCATAGCTTTTCACAGCGGCGAATGGAGCGGGGTCATCCAGCGCAGTGGGCACCTTTGCAGCCTGCAGCAGGGCGGAAAGCACCCGCTCCACGGGGGCTTCATAGGAAGCGAAGACGGTCACCTCCGCCCGGCGTTTGCCCAGCGCCGTGTAATTGATGATCTGCCCGGCGGTGACGGCGCTGTTGGGAATAGAGATGGTGCGGTTATCCGGCGTCACCAGCTTGGTGTAGGTCATGGAAATTTCCGTCACAGTGCCGGCGTTTCCGGCGATCTCCACAAAATCATCGGTTTTGAAGGGCTTGGTATAGAGCAGGGTAAAGCCGCCGATCACATTGCCGATGGCGTTCTGCACCGCCAGAGAAACGGCCAGAGTCAGTACGCTGGCCAGCGCCACGATGCCGGAAACGTCAATGCCCAGCCGGGAGGCCAGAATCAGCCCCAGGAGAAGATAGAGCACGGCGTTTGTCAGGGAATGGATAAGCCTGTAGGCGGCGTGCTCCAGCCTGGATTTTTGCAGAGCCTTGCCAATGAGGCTTTGAACCAGGCGGATAACGGCAAGACCTGCGGCGGCCAGAAGCAGCACCGGTATAAGGGTATTGGTAACGTAACGCAAAATTGGCTGCCAATCCATAGGAGCCTCCTCTCCTGCAAGCGCGCGATGCAGAAGGTATTTTCCTTATTCTACCATATTCTTAAAGAAAAGCAAAGGGAAAATTAAAGGATTCTTAAGGGTATCCTACTACCATCCGCCGCCATGGGCTGGTATAATAAAAGCACAAATCGAAAGGGAGGAAACCGCCATGTACAATGTGCTGATCTGCGATGACCAGCCGGACATTGTAAACGCCTTGAAAATATACCTTGCTCCGGAGGGATATCAGCTTTATGAAGCCTTCAGCGGTCTGGAGGCGCTGGAAGTGGTTGCGCGGGAGGAGATCCATCTGATTCTCATGGATGTAATGATGCCGGGGATGGACGGCATCGCCGCCACCGCCAAAATCCGGGAGATCTCCAACGCGCCCATTCTGTTCCTCACCGCCAAATCCGAGACGGAGGATATGGTGCTGGGGCTGAACGTGGGAGCGGACGATTATATCACCAAGCCCTTTGTGCCGGTGGAGGTGCTGGCAAGGGTGCGCTCCCACCTGCGGCGGTATGCGCGCTTGGGAAGCAAGCGGGAGGAGACGGGGGAGCTGACGGTGGGCGCCATCGCCATCAACGATGCCACCAAGACTGCCTCTGTGGACGGAGAAGCGGTCTACCTGACGCCCACGGAATACAGCATCCTGCGGCTGCTGATGAAGAATCCCGGCAAGGTGTTCTCCACCAAGGCCATTTATGAGGCGGTGTGGCAGGAGACCGCTGTGGGCAGCGAGGGCAGCGTGGCGGTGCACATTCGCCATCTGCGGGAAAAGCTGGAAATCGACCCCTCCAACCCCCGGTATCTAAAGGTGGTCTGGGGGCAGGGGTACAAACTGGAAGGAGGCCAGAATAGATGAAATATTCCATTGCGGCCAAGATGACCGCCGTCATATTGTGCGCTGTGTTTCTGGCGCTGGCGCTGGGCTGCGGCGGCGCGCTGGTGGCGCTGGGGTATATGGGACTTCTGGACGGCACCGTGGAGGAAGCGCATCAGGCGCTGCTGGAGCAGGAGGCGGAGATGGTGGCCAGCAGCGTGCTGGACGAATATGCTTATCGGACGCTGAGCAACTGCCCCGAGGAACTGCTGGAAATGTATTGGGGGGATCCGTGGGATCTTCCGCCGAGTACAAGCGGGATTTCCTTTACGCCGGAAAAGTGGAGCTACATCATTTGGCTGGGGGACACCCGGGTAAGCGCCTATGGGCTGATCCCGGAGGGTGCGGAGACCCTGGACTATTCTGTGGTAGCGTTTTATCCCCAGATCACCGGCGTGGCTTCCTCCGCCGCCGAGCTCCGGTTGGATACAGACGGGGCGCTCCAGGAGCGCTATCCCGGGGAACTGGAGATTGCAAAGGATAATGTGATCCCGGCCAACTACCAATTTGCCTGGGGGATAACGGGCTATGATGGAAACGATTATACCTATTACGGGGATGTTCAGCAGACTGAGGGCTATACTGTGAGCCTGTATGCCTATGCGGGGGCGTATACGTTCCAGGACAGCATACTCTGGCAGCTGGCGGGGGATCTTCAGCCCTATTGGAGCTGCCTGGCGGCGGGCGGCGCAGTGAGTTTGCTGCTCTTTGCGGGGCTGCTGGTCTTTTTGTGCTGCGCGGCAGGACGCAAGGCGGGACGGGAAGAGGCGGAGGCGGCTGCCCTAAATGCCATGCCCCTGGATCTGTATGCCTGGCTGGCCGGCTGGGGCGTGTTCCTGCTGGGCTGGGTGGCGCTGCGTCTGCTGGAGGGGCTGAATGATGTTCCGCCCACGGATGGATATTTTTTCCCGGTGCTGCTGGCCGGCCTGGCTGTTTTTTGCGGCTGTTTGCTGCTGGTGGGATTCCTGTTTGCCCTGGCGGCGCAGATCAAAATGGGCGGCGGACACTGGTGGCGGCACAGCGTATTTGGCTGGATACTGCGGCTGTGCGGCCGGGCGGTTGGCTGGCTGGGACGCTGTGCGGCGCGGCTGTACTGCCTGCTGCCCCTGAGCTGGCAGTGGCTGCTGGTGGGCGCGGGGATGCTCCTGGCGCTGGTGCTGGCCATGGCCTCCTACCGGGCGGACTGGATCATCCTGGCGGCGCTGCTGGATTTTGCGGTGGTGATTTACGGTGTGTACTGCTTCGGCAAGCTGCATAAGGGCGCCAAAGCCATGAGCCGGGGAAACCTGGGAGCGAAAATCTCTCCGAAGCATCTGATGGGGAGCTTCCGGGATTTTGCCGGGGATCTGAACGCCCTGGGCGAGGCGGCTATGGTGGCTGCCCAGCGCCAGATGAAATCGGAGCGGATGAAGACGGAACTGATTACCAATGTGTCCCACGACATCAAAACGCCGCTGACCTCCATTATCAATTATGTGGATCTGCTGCAAAAGGCGCAGACCCGGGAGGAAGCGGAGCAGTACCTGGAGGTGCTGTCCCGTCAGTCCCAGCGGATGAAGAAGCTCATCGAGGATCTCATGGAGATGAGCAAGGCCGCCACAGGCAATATCCAGGCGGATATCCAGCCTGTGGACGCGGCGGAGGCGGTGAACCAGGCGCTGGGAGAGTTTTCCGACAAGCTGAAAGCGGCGCGGCTGACGCCGGTGCTTCGGATGCCGGAGGAACCGGCCAGGGTGCTGGCGGACGGACGGCTGCTGTGGCGGGTGCTGAGCAACCTGCTGAATAACGCGGTGAAATACGCCATGCCGGATACCCGGCTGTATATCGATGTGGTGCAGCTGGAGCTGGCGGTGACCATTTCCCTGAAAAACATCTCCCGGGAGGCGCTGGGCGTGGATGCGGAGGAGCTGATGGAGCGGTTCGTCCGGGGGGACGCCTCCCGGAATACCGAGGGCAGCGGCCTGGGTCTGAACATTGCCAAGAGCCTGATGGAGCTGCAGCACGGGCAGCTGAAGCTGCTGGTGGACGGCGATCTGTTCAAGGCCACCCTCTATTTCCCCATCGCCCCGGAAGCGCCGGAGGCATAACGGCATTTTCAACGTATTTTCCGCCAGGCACGCGCCTGGCGGAAAAGATTTGCGGGAGAATCTGCTGCTGGCGGCGGCATCACAGCAGATTCCACCAGTCGGGACTGTGGGCGTCGCTCATAGCCTGGGTCAGCTCCGAAAGTTCCATGCAGGTGGCGGCAAAATGCACCGTTTCCCGCTCCTGGGCGAACACGGCCAGCTGCGCGTAGAGCCGGTCAATATCGTCCATGGGGCTGTGGTCGGCCACCGAGGCGCTCAATGCCCAGTGGCGCTCCCAGGATCGCTGCGCCGCCTGCCATTGGGCGTCGGCCTGCGCCCAGTCCCCTTCCAGCGCTGCGGTTCCGGCCTGTTCCAGCTGCGCCGCCACCGGCTGATGGATGGCGTCCATGCCCAGGGCAATGCCGGCGGTTCCCAGCAGCAGCGCCGCCATCAGCCCAATACCGAGCCAAAGCCGTCCCATTTATACCACCTCCTTGGGATAATAAATGATGTTATCCCCAGCGTCTACGGTGAGCAGCCAGGTATTTTCCAGCTGGGCGTTCCGTCCGGAAAGCGTCCGCTGTATCCAGGCGGGATCTTTTCCGGCTTTCTCTAAATTTTCGTAAAGGATTTTGCCGTCGGATACGATGGTCACCGGCAGATATTGCGGGGCGGCCTGGATGCCTGCGTCCTTGGCGGAAGCGGGCTTTTCCTTGGGATAGGGAAATACGGACAGATTGCCATTGGTCTCCAGAATGGCGTACTGCACGGTGCGGGGGTCGAGGACGTCCTTTTCCCGCAGATGTCCGGTCAATTCATCCAGAGTGATGCGCGTCCTGCGCAGATTTTCCTGCAGGATATTGCCGTTTTCAATGAGGATCACCGGCTTGCCGCAAAGCGCCTGACGCAGCCGGATGCTCCGCAGCGCCGCCACCGAGAGGATCAGCTCCATCCCCAGTACTGTCAGAATAGGCAGCAGCCCGGAGAGCATGGGGATCCCGCCGTCCTGCATGGGAATGGCCGCCAGGTTGGCCACCAGCATGGTGACCACGAATTCCGCCGGCTCCATTTGGCCGATTTGGCGCTTGCCCATGAGGCGCACCGCCAGAATGAGTACCAGATACAAGAAAATTGTCCGCAAATAGGATAGTATCATGTTCCCACCTCTTTCGTGGGATAGTTTTTCCGAAAATGGGCGGGTTATTCTCCGGAAAAGCGGCAGGATGTTATTGACTTGCGCCGGGAAACTATGTATAATCCCAAGGAAATCAAGGAAGTGAGGTCTATATTTATGGATCTGAAATATTTGACCCGGGTGCTGAAGGGGATGCGTCTGGAGAAGCTCCAGCGCTGCATCGACATTGTCCACCAGCGCTCCGGAAAGGCCAAGGCGGCCATTTTCCTGGACATGGCAGGCTGCGCCGCCCGCTACGGCGCGGGATATTACGACTATATGATCTTCGCCTTCTATGACATGACCGCCAAAGAGCGCGCTACCTATATGACCCGCATGAAGAACAAGAAGCTCATGGGCATGATGAACGACCCGGCTTATACCCACCTGTTCTCCCATAAGAACGAGTTTTACCATCTATTCCGGGAGTTCCTGGGGCGGGCGTTTCTGGATTTGAGCCAATGCTCCCAGGAGGAATTGGCGGATTTTCTCCGCAGCCGGGATACGGTGATTGCCAAGCCCTCGGTGGGGGAGTGCGGCAAGGGCATTGAGAAAGTGCGGCTGTCCCAGTTCGACACGGTGGAGGACGCCTGCAAATACCTCATGGATCCGGCCAACCGCTTTGGAGTGGTGGAGGATGTGATCGTCCAGCATGAAAAAATGAACCAACTCTATCCCTACTCCGTGAATTGCTTTCGTATGGTAACTCTGGTACACCAGGGGGTTCCCCATGTGCTTTACGCGGTGCTGAAAACCGGGAATAACGGCAATTTTGTGGACAACCTGGAAAACGGCGGCTTTGCCTGCCATTTCGACCTGGAAAAGGGGGAGATCAGCGGACCTGCCCACACTGCCACCACCGCCATTGCAGAGGTACACCCGGCCACTGGTGTGCGCTTCCAGGGCTTCCAGGTGCCCTTTGTCCGGGAGGCTATGGAGATGGTGAAGAAAGCTGCCCTGGTGGTGCCCCAGGTACGCTACATCGGCTGGGATGTGTGCATTACCCCCACCGGTCCCGCCATCGTGGAGGGCAACAACTACGCTGCCTACGATTTTCCCCAGCTTCCCGACGAGGGCAGGGAGCACGTGGGGCTGCTCAAGCAGATCCGGGACATTGGCGTGAAGATTTAATGGTTTCTGGGAAAACCCGGCGGCGATGCCTCGCCGCCGGGTTTTTGCTGCGGCCGCGTGAATTGTCAACCATATTAAGCAAATAGCGGTTGACAATTATTCCCGCTTATGGTATTCTGTTGCCGAAAGGTAGGGAAACGCTATGAACACAAGAAAACTGAATCTGCGGGACTACATCCTCTGCGCGTTGTTTGCCGCCATTATCGCCATCTGCGCCTGGATTTCCATTCCCGTACTGGAAATCGCCTTTACCATGCAGACCTTTGCAGTGTGCCTGACCCTGGGCGTGCTGGGGGGAAAGCGGGGAACGCTGGCGATTATCTGCTATATTCTGCTGGGCGCTGTGGGCGTGCCGGTGTTTGCCGGGTTCCGGGGGGGCGTAGGCGTGCTGCTGGGCGTCACCGGCGGCTATATTCTCGGCTTCCTGGCGTCCGGTCCGGTGTATTGGGCGGTAACGGCTTGGCTGGGCGAGCGGGGGAAGCTGCTGGGAATGGTATTGGCGCTGCTGGCCTGCTATGCCTTTGGCTCCGCTTGGTTTATGATCCTGTATTTGCAGCAGGGAACAGTCATGGGATTGGGTACGGTGCTGATGACCTGCGTAGTGCCCTATCTGATTCCTGATGCGCTGAAGGTGGCGCTGGCAATGGTTCTGAGCCAACGCCTGAAGCGGTTTGCGGACGGCGTATAAAAACGTCCTCTCCTGTGGGAGAGGACGTTTTCTCTGACGGCACACCGTGCCCCGAAAGACCTGGGATGCTTGACTGCCGATAAAATATCGATTACCATATAGCATCCCAACCAGGCAAACACAATCCCCCGGTGCCAATTTCCCTGTTTTCTCCTGAAAAGGCCAAATGCCTTCTCCCAATAGGAGAAGGCATTTTTATGGACTTTTGTCGCGGGGAATCAGCGGTGCTCTCCCAGGAAGAACAGCGCCAGGGTGCCGGGGCCGGAGTGGGAGCCAATCACCGCGCCCACATAATAGATGAGCACATCCTTTACGCCGTACTGCTCCCGCACCAGGCTTTCCAGGTACTGCGCGTCCTCCAGGCAGTCGCCGTGGCAGATGAACACGGTATCGTTGGCGCCGGGGATTCCCAGCTCGCCCATTTTTTTGGCCAGCGCCTGGATGGAGGCCTTCCGCCCCCGGGTTTTGGACACGTTGATGAGATGCCCCTCGTCATCCACATGGAGCACCGGCTTGATGTTCAGCATGGTGCCTACCAGCGCCGTGGCGGCGCTTACCCGTCCGCCCCGCTTCAGATACATCAGGTCGTCCACCGTGAACCAATGGCACAGCTTCAGCCGGTTCTCCAGGCACCAGTTGGTGAGTTCCTCCAGCTCCATGCCCTCCTGCCGCTTTTTGGCGGCGTAATATACGAACAGTCCCTGCCCCAAAGAGGCGCAGAGGGTGTCCACCACATGGATTTTCCGGTGGGGATATTTTTCCCGCAATTCATTGGCGGCGATGCAGGCGGACTGATAGGTGGTGCTCAGGCCGGAGGAAAAGGCCAGCACCAGCACATCCTCGCCCCCGGCCAGCACCGGCTCCATGGCGCCGGCCCAGGTTTCCGGGTTTACGGCGGCGGTGGTGGCGACTTCACCGCCCCGCAGGCCGTCGAACATATCCTTCAGCCAGCGCTCGGTATAGTGATTGGTTTCCTCGCCCCGGAAAGTGACGGTGAGAGCCACTTCCTTTAAGCCCAGCTGGGCGTACATTTCCTGGGGGTAATCGCAGCAGGAATCTGTAATGATCTGATAAGACATGGCGTTTCGCTCCTTAAAATAAAAATGCTGGACAGACGCGTCCCCCTGGGATATAATGGAGAAGCCGCTGTATGTCTATATCATACCGCAGCAAGCTGCAAATGTCACGCGTTTTTTGAGAAAGGCTGTAGAAAATGCTCCCCCTTGCGTGGAATTCCGATTCTACCGACAGGAGAGCGGGTATTTATAGGAGGATTTCATGACAAAATTGCTTCTGCGCCTGTTCGTGCCCGACGCGCAGGCGGCTGACGCCCCCGCTGTACGGGGACGGGTCGGCAAGCTCTCCGGCATTGTGGGCATTGTGTGCAACCTGCTGCTTTTCGCGGGGAAGCTGCTAGTGGGCACCTTGTCCGGCTCTGTTGCCATCACGGCCGACGCTATGAACAACCTCTCCGACGCTTCCAGCTCCATCGTTACGCTGGCGGGCTTCAAGCTGGCGGAGCGGCCGGCGGACGAGGATCACCCCTATGGCCACGCCAGGTTTGAGTACCTGTCCGGTCTGGCCGTGGCCGCCATGATCGTCGTTATTGGCTTTGAGCTGGCGCGCACCTCCCTGGAAAAGATCCTTAACCCCGCTCCGGTGGTTTTTTCTGTTCCTGTGGCGGTGGTGCTGCTGGCTTCCATTGCCGTAAAGCTGTGGATGTACCTATTCAATCGCTATCTGGGCAGGCATATCCAATCCCAGGCGCTGCTGGCCACCGCCGCCGACAGCCGCAACGACGCCATTTCCACTGCCGCCGTGCTGTTTGCCGGGGTGGTGGAGGCGCTGAGCAGCTGGCAGATCGACGGAGTGATGGGTCTGGTGGTGGCGCTGTTCATCCTGTACAGCGGCTGGACGCTGGCGCGGGAGACCATCAGTCCCCTGCTGGGGGAGGCTGCCAGCCCGGAGCTGCGGGATTTGATTGTGGAGACGGTGCGCAGCCATCCCAAGGTGCTGGGCTATCATGACCTGATGGTGCACGATTACGGCCCTGGTCAGCGCTTTGGCAGCCTCCATGTGGAGATGGATCGGCGGGAAGACCCCATGGCGTGCCACGAGATCATCGACAATCTGGAGCGCGCCTGCCTGGAAAAGCACAATGTCCATCTGGTAATCCATTATGACCCGGTGGTAGTGGACGATCCAGTGGTGGATACCTGCCGCCGACAGGTGACGGAGATTTTGCAGGAAATGGACGCCCGGCTGCATATCCACGACTTCCGTATGGTGGCGGGAAACGGACATACCAATCTGATTTTTGACGTGGCGCTGCCCAGCGACTTATCAGGACGGGAGAAAGAAATTCGCGGCGCGGTGGAGGCGGGGATGGCCGCCCGCCGGGGCGGAATTTATTACGCCGTCATCACCTTCGACCCGGTGGCGTTTAATATGGAGTAAACCGCCTGCTCTCCAGGCGGCGCGCAGGCGGCGAATGCGGTTCGTCTCCCAGCGTTTTCCCCGGCGGCTTTTGCCGCCGGGGATTTTTTTGGGAAAGACTGTCGGAAATTTGGTTTACATAAGCGCGTAATTTGCGGGTTATGGGCGAATTTTTCCACAGGAGTTTTCCACACTATCCACAGTTTTTTCCACAGGCTGCAGGGGGAAATCTTTTGGATTACCGGACTATATGCCGCAGCAGCCGGCGAACTTCTAATTTTTGCCGCCGCTTTTCCCAAAATCGATAAGGTTACATAATACTTTTTATAAACCCGGGCGCGGCCGGTGAAATTTTCCGCTGCGCGCTGTTTTTGGATTTTCTTCCGGCGCTGTTCGGAAAAACTGCCGCAAAATTAAGGAAAAATTAATCTCTGACCGGTTTCGTTTTTTTCGGCCGTGTGGTATAATTTTTTCAAATCGTTTTTGGGGAGGGAGCGTGCTTTGGACACCTGTGTGATCTTCTGCGCCGGGGGATTTGACCGCCTGGCGGAGCCGATCGGATCCGGCGACCTGGTGATTGCGGCGGACGGCGGCGCGCGCCATATGGAAAGGCTGGGGATTGTCCCGGATGTAGTGCTGGGGGATTTTGATTCCCTGGGGTATACCCCCAAGGGCGCCGCAGTGTTTCCGGTGGAGAAGGACGACACCGACGCCATGCTGGCCATCCGGCATGGACTGGAGCGGGGCTGTCGCCGTTTTGTGCTCTATGGGGCGCTGGACGGTCCGCGGCTGGATCACACGGTGGCCAATCTCCAGAGCCTGCAGTTTTTGTCCGACCATGGGGCTGTGGGATGCCTGGTGGGGCTGACGCAGATGGCCACGGTGGTGGAAAACAGCGCCATCTCCTTTCCGCAGGAGGCAAAAGGGATTCTTTCCCTGTTCTGCCTGGGACGCGAGGCGCGGGGCGTGACCCTTCGGGGGCTGCAATACCCATTGACGGACGCCGTCCTCACCTGCGGCTTTCCCCTGGGGGTAAGCAACCACTTTATTGGAGCGGAAGCCCATATTATTGTGAAAGACGGCAGCCTTACCGCCATTTATGACCGGGAGAACGGATTTCCCCGGCGGGACGCGCCGCCGGCGCACTGACAGACGAAAGAGGGATCGCCATGAAAAAGAGAACAACAATGCCCGTTCAACGCCTGGAGGTGCCGCCGGTACAGGCTGACCCCAATGTGGGGCTTACCTCCCAGGAGGCGCAGCTGCGCCTGGCCTCCGGCTGGGGCAACGCCGCGCCGGAGGGCGCCGGCCGCACGGAGAGTGAAATTATTCTCCATAACTGCCTCACCTTCTTCAACCTGGTGTTTCTGGTGCTGGCGGCGGTGCTGGCCTTGGCAGGCTCCGGCATTTTGAATATGACGTTTCTGGTGGTGGTGATTGTAAACACCGTCATCGGCTGCTTTCAAGAGATCCGGGCGAAGCGTGCGGTGGATAAGCTGGCGCTGGTGGCGGCTCAGGTAGTGCCCACCCTCCGGGATGGGCAGATGATCCGGGTGCGCAGCGATTTGCTGGTGCGGGACGATATTGTGGAGTTTGCCCCAGGAGATCAGATCTGCGCGGACGCCGTCCTCCGTACAGGGGAATTGCAGGTGAATGAATCCCTGATTACCGGCGAAGCGGACGCCGTCGTTAAGCGCCCCGGAGCGGAGCTGAAATCCGGCAGCTTCGTGGTGGCAGGCCGGGGGCGGGCGCAGCTTACGGCCGTAGGCGGGGATTCCTTTGCGGCCAGGCTGGCCGCCGAGGCCAAGGCCAATCCGGCGGCGGCCAAGTCGGAGATGATGCGCTCCCTGGACAGGCTCATCCGGGCGGTGGGCGTGGCGCTGGTACCCATCGGCTTGATTCTCTTCTGGCAGGAGTTTCAGCATCTGAAGCTCCCGCTGACGGACAGCGTAGAGCATACGGTGGCCGCTCTGGTGGGCATGATCCCGGAGGGGCTGTATCTGCTTACCAGCGTTGCCATGGCGGCCTCTGCCCTGAAGCTGACCCGAGACCGGGTGCTGGTGCAGGATATGAACTGTATCGAGACTCTGGCACGGGTGGATGTGCTGTGCGTGGACAAGACCGGCACCATCACCGAACCGAAAATGGAGGTGGAGAATATTCTCCCCCTGACCCAGGATCCCCCGGAGGAGCTGGAAGCGGCGCTCACCGCTTTGTACGGCGGGGAGGAGCCGGAAAATGATACCGCTCGGGCGTTGAAAGAGCTGTTTTCCGGAGAAAATACCTGGGAATGTACCCGCCGGATTCCCTTCACCTCTGCCGCCAAATGGACGGGCGGCGTATTCGCGGACAAGGGCGCGTATCTGGTGGGCGCGCCGGAATTTATCCTGGGAGGCCGGTATGCGGAGATCCGGGAGCAGGCGGAGCCATGGGTCAAAACGGGCTACCGGGTACTGCTGGCGGCAAAATACGACGGCGATCCCCAGCCCGGCCAGTTGGAGGAAGCAAAGCTCACTCCCCTGGTGCTGATCCTGCTCACCAACCGCATCCGTCCGGAAGCGCCGGAAACATTTCGTTATTTCGCCCGGCAGGGCGTTACCGTCAAGGTTATCTCCGGCGATAATCCTGCCACGGTATCCGATGTGGCGCTGCGGGCGGGGATCCCGGGATCGGAACGCTACATCGACGCGGCGGAGCTGGAAACGGAGGAGGATTTCCTGCAGGCGGCGGAGCGCTATACGGTCTTTGGCCGGGTGACGCCGGACAAAAAGAAGTCCCTGATCCTGGCGTTGAAGAAGCTGGGGCACACTGTGGCCATGACCGGCGACGGCGTGAACGATGTATTGGCCATGAAGCAGTCGGACTGCGGCATCGCCATGGCCTCCGGCGCCCAGGCTGCCAGCCAGGTGGCGCGGCTGGTGCTGCTGGATTCCGATTTTTCCGCCATGCCCGGCATCGTGGGAGAGGGCAGAAGGGTTATCAACAATATCCAGCGGGCGGCTACGCTGTTCCTGGTGAAGAATATTTTCTCCCTGGGACTTTCTCTGCTGTCTATTTTCACCGCCTGGCCGTATCCGCTGATCCCCCTGCACCTGACGGTGATCTCCAGCCTGACCATCGGCGTGCCTTCTTTCTTCCTGGCGATGGAGCCGAATTACGAGCGGGTTTCCGGGCGCTTTCTGCCCACGGTGCTCCGGCGGGCGTTTCCGGGGGGACTTACCAATATTTTTGTGGTGCTTATGGCGCAGAATTTCCGCGCCACATTCCATCTGCCCCAGGAGCAGGTTTCCGCAGTATGCGCGGCGATCCTCAGCATTGTAGGACTGCTGGTGCTGTTTCAGGTATGTAAGCCCTTCGACTTTTTCCGCAAGCTGCTGTGGTGGCTGATGGCCTTGGGGCTGGCAGGGTGCTTTACCGTGCTGGGATGGCTGTTTGAGCTGCAAGTGTGGAGCAGTTCTGTGGTGCTGGTGATGGTGGCGCTGCTGATTATGACGCCCACAGTATTCTTTGCCTTGCAGCGCGTCTTCGACTGGGGGGATCGTGTGGTTCTGGGAATCCGGGACGGGAGCCTCTGGGTTTTCCTGCGGCAGTATCCCCGGCGCATCCTCCGGGACGCCCAGGAGCTGGGGCGGAACTTTGCCTGGTGGAGGAAGTAAAATGCTTACCTATACCCTGAAAAAAGCCCCCGGTATGCCGCTGTATGAAGCGTTGTACCGCTGTATCCGGGAGGATATTCTGTCAGGGACGCTGCCGCCGGGGCAGAAGCTGCCCTCCCAGCGCAGCTTTGCCGCCCATCTGGAGGTGAGCAAGATCACTGTGGAGGCCGCTTACGGCCAGCTTCTGGCAGAGGGCTATGTGCGCGCCGAGCGGCGGCGGGGATATTTTGTAGAGGCGGTGGATGTCCGGCGGCGGTCGGTTCCGTCCCCTGTCCATCCTGCGCCGGAGGCGCGGGCGCCGCTGATCGATTTGACAGGGCAGGCGCCGGACGGATTTCCATTCTCCGTGTGGAGCCGGCTGCAGCGGCAGACCTTGCTGGATATGGGGGAGCGCCTGCTCCAGCCCATGCCCAATCAGGGCGTATGGGAGCTGCGGCAGGCCATCGCCGCGCATTTGTCCCAGTTTCGGGGGCTGCATGTGGAGCCGGAGCATATCCTGATCGGCGCGGGTACGGACTTCCTGTACAATCTGCTGATCCAGCTGCTGGGCAGGGATAAGACCTATGCGTTGGAGGAGCCGGGCTACGGTAAGATCCACAGAATCTATGCCGCCAATGCTGTGCCCTGCGTTCATGCGGGCATGGACGGCCAGGGAGTGGCGCCGGAGGGGCTGAAGGGCGTTCAGGTGCTGCACATTTCCCCTTCCCATCATTTTCCCACAGGCATTATTACGCCGATGCACCGCCGTCTGGCGCTGCTGGCCTGGGCAAAGGAAGCGCCGGAGCGCTATATCATTGAGGACGACTATGACAGCGAGTTCCGCTTTGCCGCCCATCCCATGCCCGCCATGGCCAGCCTGGATGATGCGGGGCGGGTCATCTACATGAATACCTTTTCCAAGACCCTGGCGCCCTCCATCCGCATCAGTTATCTGGTGCTGCCCGGAGGGCTGATGGAAAAATTCCAGCGGGAGCTGGGGTTTTACAGCGGCACGGTACCCAGCTTCGAGCAGTATACCCTGGCGCGTTTCCTGGGAGAGGGATATTTTGAAAAGCATCTGAACCGTATGCGCAAGATCTATAAGACCCGGCGGAACCAGATCCTTGCCACACTGAAGAATTGTCCCCATGCCGGGCGGTTTGCCGTCCGGGAGCAGGATGCGGGACTGCACTTCCTGCTGCGGGTGGATACCCGGGAGGAGGATGCGGCGCTGTGCGCCCGGTGGGAGGCGGCGGGCGTCCGGGTGCGGGCGCTGAGCAGCTTCTACCATGGTCAGGCTCCGGAAAGCGACCGGCATTGCCTGGTGGTGAATTACTCCGGCCTCCAGCCGGAGCAGCTTTCCCTCCTGGCGCGCGCTTTGGAACAAATAGAGATTCCATAAAGAAAATGCCGGCAGAAGCCTTGCGCGCTTCTGCCGGCATTTTTCTATAGGGGCGCTTTATTGGCCGATGGCAATGTCCACATCTCCGTTATTGCAGGAAACGGTCAGGGTTTTCTCGCCGTTTTCTTTCTTCTCGGGCAAATTGCTCTCGCCCTTTTTGATCTCCGTGACAATGGAGAAGTCGTCGTAGCTGCCAGCCACCGTACCGGATATATTTCCGTTTTTCGCGGTGAGGGCAAGCGCTTTTCCCACGTCCAGCGTATCAAAGATAATATTTCCTCCGTTGGCAGAAAGGGAAACGGTGTCTTCAATACGCAGTGCGGAGAGGGTGATGTCTTCGTTGGTGGTGGACAGAATCAGATATCCAATCAGTGCGTCGGGTATCTGCAGCGATATTTTCCGATCCTCCGCCGCAGGCTTGCCGCCGATGAAATCTGTCCACTCCTTGCTGCTCTCGCTGGTGATGGTCAGCACCTTGTCGGCGGAAACCGAAATGTCATAGTACTCTTTGCTGTTCTCAAAATAAACGAGATGGATTTGATCGTCCGGGGATGGGGAAACGGTGATCTCCCGATCCCGCACGTCCATATGGATCCCGCGGATCTGTGCGCCGTCCGCTGTATACGCTCGCTGCGAGAACGCTTCGCCGCTGCTGGAGCAGCCTGCCATAAGGGAAACCACAAAGACGATGCACAAAACAAGCGCCATTATTTTTTTCATATTCAGTCCTCCTGATCATTCTGTCCGCGATTGATTTTCGCGGCGCTTTATGCTAAAATGCATTATAATCCTTTGTGTAACACAAAAGTCAATAGGAGAAATGGAAAAATGAAAAAATTTTTTTCCGTGGGGGAAGCGGCAAAAGCCGTGCATATGACCAGCGAGACGCTGCGCCATTATGACCGGATCGGATTGGTGAAGCCCAGCAAAAAGGATGCGTGGACAAATTACCGCTATTATACGGAGCAGGATATTGTACGGCTGAATACAGTGAAGGCCTTGCAGATGATGGATTTGCCGCTGCGGGAGATCCGCCAGGTGCTTTCCTATGACGACCTGGAGAAGATTGTCGCCTTTTTGTCCCAGGCGGAAAGAAAGGCCGATGAGAAGATCGCGGCGCTCCAATACAGCAAGGCGAAGATCCAGTCGGCAAAGGCGGACTATGAAAAGAAGCTGCAGGGTCAGCAGCACCGCAGCGGCGCTTTCACCAAGGATTTTCCCGCGCGCGTCATTCTGCTTTCGGATACTCTGGAAACGCCCACGCTGGACAACCTCTGGAATTATCTCAGCCACTTTTATGATAAGGTAGCGCCGTCGCTGCGGGAGCAGTTCTCTTTTGAGGATTTGGCGGGCATCTATACGGAAAATGGGCTGTCCAGGCTCTTTGCCGTGTGTATCCGCTATGTGGATATAGACGGACTGAAAGTGCTGCCGGCGGGGAAGTACCTCTGCGCCGACTGTACGGAGGAAAACAGAGCGGCTACATTGCAGCGGCTGCTGCATATGGCAAGGGCGGACTACGCTGCGGAGCCGGGATTCACAGTGCAGCGCATAGTGGTGTCGGGGATCCTGCAGTGGAATTATGAGGTGCAGGTGCCCTTGGGACAATGAACCGCGCCGCCTGCGCGATAGGCGGCAAAGCTTTGCTGCACCCGGCATATCGCCGGGATGCATGATTTCATCCTAGGGAAGTGCATCAATCATAATTATCTCCGCGTCCCTGTAGTATTCCAAGTTATGGATTCCGCTGGAATTTTATCTGAGCCGCCAGCCCAGCTGAATCCCCATGATATTCGCCGAAATAAACTTTTGGTGTTCCTCCTGCGTTTTGATTTCCACCGCTGTTGCAATCCTTGCTATGAGGGCGACTTATCGGGCGGCCTCTTTGTTGTCCCTTTGGAGCGTCTATTGTAAACAAAGGTTTACGCCCACGCAATCCAAAGCGCTTGCGCATCCGCTGAAATGATGGACAACCTCCTAAATCCCGTGAAAAAACAGGCGTAACGGACAAATAACGGACAAATTAATTTTCTAGGATTTGAAAAAGTTCCTAAAAGTTCAAAAAGCACCGAGTTTCGCGCTGAAACTCGGTGCTTTTTTGGCAGGGGCACAAGGACTTGAACCCTGAGCCTACGGTTTTGGAGACCGCCGCTCTACCAATTGAGCTATACCCCTATATATTTTCTATATATCCAAAGGCGGAAGCCTTAAAATGGCTGGTGGGCCTTCAGGGATTCGAACCCGGGACGATCCGGTTATGAGCCGGAGGCTCTAACCAACTGAGCTAAAGGCCCGTGGGCGTTGGGCGAAATGCCTAACCGCAAGCCGCATTATAGCATTTTTTCCCACGGATGTCAAGCCCTTTCTTGGAAATCTGGCCGGGGGAAATGGCTTTTCGCCAGATCCTCCGATGATTTCCGTCCTGCCGGAGAGGAGTTTAGACCTGCTCCCGGTAGGGCGCGAAAATTTTTTCCAGAAAGCGGATATTGTACAGCCCGATGAGGCCGAAGCCGCAGGTAATCCATACAAAGCCCAATATCAGGAACAGTTTGGTGGAGATCAGCAGCAGCGCCCAAGGCAGCAGGTTCATGGCGGTGATCAGAAGCATTTTCGGCAGATGCGCCAGACAGAGCAGCACGCCGTTTACCACCGCGTCCTTGATGGACATGGGGAATTGACTGAGCATAGGCAGCGCCAGACTGGAGAAGAACAGCAGCAGGAACGCCAGGAAGAAGATCAGGGCGATCACCGCCATCCGCCCCGGAAAGTCCAGATAGGCGATAATATAGTAGTCCACGCCCAGCGCTGCCCCTGCCGCCAGAAGGAGCGTCCATAACCCGGTGACCCGCCGGAAGTCCTTGGCAAAGGCGCGAAAAAAGCAGCCCGCAGAACAGGGTTCCCCGGCGCGCAGGGCGAAAAGATTGGCATACAT
Organism: Candidatus Faecousia intestinigallinarum; assembly: GCA_018715805.1. Taxonomy (GTDB): domain Bacteria; phylum Bacillota; class Clostridia; order Oscillospirales; family Oscillospiraceae; genus Faecousia; species Faecousia intestinigallinarum. Next base: position 91,770 of record DVKX01000047.1, on the reverse strand, counting down.
GGCCTTTGTTGCGGCACCCGCGGTGATCACCGGCAGGCAGCACAAGATCCAGAGCAAATTCGTGACAACCAGTGAAGAAATTTTCCGCACCAGTATAGCAATCCAGATTCCGTAAAATCGTCTTGATTTTTCATAGTTTATCCCCCATATTTGCTGAAATCAATCAGATAATATACATAATAGCAGAAAAAGCGCCGGAATGCAACTGTGCAATATTCCTAAAATTTGTGGAAAACTACATAAGGGAGTTGGGGAAACGCTCTTGACTTTTGTGCAAAAAGGGTATAAGATAAAGGTGCGGTGAAAAGCCGCACCTTAAATACCATTTGGAGGAAAAAGAAATGAAAAAGATTATTGCTTTGCTATTGTGCCTGGCGATGGTCGGCTGCCTGTTCGCGGCCTGCGCTCCTGCGGAGACGCAGCCCACCGGAGGCTCCAACACCGAGCCTGGCACCAGCACGGAACCCAGCACCAACACGGAACCCGGCGCTAATGCCGAACCCGACACCATTGTCATTATGGCGCCCCCCGTTACCGGCAACTATATTGCCAACCTGAAGGTCTGGGCGGAGGACTTCCATAACCTGTACCCCAACCTCACTGTGGAGATCATCGAGACCTCCTGGGGCGATCACAACGATAAGCTGTCCACCATGGCGCAGGCCGGCGAGGCTCCCGATATTGCGGAAGTCTCCTCCAATGCCATCGGTACCTACGTGGATATGGGCGTAGTTGTGGATGTGTCCAAGTATCTGTCCGCCGAGCGTCTGGCAGACTATGACACCAACGCCCTGAACTACATGACCCTGGACAACACCGTGTACGGCCTGCCCCTGTACCTGACCATTCAGGCGCTGGGCGCCAACAAGGAAATGCTGGAAGCTGCCGGCGCGGACGTGGCCAAGATCCAGCAGGAAGGCTGGACCTATGAGGAGTTCCTGGAGATCATTAAGAACGGCACCACCGAGAATACCTTCGGCTTCGTGTTCGCCAACTCCGGCGTCACCGCTTCCGACATGATGTACATCTTTGGCGCAGGCGCCGGCTTGGGCAATACCTTCACCGAGGATATGAAGTACGTCTTCACCTCCGAGAATATGCTCAGCCTGCTGAAAGCCATTGAGGAAATGACCCAGTCCGGCTATATGCCCAACTACGCGGTGGAAGCTGGTCAGCGTATGGTAATGTGCCAGACCGGCAACGCCATGATCTTCGGCAAGGCCATGCCTCTGTTCGAGAGCAACTTCAAGACCAACAACGCCGCCCTGGATGCCAACGACGGCACCGCGGTGGAAGGCTCCATGAAAATGGACTATGTATTCCTGCCCTCCCCCACCATTGACGGTGCGGCGGAAGCCTGCTACGGCACGGTGGACGGCCTGATCGCCATGCGCAACAACAATACCACCGACGAGCACTTGGCCAACGTGATGCTGTTCATGGATTACATCTGCTCCGGCGAGCGGATCGCCGCCTGCATGAATGAGCTTTACCTGGATCCTGTGTGCCAGACCGGCCGGGATGCGCTGGTTCTGGAGGAAGGCCGCGACCAGGCCAACCTGGATACTGCCAGCCGCTGCATGAGCCTGGTGGTAGCGCCTCCTTCCGGCGTTACTGCGGAAATGACCGCCACTGCCCAGAGCCTGATGAACGAAGTAATCGTGCCTAAGTTCCAGCTGCTGCTGGCTGGTGAGACCACTGCGGAAGAGGTCTACCAGGAGATCGTGGAAGCGGGTATCGACGCCTTTGGCGAAGAGAACTGCGTCACCGGCAGACTCGGATAATCAAAACCCTTGCGCCCACCCCACCTCGGTGGGGTGGGTATCTTATTATTCAGGGAGGATCGCTATGAAGAAAACCACGGCCCCTCGGCTAAAACCACGCAGAAAATTCAGATTCAATAACGAGGATCTGTGGGGATACCTTTTTATTGCGGCGGCAATGATCATTTTCTGCGTATTTACCCTGTATCCTGTGATCAGTGCGGTTTATACCAGCTTCTTTGAGTACAAGCCTTTCGGCTCAGAATTTGTAGGCCTGCAGAATTACGCGGAAACGCTGGAATTCTCCAAGCGGAATCTGTTTTATAAGGCAGCCTGGAACACGCTGCTCTATACCGTAGTGGTGGTGCCCCTGTCGCTGCTGCTGGCCTTTGCCATTGCGGTCATGATCCTGCCGTTCAAAAAGAAAACCCAGTCCGTTTTTAAGGCGCTCTATTATCTGCCCGGCGTTGCCTCCGGCGTGGCGCTGTCTGTGGTGTGGCTGTGGATCTATGACTCCTCTCCCGACGGCCTGTTCAACCAGCTTTTGACGTTTCTCCATATTCCCACCCAGAACTGGCTGTCTTCAACAAAAACGTCTATGCTCTCGTTGATGATTATGGCGCTGCTTTCCGGCCACGGCGTCAATATTATCACCTATATGGCCGCACTGCACGGCATTGACAACAGCTACTTCGAGGCCGCCGAGCTGGACGGCGCCACTTTCTTCCAGAAGGTGCGGAGCATCGTCTGGCCGCTGGTGAAGCCTACCACGCTGTTCCTGCTGGTCACGGGCGTGATCGGTTCTTTCCAGGTATTCATGAACGCCTACATGATGACCGGCGGCGGACCGGATAACTCCACCACTATGATCGGCCTGCTGATTTACAACAATGCCTTTGTCTACGCCAAGTACGGCTTAGCCTGCGCCCAGGCCATTTTGCTCACCATCGTCATTGCTTTCGTCTCGCTGTTCCAGTTCAAGCTGATGGGCGTGGACGTGGAATATTAAGGAGGTAGCGTTATGGCGACAACCGGTCTTTACTCCCAGCACCTGGACAACAAAGCGGTGCTGCACCTGCGCAATACCATCGTCACCATCATTCTGGTGCTGCTGGCGGTGGCGACGCTGTTTCCCATTGTGTACATGATCCTTTCCAGCTTCGGTCCCAATGTGAAAACGGCGGGCAATATGCGCTCCATCTTCCCAAGCCGCTGGACGCTGGAGTCCTACCAGGCGTTCTTCGACTTCAACGAGCACACCGTGCGCTGGATCTGGAACAGCGTGGTGGTGGCAGTGTTTACCGTCCTGGGTAATGTGGTGTTTGCCTCCATGGCAGGCTATGCCTTTGCAAAGATTCGTTTTAAGGGCAGTACATTCCTTTTCGGCCTGATCCTGGTGGCCATGATGATCCCCTACCAGGTGACCCAGGTGCCGCTGTACATCCTGGTCGTGAAGGAATTTAAGATGACCAATACCTATGCGGCCATGATTCTGCCCAGCATATGTACCGCTTACAATATTTTCCTGTGCAAACAGTTCTTCTCGGGATTGCCCACGCCGCTGATCGAAAGCGCCAAGATGGAAGGCTGCAACCAAATGCAGATTTTCCTGAAAATTGTCCTGCCTTTGAGCAAGACGGTGCTGGCGGTGATGGCTATTAACACATTCATGTCCTCCTGGAACAATTTCTTCTGGCCGTTCCTGGTGACCAGCGATCCGGCTATGTACACCATCCAGGTGGGTCTGAAGCAGTTTAAGTTTGCCAACGAGACGCTTTTTGCGCCCATGATGGCAGGCGCAACACTTTCGGCGCTGCCTATGTTCATTCTGTTCTTCACGTTGCAGAAGTACTTTATGGAGGGCGTTACCATCGGAGCCGTCAAGGGCTGACGCCGCTTTTTTGCAGCCTCCACTTACCGGTGGGGGCTGCTTGTATGCAAGGAGGAAATTATGATCCGAAATTATTTGCCCCAGGACGGCGCCGCGCTGCTGCGGCTGTGGAACAGCGCGGGCGTTTCCATGGGCTATGCCCCCCTGGAGGAGAAAAAATTCCGGGAATTGCTGCTGGAGCACCCGGACTTTTCCCCGGAATTCACCTTTGTTCTGGAGGAGGAAGGAAAGGCGGTGGGCTTTGTCAACGGCTGTACCGGGGATCACATTCCCCGGGGGGATGTGCGGGGCTATGTGAGCTGCCTGCTCCTGTCCGAGGACTATGATACGCAGGAGAATACCGCCGCTCTGCTCTCGGCGCTGGAGGACGCTTTTCGCCGGGCGGGCAGAAGCTGCAGCGCAGTGACGTTCTTCAACCCCATCCGTCTGCCTTGGATTCTTCCCGGTACGCCGGGGCACCAGCACAACAACGCCCCCGGCATAGCCCGGGATTTGCCGCTCTACGGCAGAATGCTGGACTTGGGCTACCGGGAGGCTGCCGGGGAAATGGCCATGCACCTGGACTTGGCGCAGTACGAAACGCCTGCCTGGGTGGAGAAAAAGGCGGAAAAAATGGCGCAGGAGGGCTATACCGTCGCCCCCTATGACCCCAAAAAGCACCACGGCCTGCGGGAAATGCTGGAGGCTCTGGAAAACCCCATGTGGATCTCGGAAATTACCATGGCGGGGGAGACGGGCATGGAGTTGCTGGTGGGACTTTGCGGCGATACCGTAGCGGGCTTTACCGGCCCCATCTACCCGGAGGCGACCGGGCGGGGCTACTTTGCAGGCATTGGCGTTGCACCGCAGTTCGAACGCCATGGTCTGGGCAGTCTGCTTTTCTACCGGCTCTGCCGGCAGGAGAAGGCGGCGGGCGCGAAGTATATGTCCCTGTTCACTGGGGAAGAGAATCCTGCGCAGAAGATTTATCTGGGCGCTGGTTTTACCATTGTGAGAAGATTTGGCGTTATGCTGAAGGAGATTTGATTATGGAACACAAACGACACACCGTGCTGGCCATCGGCGCGCATATCGGCGACGCGGAGCTTACCGCCGGGGCGCTGCTGGCCACCTGCGCCGTCCACGGGGGTAAGGCGGTCACCCTTGCCCTTACCGCCGGGGAGAAGGGCGCCCCCGCCGGGGCGGACATTGCCGAATACCGCCGGAGCAAGGTGGCGGAGGCGGAAGCTTTCGCTCGGGAATTGGGCGGCGAGGCCTATGTGCTGGACTATGTGGACGGTCTGCTGCCGGACAACGATGCGGTGCGTTTCGCCGTGTGCGACGTTATCCGCAGGGTAAAGCCGGACATCATCGTCACCCACCATGCCCAGAGTATGCACAAGGATCACGAGGCCTGTCACCGGATTGTGCTGGACGCTTGGTTCTACGCGGCCATTGAGGGCTTCCAGCGAGAGCTGCCCCGGCATTTTGCCCGGCACCTCTATTTTGCGGAAAACTGGGAAGACGCCCCGGGCTTCACCCCTTATGTATACCTGGACGTATCCGATGGCTATGCCCTCTGGGAGAAGGCCATTGACCATCACTGGTTTGCCGTTCACTCCGCCAGCTTTCCCTATAAGGAATACTATTCCCATCTGAAGCGGCTGCGGGGCATCCAGGGACGGAAGGGCTACTGCGAGTGCTTCATGCTGCCCAAGGAGCAGTATAAACTGGTGTACGATATGGAGGAAATCTGATATGGTAGAACTGAAGTCCATCGCCACCGAGCAGCGTAACCCCAATACCATGCACATTGATACGCTGCCCACCCTGGACATGGTGCGGCTCATCAACCGGGAGGATCACCGGGTGGCGGAGGCTGTGGGAGCGGTGGCGGAGCAGATCGCCGCCGCCATCGATGTGATTGCAGAGAAGCTGCAGCAGGGCGGACGGCTGATCTATTCCGGCTGCGGCACGTCCGGGCGGCTGGGTATTTTGGACGCAGTAGAGTGCCCGCCCACCTATTCCACAGACCCGGAGATGGTACAGGGGCTGATTGCCGGGGGCTATCCCGCCATTTTCAAGGCAGTGGAGGGCGCGGAGGACGACCGGGAACTTGGGAAGCAGGATCTGGAGGGGATTTCCTTTTCCAGTAAGGATGTGCTGGTGGGCATTGCCGCCAGCGGCCGAACCCCCTATGTGCTGGGAGCCATGGAATACGCCAAGGGGCTGGGCGCGCCGGTGATCGCCGTGACCTGCTGCCCCGGTTCCCAGATACACCAGGCGGCGGACATCGCCATTTCTCCCGCTCCCGGCCCGGAGGTGGTCACCGGCTCCACCCGGATGAAGAGCGGCACCGCCCAGAAAATGGTGCTGAATATGCTCTCCACTGGGGCGATGATCAAGCTGGGCAAGGTGTACGGCAATCTGATGGTGGATGTGAAGCCCTCCAACGAGAAGCTGGTGCGCCGGTGCGTCACCATCGTCTGCTCCGCCACGGAGTGTGAGGAAGCTGCCGCCGTTGCCGCGTTGGAGGCCTGCGGCTACCGTCCTAAAATCGCCATTGTGATGATTCTGTGCCACGTAGACGCAGAGCAGGCCAAAGCGCTGCTGGCCAAGGCGGACGGCAGGGTGGCCAAGGCGCTGGAGGGCTAATATGGCATTTTTACGAATGGAGTTTTCTTCCAGGGCGCTGGAGATGTGCACCAGCCTGCAAGTGGTGCTCCCCGACGAGGGGGACATGGCTCAGGCGAAGGTAGTATACTTGTTCCACGGCCTCAGCGACAACTGCACGGGCTGGACGCGATTCTCTGCCTGTGAGCGGTACGCCCGGGAGCGGGGCATTGCCCTGGTGATCCCGGAGGTGCAGCGCAGCTTCTACGCGGACTGCGCCTACGGCCTGAACTATTTCACCTATGTTTCCCAGGAGCTGCCCCAGGCCATGCACCGCTTCTTTGGCCTGAGCCTGGAGCGGGAAAAGAACTATGTGATGGGTCTTTCCATGGGCGGTTACGGCGCGCTGAAGTGCGCCCTGAACTACCCGGAGCGGTTCGCCGGGGTGGGCAGCTTCTCCGGCGTCACAGATGCGGAGATCTTCAAGACCGGCGGCTCCCTGCGGGACAGGGAGGTGGTGGGTCTCTTTGGCGGAGCGCAGGAGGTGGCTCCGGAAAACGACCTGGCGTCGCTGCTGGCGCGGGCGGAAAACCTGCCTCCTATTTACCTTTCCTGCGGCGAGCAGGATAGGCTCTATCCCATGAACTGCGCTTTCGCGGAAAAACTGGCGGCCAAGGGGGCAGTATACCGCTTCGACCACCGCCCCGGCGGCCATAGCTGGGATTTTTGGGATCGCTCGTTGGAGGATTGTTTTGCTTACCATTTCGGTGAAAAAGTCCCCGCGGCAGTTTCGCCGCGGGGGTAAGGAATTCATAGATTGATGCGACCCATCACCACGCCGTGGCGGGCGCCGGTGGCGGCGGGGGCGTTGTTGCAGCTGGCAAACAGCGCCTCGTTGGCCAGAATAGCAAAGGCTACAGCCTCCTTAGCGTCGCTGTCCAGCCCCAGATCCTCCTGGGTCTGGATCTTGCAGGCGGGCAGCGCCTGCTGCAGGAAACGCAGCAGCGTGGGGTTCCGGCTGCCGCCGCCGCCCACCACCAGCCGGGCAGGCAGGCGCGGGGCGAACCGCCGCAGGCTTAGAGCGATGGATTCCGCAGTAAAGCGGGTGGCGGTGGCCAGCACGTCCTGCATGGGATAGTCGCCAAAGCGCAGGAGCTTCTCCACATACTCCGCCCCATAGTATTCCCGCCCGGTGGTTTTGGGCGGCTGCTTGGCAAGATATGGGTCTTCCAGCATCCAGGCAAGCATCTCTGGGATGACTTTCCCGGCGGCGGCCAGCCTGCCGCCGTCGTCGTAGGCCGCCTCGCCATGGGTCAGGCGGCTGGCCAGGGCGTCCATCACCATGTTCCCCGGGCCGGTGTCAAAGGCGACCACATCCTCCAGCCGCCCTCCGGCGGGCAAAAAAGTGATGTTGCCGATGCCGCCGATATTTTGCAGCGCCACATCCTCCCGCTCGCTGCGGTAGAGCAGAAATTCTGTGTACGGCACCAGCGGCGCGCCCAGACCGCCGGCGGCCATGTCCCGGATGCGGAAATCGCTGACCACCGGGCAGCGAAATTCCTCCGCCAGATAGGAGGGGTCGCCGATTTGCAGCGTTCCCCGGAGGGAAGTTCCCAGATAGGGAGTCTCCTCGGGGATATGGTAGACGGTCTGTCCGTGGACGCCGATGAGATCGATAGAGGCGGCGCCGGTTTTTTGGAGCAGTTCTCCCACGGCCTGGGCGTATAATTTGCCCAGGTGCACCGCCATCAGGCAAATTTCCCGGCTGCCGCCGACCTCCCCGCCGCACAGGGTCAGTATGCGCTGCCGTGTCTCCGGAGAGAAAGGCAGAAAATGGAAGCCAAGAGGCTCCACCCGGGTATCCAGCCCCCAGCCGGTGATGCGGGTGAGGGCGGCGTCCACTCCATCGGCGGAGGTGCCGCTCATCAGCCCCACCACCAGCCGGGCGGGCTTCTTCCAAAGTGACTGCAACGGATGTTCCATAAGCGTATCCCCCTTTTTTGTTCAGTGTATCCCAAGAAATACCGATTGTCAAGGAGGTTTTCTCATGATTTTGTTTGGCGCAGACCGGGTATCGGAATTTGCCCAGGCCTTCTCCGGCCGGGTGGCGCTGGTTACCGCTCCCTCTGGGCGTACCCGGGATAACCGCGCTACCATAGATGTATTAAAGGATTGCTGCGATTTGGTGCTGCTGCTGGCGCCGGAGCATGGCGTCCGGGGTGACAAGGCGGCGGGGGCGTTGTTTTCCGATTCCATGGATCAGGAGAGCGGCCTGCCGGTGCGCAGCCTGTATACCAAGGATTCCAAGCGCTTGACGGCGGAAACCTTGACGAAATTCGACACCCTGGTCTATGACATCGCCGATGTGGGCTGCCGGTATTACACCTTCCTCACCACCCTGCGCTACTGCGTCGAGGACTGCGCCCGGGCGGGGAAAAAGCTGGTGGTGCTGGACCGCCCCAACCCCCTGGGGGAGCGTGTGGCCGGGGGGCTCCTTCGGGAGGAAACGGCCAGCTTTGTGGGGGGCTACCCCATGCCGGTTTGCTATGGGCTCACCTGCGGCGAGCTGGCGGGCATGATGAACGCGGAGCTGGGGGCGGGCTGCGATCTGACCATCGTGCCCTGCGCCGGACTTACCCGGGAGATGACCTTCCGGGACTGGGGCCTGCCCTGGGTCATGCCCAGTTTAGGGATCCCCCGCTATGAGACGGCGCTGCTCTATCCTGGCACCTGCCTGATCGAGGGCACCAACTGCTCGGAGGGGCGGGGCACGGCGGACCCCTTCGCCATCATCGGCGCGCCCTTTATCCGGGCGGAGGACTTTGCCAGGGCGTTCAACGGCCTGGGCTGCCCAGGGGTGCTGGCCACGCCCGTGTATTTTACCCCCACCGCCTCCAAGCACCAGGGGACGCTGTGCGGGGGCGTCCATCTGCATATCGTGGAGGAGGGGGCGCTGGAGCCGGTGGCGCTGGGAATGCGCCTGCTGGATCTGCTGCGGCGGATGTATCCGGCGGACTTCCGCTTCCTGGACCCGGTGCGGCCGGACGGGAAACCCTTTCTCTCGCTCCTGGCGGGGCACCGGGAACTGGAAGATCCCCACTGGGAGCTGGAAACGATCCTGAACCGGTATGCCCGGGAATCGGCAGCCTTCCGGGAGAGAAAGAAACCCTATGAATTGTATACAAGGAGTCTTTGATATGGAAATGACCATCCGGGAAATGCTGGGGCAGAAGCTGGCGTTCGGCTTCCATGGCACGGCGCTGCCCCAGGAGTTTATTGACCTGCTGCGGGAATATAAGGTGGGCAATGTGATCTTGTTCCTGCGCAATATTGAGAGCGCGGCCCAGATGCGCCGGCTGTGCCGGGAGATTCAGGAGCTTATTCAGGCGGAGACGGGACATCCGGCGTTTATTATCATCGACCAGGAGGGGGGCATGGTGAGCCGCCTGCCCGCGGATGCGGTGAATGTGCCCTGCGCCATGGCGCTGGCAGCCACCGGCAAGGTGAAAAACGTGGAAAAAGCTGCCCAGATCACCATTCGGCAGCTGCGGGGGTTGGGAGCCAATTTCAATATGGCGCCTGACCTGGATGTGAACAACAATCCCCAAAATCCGGTGATCGGGATTCGCAGCTTTGGGGATGATCCGGAGCAGGTAGCGCGGTTGGGCGCGGCCTCGGCCAATGCTTACCGGGACAGCGGCGTGCTGTGCTGCGGCAAACACTTCCCGGGGCATGGGGATACAGCGGTGGACAGCCATCTGGGCATTCCCCGTCTGGACAAGACGTTGGAAGCGTTGGAGCGGCTGGAACTGATCCCCTTTCGGCAGGCGGTGGAAAACGGCATCCATTCCATCATGATCAGCCATGTGATGTTTCCCAGCATCATGGAGGAGGCTGTGCCCAGCACCATGTCCCGGCAGATCGTGACGGGGCTGCTGAAAGAAAAAATGGGATACCAGGGATTGGTGCTCACCGACTGCATGGAAATGGGCGCCATCCAGGCGCACTACGGCACGCCTAATGGCGTGGTGGCGGCCATCCGGGCGGGGGTGGACATCGCGGAGATTTCCAGTTCCCTGGATCTGGAGCGGGCTTCTGCTCAGGCGCTGAACGCGGCGGCGGAACAAGGCGAACTGGATCTGGCGGAGCTGCGCGCCTCGGTGGAGAAGATCCTGGCCTATAAGCGGCAGGTGGCGGCGTATCCTGTGGAGGAAGCCCTGTGCAACCGGCCGGAGGATCGGGCGGAGGCAGAGCGGATGGCCATGGAGGCGCTGACCTGCTGCGCTGGGGAAGCCCCCCTGCTGGATGCGGATACCTTTTTTGTGGGCTGCGCGGACTACCGGGTATCGGGAGCCGCCAATGAAAATGGCTACGCCGCCACCTTCCCGGCATATATGGCGCAGGAATTTGGCGGCGGCTATCTGGTGACGGACAAGAACCCCGCGTCCGAAGAGATCGCTGCGGCGGTCGCCCAGGCGCGGCAGTATAGCCGCGTGGTACTGGGCACCTGCAATGCGCATCTGTTCCCGGGGCAGATCGCCTTGGCGGAGGCGCTGGTGTCCACGGGCAGACCGGTGACAGTGGCGGCGCTGCGAAATCCCTACGATATTCCGCTGCTGCCGGCGTGCCAGTGCAAGATCGCGGCTTATGATTACGCGCTGCCCGCGTTCAAGGCGCTGTGCAGGGTCTTCCGGGGGGAAGCTATGACGGGGATGCTCCCGGTGAAGCTGTGAGGAACGCTTATGTTTGTGGCAGGCATTGACGGCGGCGGAACCCATACCCGACTGGAAATGCGGGATGAGGAAAACCATCTGCTCCGGCGGCTGGAATTTGGCCCCTTTAACATCAACAGCATTGGCGCGGAAGCATTCCGGGCGCTGCTGGAGGAGGTGTTTTCCACCTGCGGCGGATTGAGAGACTGCGGGGCGCTGTGTGTTGGCGCGGCGGGGATCTCCAACCCCCGGATGGGAGAAATTTTGGAAGAAACACTGGAAGCACACCATTTTTCCGGGCGCTGGAAGCTGTGCGGCGACCAGGAGATCGCACTGCGGGGAGCCATGGATGCCCCTGGCGTTGCGCTGATTGCCGGGACAGGCTCTATCTGCTTCGGCAAGAACACTTCCGGGGAAACCGCCCGGACAGGCGGCTATGGTCATTTGATCGACGACGGGGGCAGCGGCTATGCCCTGGGGCGGGATGTATTGAGCCTGGCGGTGCGGCAGCTGGACGGCAGAAGCCCGGGGACGGCCATGCGATGCGCCGTGTATGACTGCCTGGGAATCTCATCCCCGGCGGAGCTGATCGCCTTTGTCTATTCGCCGCAAACGGACAAGTCCGCCATCGCCCGGCTCTCCGCTTTGGCGCTGGAACTGGCTGCGGCGGGAGACGAGCAGGCGCAGGAAATTCTGGACTGGGAGGCAGAGGAACTGTGCCGCCTGACGCGGGCGGTACAGAATCGGCTGGGACTGAGAGGCTGCCCCATTGCCCTGCTGGGAGGACTGCTCACGCAGGAGAACGTCTACCGCCGTCTGACGGTAAAGAAATTGGCCGCCCTGGGGACGCCTGTGGCGCCTGCCCATGACGCCCTGTGGGGCGCGGCACAGATGGCCTGGGAGCTTACGGCGCGGTAAAAAATAGCAAAAGGCCGGGTATTCCAACGGGATACCCGGCCTGCTGATGCAATTTTTCCGGCGGCAATGTTATGCGCCTGTTTCTTCCAGCGACAGCAGCTGGGGATAGACGGCGTCTACCACAGAAACCAGACCGTCAATTGCGTCCAGGGCGTACACGCCGAAGCTCTCATCGCCGCTGAACCAGACATTGTAGGAGGCGGTCACGGTGCTGTCTGCGGTGTCCAGAGAGAAAACGGCATAGCGGTAGCTGCTGTTCAGCTCATTCAGCACTTCCAGCGCTTTGCTGGTGTTTTCCGCAGGCACTTCTACCAGATACCAGGCGTAGAGATCCAGATACTCGTCGGAGACAAAGCACTCCACCACGATCTGATCCACATAGGAGGACTCATAACTCAAGGAGAAGTGATGGGAACCATCCTCGGCGATCCCCTCGTTGGTATAGATCAGCTTGGCGTCCTTCAAAGCGTCTTCAAAAACAGTGGGAGCGTCCAGGATCACAGGCTCCGTGGGCGCTTGCGTTGGCTCCTGTGTGTCTGGAGCGGGGCTTTCCGGCGCGGAGGAGGGCAGCGTACTGGTATCGGTGGGAGAACCCAGGCTAATTTTGCAGGCGGTGAATGTCAGCGCCATGGCCAGCACCAGCAGCAGGGATACAAATTTTTTCATAGGGAATCTCCTTTATTTATGGTACTTTTAGTATAACATTGCCGCTGGGGCAAGTCAAGGCGATTTTCTGAGGAAACCAAAAGAACATGGTCTTTTGCAGGCGGATGCCTGGGGATAACGCCTGCAAATTTGTGCAGAGTGTATAAATTCCGCCTGCTTTTTTGTGGGTTTCGCCCATTGACAGTCCCTGAAAAGGCTTGGTATAATATAAAAAATTATGGAACTTTTTTGGTTCCTATGTTTTCAGAATATTCCGGCCTCCTCCTGCCTGGGGGGAGGCCGATGGTTTGAGGAGGCGCGTATGGGGAAAGAACAAAAAATCCGGCGCTCCGGCTTTCTGCCCAGCAGAGATCTCCAGTTTTGGGGTATGCTGTTTGTGGCGCTGGGCATTGCCGGGCGAGCGATCGTGGAGAATGTGCTGCTGGAAGGGCGCGGCGACGGTACGCTGGAGTCGCTGGCGGCCATTGTGGAAAGCAGCCCCTTGAGCGCCCATTCGGTGTCCATGGCCATCATTTTCCGGAGCATACAAACTGTTGCTACGCCCATATTTGCGTTCCTGCTGGTGGAGGGCATATGGAATACCAGCGACAGCAAGAAGTATTTCCTTCGGCTGCTGGGGCTGGCCGTGCTGTGCGAGATACCCTATAACCTGGCCATGGGCGGAAGCTGGCTGGTGCTGAGCAGCCGCAATCCGGTATTCGGCCTGGTATTTGGCCTGGTGATGCTGATGTTTATGATGCAGTACCAGGGCGGCGGCGTTAGAAACGCGGCGCTGAAGGCGGCGGTGATCCTGGCGGCGCTGGTATGGGTGATGCTGCTGCGGGTAGATCATGGCGCGGAACTGATCGTGATGGCCGCAGTATTCTGGCTTTTCTATGACAAGCCCAAGGGTCGGGCGCTGGCGGGGGCGATTGCCATGTTTGCCTGCGTGGTATTCTCTGTATACAATGTGCTGGGCGCGGCGGGCTGTCTGCTGGTTCTGGCGTATAACGAGGAATGGGGCTATCCCAACCGCTATTTCCGTTACTTGAGTTATCCGGTGCTGCTGGCGGTCTTTGCGGTGATCTCCTGGGTACTGCCCATGGTGCTGTCACTGTTCATTCAGTAAAAAATGCTCTGCGGCTGCGCAAACGCGCAGCCGCGATTTTTTATCCGCGTGTTTTCCCGGTTTTACAGGATCTTTACCGTAGTATGATAGTTTTCCTTACAACGGTGCGGTATGCTGGGTAGCGTACAAAGGATGTACCAAACGAAAACTACCTTAAAGGAGAAACGAAATTATGAAAAAAATCCTTGCCCTGGCATTGAGCGCCATTCTGCTGGTGGGGCTGCTGGCGGCCTGTGCCCCGAAGGAGGCGGAAAAGGTCTCCACCGACGGCTCCACTTCCATGGAAAAGCTCATGGAGATCCTGAGAGAAGTGTACAAAGAAGAAACCGGCGTAGAAGTGACTTACAATCCCACCGGTTCCGGCGCCGGCATTGAGGCCGTTCAGTCCGGCCGTTGTGACATTGGTTTGGCCAGCCGCGACCTGAAGCCGGAGGAGGAAGAATCCGGCCTGCAGGGCACTGTGGTGGCCATCGACGGCATCGCGGTGGTGGTAAATCCGGAGAACCCGGTGTCCGATCTGACGGTAGAGCAGATCGCGAAGCTGTACACCGGCGAGATCACCAACTGGAGCGAGGTGGGCGGCAACGACGCCCCGGTGGTTCTCATCGGACGGGAAGCCGCTTCCGGCACCCGGGACGGTTTTGAATCCATCACCGGCACCGAGGACGCCTGCAAGTATAACCAGGAGCTGACCTCCACCGGCGACGTAATTGCCACGGTGGCCGGCAACCCCAACGCCATCGGCTATGCCTCCCTGTCCGCTGTGGACGAGAAGATCAAGGCCATCAGCGTGAACGGTGTGGCGCCCAGCAATGAAACCGTTCAGAACGGTACTTACGCGGTGCAGCGCAACTTTGTGCTGGTGACCAAGGCGGACGGCTCTTTGAGCGAGGCGGCGCAGAAGTTCTTCGAGTTCGCCACCTCCGCCGCTGCGGATGAATACATTCTGCAAGCCGGCGCGGTGCCCGTGATCCGCTGATTTATCCCTTGCGTGAAGCGCCTGTGTGGTTTCAACGCCATACAGGCCGCTTGCGTTGAGACGCTGCGCCCGGAATGGGCAAAAGGAGATATGTTATGCAGAAAAAGACCGGGATTTTTGCCTGGGTAGAGCGCGTCATGCGCGGGCTGTTCCTGGTGTGCGGCCTGGCGGCTATTGGCTTTGTACTGTTCATCACGGGGTACCTGATTGCCGCAGGGCTTCCCGCCATTCGGGAGATTGGCCTTATCCCGTTTCTGACGGGAAGCGTGTGGGCCTCTACGGCGGCGGAGCCACAGTATGGTATCCTGCCCTTCATTCTGACTTCTGTCTACGGTACCTTCGGCGCCATTGTGATCGGCGTGCCGGTGGGACTGCTGACGGCCATCTTCCTGGGGAAGATGGCGCCGCCCAAGGTGCGCGGGCTGCTGCGTCCGGCGGTGGATCTGCTGGCGGGCATCCCGTCTGTGGTCTATGGTCTGGTGGGCATGATGGTGCTGGTTCCCTTTGTGCGGGAGGCCTTCGGCCTTCCCGACGGAGCAAATCTGTTTTCCGCCATCATCGTGCTGGCGGTTATGATCCTGCCTACGGTAATCAGCGTGTCGGAGACGGCGCTTCAGGCCGTCCCCAGAGAATACGAGGAGGCCAGCCTGGCGCTGGGCGCCACCAAGATCGAGACGGTATTCAAGGTAACGGTGCCCGCCGCCTCCAGCGGGATCGCCACTGCGGTGGTCATGGGCATCGGACGCGCCGTGGGCGAGGCGATGGCCATTATGATGGTTTCCGGCAATGTGGCCAATATGCCGGGGCTGTTTACCAGCGTGCGCTTTTTGACCACAGCGGTGGCCAGCGAGATGTCTTACTCCTCCGGCCTGCAGCGTCAGGCGCTGTTCTCCATTGCGCTGGTACTCTTTGGTTTCATTATGGTGATCAATCTGGTGCTGAATGCGCTTTTGAAGAAAAACAGAAAGTGAGGACAGGGGATGGAAGAAACGATTTCCTTTGGACGGCGGGTCTATGCCGCCGCGCTGCGCGCGGCCATGTACCTGGCCATGGGGCTGACCTGCGCCCTGCTTCTGGGCGTCATCGGCTATATCTTCTACCGGGGTCTGGGGCATATTTCCTGGGAGCTGCTCTCCACCAGCCCCAGCGCTCTGCGGGGTACCGTGGGTATTCTGCCGAATTTGCTGAATACGCTGTACATTGTCGTTATGACCCTGATTCTGGTACTGCCCCTGGGGGTGGGCGCGGCCATTTATCTTACGGAGTATGCCGCCAACAAGTGCCTGGTACGGGTGATCGAATTTGCAACGGAGACGCTTTCCGGCATCCCCTCCATCATCTATGGCCTGGTGGGCATGCTCTTTTTCGCGGAATTCTGCCGCTTGAAAAGCAGTCTGCTGGCCGGCGCACTGACGCTGGTAATCATGACCATGCCCACCATCATCCGCACCACCCAGGAGAGCCTGAAAACCGTACCCCAAAGCTATCGGGAGGGCGCTCTGGGGCTGGGCGCGGGGAAATGGCATATGATCCGCACGGTGGTGCTGCCCTCCTCGGTGGACGGCATCGTTACCGGCTGTATTCTGGCGGTGGGGCGGATTGTAGGCGAATCCGCCGCCTTACTGTACACCGCCGGCATGGCGCACGTACTGATGAGCCCGGTGCAGGCACTGCTGCCCAATAACCAGGGCGCTACTCTGACGGTGGCCATGTACGTCTACGCCAAGGAACGGGGGAACTTTGACGTGGCTTTCGCCATCGCGGCGATTTTGCTGCTGCTGACGTTCCTCATCAATTTCGCCGCCAATCGCGCCGGCAAAAAACTGAAAAAATAACGGAGGCTGCTATGGCAAGCATCATGGAAACCAAGGATCTGCACCTGTGGTACGGCAATTTTGAGGCGCTGAAGGGGATCACCATGGGGATCCCCCAGAAAAAGATCACCGCCCTCATCGGGCCGTCCGGCTGCGGAAAATCCACATATCTCAAGACCCTGAACCGTATGAACGACCTGGTGGAAGGCTGCCGCATCCAGGGGAGCGTCACCCTGGAGGGACAGGACATTTACGGCAATATGGACGTGAATCTGCTGCGCAAGCGGGTGGGCATGGTGTTCCAGAAGCCCAACCCCTTTCCCATGAGCATTTACGACAATATCGCCTATGGCCCCCGCATCCATGGCATCCGCTCCCGGGTGAAGCTGGATGACATTGTGGAGCGTTCCCTGCGTCAGGCGGCCATCTGGGAGGAAACAAAGGATAAACTGAAGAAGTCGGCGCTGGGGCTTTCCGGCGGGCAGCAGCAGCGGCTGTGTATTGCCCGGGCATTGGCGGTGGAGCCGGAGGTGCTGCTGATGGACGAACCCACCTCCGCCCTGGATCCCATCTCCACAGCCAAGATTGAAGACCTTGCATTGGAACTGAAAAAGCAGTATACTATTGTTATCGTTACCCACAATATGCAGCAGGCGGTGCGTATTTCCGATCAGACGGCGTTCTTTCTGCTGGGGGAACTGATTGAATACGGGGACACGGAGACGCTCTTCTCCACGCCCCGGGACAAACGGACAGAGGATTATATTACCGGGAGGTTTGGATAATGCGGGTACAGTACGACCAGCAATTACAAATGCTGAACAGAGCCATGATCACCATGGGCTCTCTTTGCGAGAGCGCCATCGCCAAGTCCTCCCAGGCGCTGCTGCTGGGGGATCTGGCGCTGGCCGATCAGGCCACGGAAATTTCTGCGGAAATATCCCAGAAGGAGCGGGAAATTGAAAATATGTGCCTGAAGCTGCTGCTGCAGCAGCAGCCGGTGGCTCGGGATCTGCGGGTGGTTTCCTCGGCGCTGAAAATGGTCACGGACATGGAGCGGATCGGCCACCAGTCTGCGGATATTGCGGAGATCATCCGCGTGGCAAAGCTGTCTCCCCAGGAGGAAACGCAGGACATCCACGATATGGCGCAGGCCACCATACAGATGGTTACCAATGCCATTGACGCTTTTGTACATCAGGATGTGGCGGGAGCCAAGGCGGTGATGGCTTACGACGATGTGGTGGACGGCTACTTTGATAAAATCAAGAAGAATATCATCCGCCATTTGCAGAATCCGGAATTGGAAGCGGAATACGCTGTGGATCTATTGATGATTGCCAAATATTTTGAGCGCATCGGCGACCATGCGGTAAACATCGCCGGATGGGTCTGCTTCTCCATCAGCGGCAGCCGAGAGGAGTGGGAAGGATGATCTACTGTGTGGAGGACGATGGCAATATCCGCAATTTGATGGTCTATGCCCTGGAAAATTCCGGCTTCCATGCCCAAGGATTTGCGGACGGCGCATCCTTTTTTCGGGCGGTAGAGACGGAAAAACCCGACTTGGTGCTGCTGGACATCATGCTGCCCGGGCAGGACGGCATAGAGATCCTAAAAATTCTCCGCGCGGAGCCGTCCACCTGCCGCATTCCGGTGATTATGGCCTCCGCCAAGGGAACGGAGTTTGATAAGGTCACCGGCCTGGATCTGGGAGCGGACGATTATCTGGCCAAGCCCTTTGGCATGATGGAGATGGTGTCCCGCATCAAGGCGGTGCTGCGCCGGAGCAACCCCGGCGCTGGGTCGAGCCTGACGGTGGGACAGCTGCGCATGGAGCTGGAATCTCATACGGTGACTGCCAAGGGGCAGCGGGTGCAGCTGACCTTGAAGGAGTTTGAGCTGCTGCGGCTGTTTATGTCCAATCCCGGCCGGGTATTCACCCGGGATCAGCTGATTAACACCATCTGGGAGACGAATTATGTAGGCGAGACACGGACGGTGGATGTGCATATCGGTACCTTGCGGACAAAGCTGGGGGAGTGCGGCGAGTATATACAGACCGTGCGGGGCGTGGGCTATCGAATGGAGGCGCGGGAAGCATGACCAAACGCATTTTTCGCTCCATTTTGCTGGTGGCGCTGGGCGTGTTTCTGGCCAGCGTTGTGCTGATTATGGGCGTACTTTATGGCTACTTCAATAACATCCAGCAGAGCCAGCTGAAGTCTGAGATCGATCTGGCCGCCCAGGGTCTGGAGCTTTCCGGCATGGACTATTTTCAGAATATGAATTTGCTGGAGGGGCGGATTACCTGGCTGGATGCCGACGGCACCGTGCTCTTTGACACGGAGCAGGATGCGGCGCAGATGGAAAACCACGCGGATCGAGAGGAGTTCCAGGAGGCGCTGCGGAACGGCTGGGGGGAAAGTACCCGCTATTCCAGCACCCTCACCCAGCGCACGCTCTATTATGCCCGGCGGCTGGCAGATGGCACGGTGGTGCGGATGTCCATGGCGCAAAGCACAGTGCTGAACCTGGTGCTGGGTATGGCGCAGCCCATTTGCATAGTGTTCGCCCTGGCGCTGGTGCTTTCGCTGGTGCTGGCGCACCGGCTGTCCAGAAATATTGTAGCGCCGCTGAACCGTTTGAATCTGGACGCGCCGCTGACCAACGAGGGCTACGACGAACTGGCGCCCCTGCTGCGGCGCATTGACAGCCAGCAGCAGCTACTGCGGGCAAAATCTGTGGATCTGCGGCGGAAACAGGAGGAGTTTGCCACAGTAACGGGAAATATGAGCGAGGGGCTGATCCTGTTGGGGCGGGAGGACACCGTCTTGAGCATCAATCCGGCGGCTGCCAAGCTTTTAGAGACAGACCGCAGCGTAATCGGCCGGGATATCCTTACGGTCAACCGAAGCCCGGAGCTGCAGGAGCTGCTGCACAAAGCCCATCTGGGGCAGCAAAGCAGCACGGGCATTGTCATTTCCGGCCGAAGCTACCAGCTGGAAGCCAGCCCTGTTGAGAGCGAAGGGACAGTGAGCGGAATCGCGCTGCTGCTGTTTGATGTGACCGAGCGCCTCCAAGCGGAGCAGATGCGCCGGGAATTTACGGCCAATGTGTCCCATGAGCTGAAAACGCCCCTCCATGCCATTTCCGGCTATGCCGAACTCATGGCCGGGGGCATTGCTAAGCCGGAGGATACCGCCAAATTTGCGGCCAGTATTTACGCAGAGGCGCAGCGGATGATCCGCCTGGTGGAGGACATTATTAAGCTGTCGCAGCTGGATGAAGGCAGTCAGGCCATGGCCTGGGAGCAGACGGATCTCTATACCCTGGCGGCACAGGCGGTGCAGAGCCTGGAGCCTGCCGCTGCACAGGCGCAGGTGACGGTGAAGCTCACAGGCGAGGCGGCGCAGGTGTCCGGCGTGCCGCAGCTGCTCTCCGGCATCGTGTATAACCTGTGCGACAATGCCATTAAGTACAATCATCCCGGGGGAAGAGTGACGGTTCATGTGGCCTCGTCCCCCCAGGAGACGGTGCTTACTGTGGCGGATACGGGCATTGGGATTCCCAAGGAAAGTCAGAACCGGGTATTTGAACGGTTTTACCGGGTGGATAAAAGCCGCTCCAAGGAAGTGGGCGGCACCGGCCTGGGGCTGTCCATTGTAAAGCACGCGGTAATGCTCCACGGGGGAACCATAGAGCTGCAAAGCGCCCCGGGAACAGGCACCACCATCCTGGTGCATTTCCCAAAGAAAGTATAAGGAACCGCCCTGCCGGAGAATTTCCGGCAGGGCGGCTTTTTATTGCGGGGTTATTTTCGGAACCAGGTGCTCCGGGAGAACAAGATGAGAATGGGGAAGATCTCCAGCCGTCCGGCCAGCATATCCAGGGAAAGAACCAGCTTGGAAATGTCGCTGAAGCCGCCGAAATTATAGAGGGGGCCGACGGCCTCCAGACCTGGACCGATGTTGTTGAAGCAGGACAGAACTGCGGAGAGGTTTGTGGTGATGTCGTAGCTGTCCAGGGAGATGGCGATGGTGCTGAGAACCACAATGATGATATACGCAGCCAGATAGGCGTTGGTGTTTTCCAGCACCGATTCGTTAGCTACTTTGCCGTTGATGCGGACGGCCTGTACCTTCTGGGGGTGCAGCACCTTATGAATATTCCGCCGCAGGCTCTTAAAGAGCAGCAGCACCCGGGCGCATTTGAGTCCTCCGCCGGTGCTGCCGGCGCAGGCGCCCACCACCATCAGCCCCAGCAGAATGGATCTGGAAAAAGCAGGCCACAGGCCAAAATCTGTGGTGGCGAAGCCGGTGGTAGTGATGATGCTGGACACCTGAAAGGCGGCGTGGTGCAGGGCTTCGGAGAGAGAGGCGTACATACCGCGAATATCCCATGTGATCAGCAGGATAGTCACCAGGATAATCCCCACATACAGCCGCAGCTCCTCGTCCTTCAGCACATTTTTCACGCCGCCCACCAGCAGCAGGTAGTAGCAGCTGAAGTTGACGCCGAACAGCGCCATGAACACAGTGCACACATTCTGCAAATAGGGGGAATAGCTGGCCATGGAATCGTTTTTGATGCCGAAGCCGCCGGTGCCGGCAGTGCCGAAAGCGGTGCAGAGTGCGTCAAACAGAGGCATCCCGCCCACCAGGAGGAAGAAGATATTCAGAATGGTCAGACCAATATAGATCAGATACAGGATGGTGGCGGTTTTGCGTATTTGCGGTACCAGCTTGCCCACGTCCGGGCCGGGGCTTTCCGCCCGCAGCAGGTGCATGGTAAATCCGCTGCCGTTTTTACTGCTGGGAGTAACGGCCAGCAGGAAAACCAGCACGCCCATGCCGCCGATCCAATGGGTAAAGCTGCGCCAGAACAGGATTCCCCGGGACAGCTGCTCCACCGCCGGCAGAATGGAAGAGCCGGTGGTGGTGAAGCCGGAAACCGTCTCAAAGAAAGCGTCCACAAATCTGGGGATCTCCCTGGAGAACCAAAAAGGCAGCGCCCCCAGCAGGCTGAGGAAGAACCAGCCCACACTGACGCAGACCAGACCTTCCTTCGCACCGAAAAGTCTGCCGCCGCCCCCACGGCATAGAGCGAACAATAGTCCGGCGGCCGCGGCCATCACCGCCAACGCCAGCAAAAAGCCCCGGACGGCGTTCTGCTCCCCGCCCACCAGACTGATGCACAGAGGGGGGAGAAGGAAGAGTGCTTCAATGGTGACGATTTGGGCAAGAAAACGACCGATCATTTTATAATTCATGGCGCTTCCCCCGTCAGGCGAAGATGTCGTTGATCTGCTGCAGCACACCCCGGCGGCTGGTGACTACCACGGTATCCCCCAGCTGGAACATGGATTCGCCGTTGGGGATTTCCGTGGTGGAGCCGTGGGTGATGCTGGAGATCAGCACATTGGGGCGCAGCTTCATATCCTTCAGCGGCACGCCGCAGTGGCGGGTGGTTTCGTCCACCAGGAATTCCACCGCCTCTGCCTGCCCGTCGGCGATGGCGTGCACAGAAACCGCCGCGCCGGTCTGATTCTCCATGGCGCGAACATAGCGAACAATGGTATTGCAGCAAAGCTCCTTGGGACACACCACGCTGCCCAGCTCCAGAGAACTGATAAGCGCGGTATTTTCGCTGCGTCCCAGTTTGGTCACCACCTGGGGAACGCCCCGGGAGGAGGCATACAGAGAGACGATCATGTTCATTTCATCAATGCCGGTGAGGCTTACCAGCGCATCGCAGTCGTCGATCCCCTCGCTCTCCAGCCGCGCCTGGCTGGTGCAATCCCCCTGGACAATGCAGGCCTGGGGCAGCAGGGCGGCCAGCTGGCGGCAGCGCTCCATATCTTTTTCGATGATCTGCACATGTACGCCGTCACCCTCCAGACGCTTTGCCAGATAGTAGCATACCCGGCTGCCGCCGCACAGGATCACCCGCCGCACCCGGCGGGTGATGATGCCTAGGCTCTTCAGAAGTCCGGTCAGGTTGGCGGTGGGGGCGGTGACAAAGATCCGGTCGCCTTCCCGCAGGACAAAATTGCCGCTGGGGATGATGGCGCTGCCGTCTCGCAGTACGGTGCACACCAGCACCTTGCACTTGATGATGCGGTACATCTCTACCAGCGAAATGTTGCACAGCTTGCTTTGGGCTTTCACCCGCAGCTCCACGATCTCTGCCCGCCCCTTGGCAAAGGTATCCCGGCGCAGAAAGCCGGGATATTTCAAGAGGCGCTCGATCTCCTGGGCGGCCTGGCGCTCGGGGTTCACGGTCAGGGACAGGCCGAAGGCGCTGCGCATAGCGTAGATCTGATCGGAATACTCCGGGTTGCGGATCCGGGCGATGGTATGAATTTTTTCGTTGATGGTACGCGCGGTCATGCAGCACAGAAGATTGACCTCATCCGCGTTGGTGGCGGCGATCAGGAGATCAGCATTTTTTACGCGAGCCTGCTCCAGTATGCTCATGGAAGCGCAGTTGCCCTGCACCGTCATAATGTCGCACTGCTCCATGGTGGAGCTGAGGGTATCGCCGTTCAAGTCGATCAGCGTCAGGTCGTGCCCTTCCGCGGACAGCTGCCGGGTCAGCGTCACGCCTACCTTGCCGTCGCCTGCAATGATAATATTCATGGTTTCCTCCTAAAAGAGCTGCGGGCAGTACAATTTGCCTGGATAAAATCCAAGGATAAGTATAGCAGAATTTTTAGAAAAAACAATGCTATCCGGGAAAAACTTTGAAAAAAGCCCTCGAAATTCGAGGGCTTAGTTTACATAAGATTTTTGATGTGGGAAATGAGAATATCGCCCGCCACTACACGATCTTCCGGGGAAAAGCCCTGGGAGAAATTGTCGGAGTAGAGCACTTGGGCGCTGGGGGGGAATTCCTCATCTCCCTCCCACAGCAGCAGCTGCATCTGGTAGAGGCCAATGAGCTGGAACTGGTAACCGGCGTCGCCGTGGGGAAGGCGCTGCCCGCCCAGCTTCTCTGCTGCGGCCTGAAACGCCGCCAGCCTTGTGCCAAAGGTAAACGCCGCTCGGGTGAGAATCCGGCCATTGTAGGGCTGGTGGTACAGCTCTCCCCAAGGCATTTCTCGAAAGGTTTTCCAGCCGTCCCCTGCTGGCAGGCTCTTTCCCTCCAGCAGATAGCGCAGCAGGAAGGTTTGCGTGGGCAGGGGCGGCACAGCATTGCCCTCCGCCGGGATCATGGCGTATTCCGGCCAGGCAATGCGATACTCCCGCCCCAGCAGGGTCAGGCAGTAGCATTGGCCGTCCCAGGGAACGTCCGGCAGCCGCCGCTGAGCGTCCTCCGGGGAAAGACTGCGGAACAGGTTGACATAATGCTCGAAAGGAACCTCTTCCTTGTGGTTTTCTACCTGCATACGGCAGCCCTCACATTTCCTGGAGGCTGTGGGGGAACAGCCGGGTGTCGGTGTGGGGAAGGAAGCAGGCCGCAACAAAAGCATCCATATATCCAGGGTAGGTGGAAAGCTCCAGATACGTCATGTTGGCGGCCACCTCGGCACACTTGGCATTGGCCTGGTCGCTCATAACCATGGCGTAAGCGCCGGTAAGGGAGGCGTTGCCAATATAGGCAAACTTCTCCAACTCCACATCTGGGAACATACCGATATTTACGGCGTTCTTCATGTTGATGCCGGAGCCGATGCCGCCGGCCACATATACCTTGTCGATCATGTCCACGGTCATATCCACGGAGGAGAGCAGCGTGTCAATGGCGGAGAAGATAGCGCCCTTGGCGCGGATAAAATTGTCGATGTCCACTTCGTTCAGGGAGATCTCCCGGCCGGTCTCCGATTCCTCTGCCTCTGCCAGCACGAACCTCCCCATACCGTGGGCGTCCCGGCGCACCCGCCGTCCCTCCCGGACGAACAGTCCCTTGGCGTTGATAATGCTGCAGCGGAACAGCTCGGAAATGATGTCGATAATGCCGGAGCCGCAGATACCCACCGGCTTTTGGTCTCCGTCGCCCACAATGGACAGGGAAGGCTCCATAGTTTCCTTGTCCAGGGTGCAGGCTTCAATGGCGCCGTCGGTGGCGCGCATACCGCAGGAAATGTCGCCGCCTTCAAAGGCGGGGCCTGCGGAGCAGGCGCAGCTCATCAGGAAGTCCCGGTTGCCGAAGACAATTTCGCCGTTGGTGCCCAGGTCGATGAACAGGCTCATCTCGTCCTTGTCCCAGATCATGCTGGCCAGGGTACCGGCGGTGATGTCGCCGCCTACATACGAGCCGATATTGGGAGCGATGCGTACAGGCGCCAGGGGATTGGCGGGCAAATGCAGATCCCCGGCCAGCAGCCCATCCCAGTGAAAGAAGCTGGGGATATACGGCTCCATGCGCACGCTCTCTGCGTCCACTCCCACAAACAGATGATTCATGGTGGTATTGGCGCCCACGCACAGCTGCAGGATGCTCTTGGCGGAGATGCCCGCAGTCCGGCACAGGTTGGCCAGGATGGGGGTCAGGGTCTCCTGGATGATGGCGTCCTGCAATTTTTTCCGCCCGCCGGGGCGGCTCTGCTGGATAATGCGGTTAATGACATCCGCGCCGTAGCGGATCTGGCCGTTGCCGGAGGAACCCTTGGCCAGCAGCCTGCCGCTTTCCAGATCGGCCAGCACCATGGAAACCGTGGTAGTGCCGATGTCGATGGCACAGGCGGCGATGACAGTATCCTCCGGGCTGGACAGCTCCATGCAGCGGAAGGTATTCCCCACTAATTCGCCCTTGACGCACAAGCGGAAATTGTATTTCCGAAGGGCAGCAGCCAGTTTTACCATGACGGCATAGGGGATCTCCACCTGCTCCACGCCCAGGGCTTCCTGGATGGCGCGGGTAAGGCGCTCGTTGTCCGGCATGGTGTCGTCCAGGGTGGGGGCGGTCATTTCCAAAACCAGAGAGCGGAAAGCGTTCTGGAAATGGATGCCGCTCTCCCGAAGGGCGTCCTGCGCCTCCTGGAAGATGGCGATCTCCTGGGGAGAGGAGAGATCTGCGGTTTTCATCCGGGACTGATAAGCAGAGGCGATGTCCGGCACAAATACCGTAGCGTCGCCCATCACGCGGCAGTTGCAGCTGAGCCGCCAGCCCTGCGCCCACTCCTCGTCGGAAATGTGCCGGGACGGAAGGCACTCCAGCTGACCGGATATCAGCTTTACCCGGCACTTTCCGCAGGAGCCGTTGCCGGAGCAGGGAGCATCGATGGCCACATTGCCCCGGCGCGCCAGTTCCAGCAGATTGTCGCCTGCATTACATTCCATGACGACTGGGGAGGCGTCTTCGATCTGGAAGGTTACTTTCATGAATCATTTCCCTTTCAAAATCAATATAGTAAAACAGCCAGCGGCTGCGATGTTTCCAACAAATCGCCGGAAACCTTCCGGCGGAGGCGAACGATTTTCCCGGCCGGCCGCGCGGGCAGCCGGCCGGGACGCTGTGAAAAGAAAAAATTACATCAGAGGTTCCATGCTCAATACCGGGTGATTCTTCTCGGTGAGCCAGTTCAGCAGTTCCTCGCAGTCGGTGGTAACGGTTTCATCGGCAATGTAGTCGGAGAAGTTCTCAATGCCGTAGAGCTCCATAGCGGTCTTATTGAGCCGCTCGGCCACATCGTCTTTCAGTTCCTTGGGCATCCATACAATGCGCTCAATGCCGCCCTCCGCCGCGATGAACTTCTTGGAGGAGATAAAGTGGCGGCCGTGACCCATGTAGCCGGGGGTCTGTACGCCGCCGCCGGTGCAGCTGGCCAGCTCGCCGAAGGTCATGCCGGCAGGGGTCATGCCCTTGAATTCCCGGTTTACCACAATGAAGCCGTTGCTCATAGGCTCGATGCCGCAGATGCATTCAAAGCAGCCGCAGCTGGTCATGGGATCCTCCAGGATGGAGTACAGGGTGATGTTCTCCACCGCGCCGTGGGTGGCTTCCGCCACGGCCTTGTTGACGGATTCATAGCGGCCGGTCTTTTCGTCCATGCAGCCTTCCTTGTAAATGGGCTGGCTGGGACCGTTGGGGTTCAGTTCATAGGTGGCTTTTGCGTCCAGCCAGCTCACCGCGCCGCACAGACCCAGCCGCTCGGGGGTTACCACGCAGCAGTGGGCGGGGGCGAAGGACTGGCAGAGAATGCAGGTATAGTAGCAATCCACGGACTCGTCGGTCATGGAGGCCAGGCGGTCGTCCCGCTGGTTGTAGCGGGGCATTGCCACTTCGTCCCGGAAGGCGGCAGCCTTTTCAGGGTCGGTAATCAGGGTGACCTGGCACTTATCCACAACGGTGTCAAATTCATCCATAATCATGGTGTACAGAACTTCCGCAAAATCCTTCATCCGCAGACCCTTGTCGTAGGCGTCGTTGGAAACGCGGATACGCACCTGATTCCGCTGGCCGGTGTGCATGACGCCCTCCAGATAGTTAAACCAGGTATGGAACTTCCGCTCGATGACAGATTCGAAGTCCGGCTGCATCTTGCTGCCTGCCACTTCCACATAGGTGGCCAGGGCAAAGTCCTTTTTGCCGGAATCCAGATCATCGCCGATGATGGTGATCTTGTGATCCTCCACCTGGCTCATATCCCGCATGACCACCAGCTCTGCGGTGGGATTCTTGCCGGAATAAAATTCGCACTTCATGTCGGCCTTGCGGATGATCTCACCCTCAAAAGCGGCGGCAAAGGCTACGGGGATGGGCAGCTCCTTCACCTTGATCTTAATATTCCGCATCTCCAGGGAGCGCTTGACGGTATCGTTGTGATCGGTGACGGACTCCAGTGCGCCGGGAACCTGATTCTCACCCAGCTCCACATCCACCACCACCGGGAAGCCCAGGGCGATGGCGCCTGCGCCGGCGGAGACGACCACCGCGTCAATGGCGCCGAAGGTATTTACAAAGGCAGGTACGCGGTTCTTGGTGTAATCCAGAAGCCCCGCCAGATCGCCGGGCTTCACATTGCCGAAAATCAGCGCCGCCCGGATGGCCACAGTAACCACATGGATCACGGAGGTCACATCATGCCCCAGAGGGATGACCCGCAGCTCCAGACCCATCTTCACGCCGCCCTCGGCACACTGCTCGATTACATCACCCACCAGGAAAGTGAGGATGCCCTTGGACTGGTAGTCCTTGACCACCTTGACCACGTCGGCGGGGTCGTTGGCTTTGCCCAGTACCACGGCCACGCCGGGGATATCGCCGGTGACCAGAGGCACGCCCAGGGAACGAATGATGGGGTCGGGCACGAAGCCGATGCCGCTGTCGCTCTCATAGGGGTTGCCGCCCTCTGCATATTTCAGACCCTCCAGGATCTCCGCGCCCACCGCAGTAGCCAGACCGGCATTCAGCGCCTGTCCCAGATCCTCCTGGTTGGTAATCAGGCTTTTCAGCACGCCCACGCAGGCGGGCAGGTCGCCCAGGGTTTTCACCTTCACGCCGGTGGCGGCATAGATGGTGGGGAAGTAGTAGGCGGTATCGGGGAACGCGATCTCCTTGTCCGCGCCATACTTGGCAATGGCGTCGTTGACAGCGCCTTCCGTTAGACCGGCTACGGCGTTGGAACCGCCGTAGATCAGATCGGTTAGTACACTCATAAGTTCTCCTCCTTTAGAAATTTTGGGGATAAATGCGCTTTTGCCGGGAGGGAGAACCCCTCCCGGCAATGGGAATACGGTTGATTACAGCTCCAGGTAGGAGTCGGAGTACAGCACGTGATTCTTGAAGATGTCGCAGGATTTGATGGTCTCCATCAGCCGCAGGTCATTGGGGTTCACGATGGCGGAGGTCAGACCCTGCATCATGGCCATGGCTACCAGGGTGGCGTCCATGATGGGACGGACATGCTTGGGAGCGCCGTTGGAGTTGTTGCTCAAGCCGCCGGTGGACTTCAGACCCTCGTCGGCAAACAGCTTGATGGCCTCCAGCACTTCCATCTGCTTGTCCTGCATACCCTTGACCACTAGGAACAGGGGGTCAAACCACAGATCGTCGGAGGTCATGCCCAGGCTCATGCCCCGCTCAAGCATATTGTGGCAGTGCTTCATCCGCTCCTCATTGTCCTTGGCAATGCCGTCGGCAGAGCAAAGGGCGATGCAGATGGCGTCGTTGGCGGCGGCCAGATCAATGTAGCTGATACGGGAACCGGCGTCGGCGGAGTTCACGATGGGCTTGCCGTTGGTGCGGTTGTATACCTTGATACCGGCCTCGATAGCCTTCTTGTTGGCGGTATCCAGCGCCAGGGGCACGTTGTTGAAGTTCTCCTGCAGCAGCTTTACAGCCCACATCATGCGCTCCGGACCATCCTTTTCAGCAGGACCGATGTTCACATCCAGGTAAGTAGCGCCGGCGGCGATCTGCTCGGCGGCACGCTTCAGGATGGGTTCGGGATCACGCTCGTCCATAGCCTTGCGGATGGTGGGCGCAATGCAGTGGATGCGCTCGCCGATGGTGACGAAAGTCTTGGCTTCGGGATTATGCCCCTTATACTGCACGCCCATATCCACCACTTCGATCTTGGGAACCCGGGTCTCCAGCAGCTCCTCGAAGGAGAGCTCCTTCACCTCGGCGGTGGTGGTGACCTTGGCGGCATTCTCAGCGGCGGCAGCCTTGGCGGCGGCCTCGTATTCCTTATCCTTCATGTACTTGGGCAGCTGCACAGCCTCCATGGGGCCTACCACCACATTCCAGCCGGGCAGCTTCTCCTGGATCTCGCCCTTCATCACAGCCACCTTACCGGGGATGATCAGGGTGCGAGACTTGATCTTGTTTTCAATATCGTTCTCATCAAAGAACTTCTTAATGGAGGAAGAGGAGAATTTGCCGGCAGCCCAGGCGGTGAGCACGGACATACCGGAAGCGTCGGTGATCAGCAGGTTCACAGGCTGATTGCTCCGCTCCAGTTCGCCGGACACCAGGAAGTAGGTCAGAGCAAAGTCCACAGTCAGGCAGCAGGGGCTGTTCTCGTCGGCGCCGTTCAGGGGATAGATCTTGGCTTCCACCTTCATGGGCTTCTGGGGATCGGTGAAAATGTTCTGACGCAGGCCGTACAGAGGCAGCGCCTCGGCGTAGGTCATGTTTTCCATGACGATGATGGAGCCGTACTTTTCGGTGAACATAGCGGCGTAAGCGGTCTGGAGGCGAGGATCGCCCTTGGCCAGCTTGGCCACGTTCACGATGGAGGGATAGCCGAAGCTGCGGTCGCCGTCCTTCAGGGCGGTGCGGCGCACCAGAACGGCGTTGGCCAGGGTCTCCTTGGCGGTGGCGGCGGTGACATCCAGCACCAGATTCTTGTTGCCGGCGGCCTCCAGATTCTTCACGGTATCATAGAGATCGGACAGGTTGGACGCCCATACGCCCAAGGTCACGCCGGCCTCGGCAGCGGCGGCGTTCATAGCCTCCCAGTTGTCAGGGGTGGCGCCGTTCAGGATGGGCTTGCCCTCCTTGCACACAGCCAGAGCAGCCTTGGCAACCTCCACATCCCGGCACTCAAGGATCAGGGCGCGGCCGGTGGCGGCGGCCTTGTTTACCAGCGCCACATATTTTTCGGCGGAGTCGCCGTCGTGATGCTTGCACAGCACGAACTCTACGTACATTCTTTCGCCGATGCGCTCATAGTCCACCTTCTGCATATCCGCCAGCTTAGTGTCCACGGCGGCATCGTCCATATGGGTGCAGGCGCACACGGCGTACAGGTTCTTATTTACCAGGGTCTTCTCATGCCGGAACAGGACAGTCTCGCCGCCCAGCTTCAGGTCGTTGCCCACGGTAATGGTCTTCATGGGAGGCGCGGTCTGCTCGTTGAGCACAGCCTTCGCCTCGTCGGAGAAGTAGGGACACTTATCGATGGATGCCGCGCCCTGTGCGACCTTCATGCAGAAGGCCATACAGGTGGGGCTGCCGCACTCCTTGCAGTTCTTCTTGGGAGACAGCTTAAAAATGTCAAGACCTTTCAATGCCATTGTATGGTTCCTCCTTCCAAATTAGATCAGTTCGGTAATGAACTTCTTGATGGTGCTGACAGCGGCGGGATGACGCATGATCACGGCGTCGGCACCGCCCACCAGGTTGGCGGCGGCGGTGGCGATTTCCATGTCGATGCCCCGCTCTTCCCGGCAGCCCCAAGTGGGCTCGTCTTCTTCGGAAGCGGTGGATTCCTTCACACCCCAAGTATCGGAGGACACGGGGGAGATGATAGGCATTTGCAGGTCGGCGTCGGACTGCGCCAGAGCAGCGGCGCGGACGCGATCCAGGGTGGAGGCCACATACTCAAAGCCATAGCCCACGGCGGCGGTGCCGATGTTCATAACGATGGACTCGGGCGCCACGGTCAGACCCTTGAGCATGATGTTCAGCTGTTTGGCCAGGTTGATGTCGTCGGCAGTCTCCGCGCCCACCTTCTGACCATAAGCCAGGGCAACGGAAGCGCCCACGGTCTTGTAGTCCTCGGCACGAGCGGAAAGCACCAGGATGTTCTTGCCCTGGAGGGCTTCGGCGATCTTGCTGAAAAGCTCGCCGTCCTTCTCAATATTCTTGCAGCCCATAATCACAATGGGCATGGCAACCGCCTCGGCCACGGCCTTGGCGTCGGCGACGCAGTCCTCCACGGAGCGGTTGGCGCCGTTGGGGTCGGCAGACTCGAAGTGCAGGCACAGGAAGTCTGCGCCCTCCATGCTCTCCGCCCGCTTGGCGTAGTCGGCCATGGTGGTGCAGCCTTCGTAGAAAGTGCGGAGGCCGGCCACATCCCATTCGTTGGCGGCGTCGGAAATCTCCACACCGATCTTCGGCGCGTGCTCAATGGGCGCGTCGAAAGTGTAGAAGGGCAGCACGTTCTGACCGCCGATGACCACAGCTTTGTCACCGGTGCCCAGAGTCACGGCATTGATCTTGCCGCTGAAGGGCTGCGTCTTAGGAACAAAAGACATTGTAATGATCCCCCTTAGTATTATCCATAAATTTATTGGGAAAACGAATTGGTTCGGGCGCTTACAGCCCGATGGAACCCATGATGTTCCGCAGGGCGACCTTCACAGGGTCGTCCTCCGGCAGCTTCGCCGACGGCTTGCCGTCGCAGTCGCAGCGGTATACGGCATCATCATGGGGCAGCACGCCGAAGAGTGTGAGGCCGTGCTTTTCAATTTCGGCTTTGACACCATCGTCCAGCACGCCGCCAGGGGCGCGGTTGACGATCAGACCCATTTGGGTGGGCTTCAGGGACATTTCTTCGATCATTTCCGCGATCCGAGCCACTGCCTGGATGCCCCGGCGGGAACAGTCGGAGATCAGGAGCATGGTGTCCACATGGGGAAGGGTCCCCCGCGCCACGTGCTCCAGCCCTGCTTCATTGTCCATGACCAGATAGCGGTAGTTTTTGGCGTACTTGTCGATCTGGGTTTTCAGGACGCCGTTCACATAGCAGTAGCAGCCCTTGCCTTGGGTGCGGCCCATCACCAGCATATCAAAGTCGTCCTCTTCGATCAGCGCTTCGCCGAACTTCATATCGGCGTAATCCGCTTTGGTCATGCCGGCGGGGACGGTGCCGTGAAGCTCCGCCTGTGCCATTTCCTCCCGGATTGCGCCCAGGCTGGTTTCCACTTCCACCCCCAGCACCTCGTTCAGGTTGCTGTTGGCGTCCGCGTCCACCACCAGGACGGGGCCTTGCTTCTTCTTGCACAGATAGTCGATGAGCATACCGCAGGTGGTGGTTTTACCCACGCCGCCCTTGCCGGCTACCGCGATGGTATGGGGTGTTGCCATAGTATAGTTACTCCTTTGCCAGTGGGAAATGCGCATTGCGCGCCCCGCATCCCCGGCGGGGGTGCGGGGGTATGGAAAACACGGTTAGATGGTGTTCAGCAGGCCGGCTTCCTTGGCAATCCGCGCCACGTCCTCGTACTTGTTCAGTGCGTACAGGTGGATGCCGCTGATGCCGCAGGCGCGGTACTCGTCGATCTGACGGATGGTGTACTCGATGCCGGCTTCCTTGAAGCTGGCCTTCTTGCCCTCCACATCCGCGTCGAAGGGATCCTTTACGAAGGGGTTGGGGAAGATCCAGTTCTTGGAGATGATTTCACACAGCTCCCGGGGCATCACGCAGCCGTTGCGGGAGAGAGCCATATTGATGGTCGCGGCCTGATCCAGGATGGGCATAATGCCCACGTCCACGGGCAGCCACACGCCGGCGGCGCGGATAGCATCCAGCCAGTAGCGGAACTGATCCATATCCCAGCACAGCTGGGTCATGATGTAGTCGGCACCGTTATCCTGCTTCTGCTTCAGGAAAGCGATGTCCGCTTCCAGGCTGCGGCAGGCGATATGTCCCTCGGGGGAGCCGGCTACGGCAATGGTGAACTTGTCGCCGAACTCCTGCCGGACGAATTTTACCAACTCGGTGGCGTAGTGCAGGTCGCCGCCGGTGCCGGCCCAGCCGAAGGGCAGGTCGCCCCGGAGAGCCAGCATATGGTCGATGCCGTGATCCAGATAGGTCTGGAGCTGCTCCTTGATGCCTTCTTTGGTGTTGCCGATGCAGGTAAAGTGCGTCACGCCGATGGTGCGGCCGCCCTTAATGATGTGATCCAGCACTTCCAGGTTTTTACCCACGTTGGTGCCGCCCGCGCCGTAGGTGCAGGAGATGTAGTCCGGGTTCATAGAGCACAGCTGATCCAGCACGCCGCCCTCGCCGCACAGCTTTTCCATGCCCACATCCGTCTTCGGGGGGAATACCTCGAAGGAGAATGCGCTGCGGTTGTCCATGATTTCTGCAACATTCATTGGTTTCTTACCTCCTAAATATCAGGCAATCCTTCATTGCCAGGACTTCTTTTCTGGGCGCAATGCGCCCATATCGATACAATGATATCGTAACACACCACGGCGGCAAATTCAACAGGAAATTTGCCCTAACCAAAGCTTTTTTGGCAATTTGTTCATTTTGCCAAGAGACTGTGACGAGAAAAGGAACCGGCGTGCCCGCAGGCGCGCTATTGCCTGGGGATGCCGGCTCGCTCCCGGAAAAACATGGGCGTGAACTTTTCCCGGTGAAAAAGCTCTATGAACCGCGGGCATTTTATCAGGAAAGCATAATAGATATTGTAGCCGCAGCCCAGCAGCGTCTCGGTATTGCCCTGCCCCTTGGCAACGATCACGTCCGCGCTTTCCAGGGCGGCCTTTGCCTCCGCTCCCAGCTGGGACAGCTCCGTACCGGGGATGGCGTTGCCGTTGTCGATGACAGGAAAAGGGACGCCCATCAGCGCGGCGTCCTCCCGGGTTGCGTCATTCATGGCGGGGGCGCCACGGACGCAGAAAGTGATGCTCAGATGGGGGTAGCGCCGTGCGATGGCCTGGGCAAAGAGGCGGTCAAAGCCGATCTCTCCGGCGTTGTCCGTCAAGTAGAGCAGGCGCTGCGCCCGCGCCAAATCCGTCTGAAAGGCGGCATAGCTTCCCGCGTCCGGCGTCATGCGCAGCGCCTCCTGGAGCATCGCATCCAGCGCCTCAAAGCTGACCTCCTGCTGCAAGGCGGAAAAGTCGATGTAATTGCCCAGGATGGCGAATTGCAGTCCGGCAAATACCGGATCGGGCGCGGCGTCTATGCGAGCCTGGATATCCGGCAGCCGCGCCAGAACAAACTGGTTGGAGGTTTGCTTTTCCCGGCGGAAGCGGTCTGCCTCCAGACCGTAGAATTTCTGAAAGAGCGCGGTGGTTCCGGGGGCAAGACAGGGGGAGCTCCACGCCTCCGGCGCGCTAAGATACAGTTCCATCAGCGCCTTGGCAAAGGCGGTGGCGGTCTGCCTGTCCCCCAGGCGCTGGGCGGTCTCCACATTTCGCCGCAGGTGGCAGATCAGACATTGGGAATCCAGGGTAATTGCCATAAATCCGCTGTCCGCCGAATGTTTCGGCGGCGTCCTCCTATTTCTGTTGGTTCAGCAGTTTCCGCAGCTCCCGGGGCTGGGAAACCATGTCGTCGTAATCCGTCGCTTTCCCGAAGCCGTAGGCTGCCCAGAGGAAAGGGATGCCTGCGGCGTGGGCGCTGTCGCAGTCTGCCTGGGTGTCGCCGATGTACATAGCGGAGGAGATGGTATGCTCCCGCAGCAGCCGGAGGATGGTCTGATCCTTGGGCGTGCCGGTGTCCCCAAAGCACAGATGTCCCCGGATCAGGCGGGCGATGCCCAGCTTCTCCATACACAGCTCCGGGTAGTCCCGCTGACTGTTGCTGACAATGTATAAGTCAAATTTTTCCGCCAAGGCTTCCAGGGTTTCCCGGATCTCCGGATAGCCAATGTCGCAGGGATTTTCCGCCAGATAGCGATTCTCCCGCGCCATACACCGCTCCATCAGCCCATAGCGTTCCCCTTCCGGGATGGAACCCAGGAGCGCGTCGGCAATGGCGGTTATCACCTGGCCAAACAGAGGGCGCAGCTGCTCCGCGTTTACGCACAGGCGGTCAAGACCCTCGTCCCGAAGCTGGAGATTGTAGCCCTCCGCCACCAGGGCGCGGGAATCCCAGAGGGTGCCGTCAATGTCAAAGATCAGCGCCTGGGGCGTCATGCGTTAACCCTCCGTCTCGTCCAGATGCCGCTGGATGCGCCCAAGGATCATGTCCAGGGCAATCCAGTTCTTCCCGCCCTCGGGCACTACGATGTCGGCGTATTTTTTGCTTGGTTCCACATACCGCTCGTACATGGGCTTCACCGTCTCCTGATACTGCTTGAGGACGCTTTCCAAAGTCCGTCCCCGCTTGTTCACATCCCGCTTGATCCGGCGGCACAGGCGGACGTCTGCGTCCGTGTCCACAAAAATTTTAATATCCATCAAGTCCCGCAGCTGCTGGTTTTCAAAAATCAGGATACCTTCTACGATAATTACCTGCTTGGGGACGATGTGGATGGTTTCGCTGGAGCGGTTGTGCAGTGCAAAGTCATATACCGGACAGTCCACAGCCTCCCCATGGCGCAGACACTCCAGCTGATAGACCATCAGACTGGTGTCGAAGGCGTCCGGCTGGTCGTAATTCAGCTTGCAGCGTTCTTCGTAGGGCAGCTCGTCGTGGCGTTTGTAGTAATTGTCGTGGCTGATGACGGTGACCGCCCCCTCAAATCGCTGCACGATGTTGCGCATCAGGGTGGTCTTGCCGCTGCCGGAACCTCCGGCGATGCCGATGACTAAAATATTGTTCATAAAGCCCCTCCTTATGGTAGTTCTGTTTCTGCCAGATGGCGAGCCAGGGCGAGGATCTCCTCGCCGGGCAGGCTGTTTTCCAGGATGAGTTCACCCGTTCCGCTGCGCAGCAGTCCGGCGGCTGCCAGCCGCCGTTGGGTTTCCCGGGCGGTGCCGGGGCCGCCGTCCAGCAGCTGGGTGCGGTTTCCCAGGATTTTTGCGATGGTGGGCTTGGCGAAGGGGTAATGGGTGCAGCCCAGCACCAGCGCGTCCAGCTTTCCGCAATAGGGGGAGAGGATGGATTCCAGCAGCGCCAGGGATTGGGGGGAATTGGCCTTGCCCTGTTCCACCAGCTCCACCAGCCCCGGCGCAGGAATGGGAACGATCCGGCAGCTTTCGTCAAAGCGGTGGAGCAAACGGATAAATTTCTCTTCCCGCAGGGTCAGCGGCGTGGCCATCACGCCGACACATCCCTGGGGGAAGTGCTCGGCAGCGGGCTTCAGCGCCGGTTCCATGCCGATGATAATGAGATCGGGGTGCGCTTGGCGCAGCGGCTGAATGGCGGCGGCGGTGGCGGTGTTGCAGGCAACCACCAGCGCCTTGACGTCCCTGCGGAGCAGTCGCTCGGCGGCGGCCAGAGTAAGCGCCTGCGCCTCCTCTGTGGACTTGGCGCCGTAGGGGGCGTTGGCGGAGTCGCCGAAATAGAGGTAGCGCTCCTGGGGCATCCGGGCGCGCAGGTGACGCAGCACGCTGATGCCGCCCAGGCCGGAGTCGAAAACGGCGATGTAGTCTTGGATTTGGTTCAAAATCTCACCAGCTTCTGCTTTCTTTTCCCCATTGTACCAAATTATTTGCCGTCATGCAATGCCCGGTTGACTTTTCCAGGGGAATTTGCTATGGTAATAACAAATAAAATTCCCTGGAGGCGGAAAAATGGAACGGTATTTGTTCGTCATCGATTATCAGAAGGACTTTGTGGACGGCGCGCTGGGTTTCCCCGGTGCGGAGAAGCTGGACACGGGCATTGCCCGGAAGGTGCGCCAATACGGAAAGGGCCATGTGTTCTACACCAGGGACACGCATTTTGAAAACTATCTTTCCACCCGGGAGGGGCGGAATCTCCCCGTGCCGCATTGTATTCGGGGCAGCGACGGCTGGCAGGTTTATGGCGAGACGGCCAGGGCGCTGGCGGAGGTGGAGGCCAAGGCCATTGACAAGCTGTCCTTTGGCATGGACGTCGCCGACCCGGCGGTGGCCGGGGTACTGCCGGAGCGCGCCGATGAGATCGAACTGGTGGGGCTGGTGAGCAACATCTGCGTGGTGAGCAACGCGGTGGTGCTCCAAAGCCGCTATCCGGAGGCATCCATTGTGGTGGACGCCGCCCTGACGGACTCCTTTGACAAGCCCCTGCACGAAAAGGTGCTGGATGTGCTGGGCGGCCTGCAAGTGACCGTCCGCAGCCGATAAAAGGGAAGCGCTGCCTGCGAAAGCAGGCGGCGCTTTTTATGCTCCGATGAGACCCCAGTGACGCAGCGCCTGGGCAACGCCGTCCTGAAGGACGGGGGCAGTGACATATTCCGCCTGCGCTTTCAGCTGTGCCATGCCGTCCCCCAGGGCGGCGGTGTGGGCGGCTTGAGCGAACATGGGCAGATCGTTGGCGCTGTCGCCGATGGCATAGACCTGGCTCCTGGGACAGCCCAGCTCCGCCAGCAAGGCCGCCGCGCCGCCGGCCTTGCTGTAACCCTTGAGCACATATTCCACCATGGAGTTATCCCGGTCGATGCAGGAGAAGTAGGGCTGCATCCGCCGGAGCATTTCCTCCCGACGGCAGCCCGGCGCGTCGTGGGTGACAAACTTCATGAACCGGCAATGGGGCAAGCTGTCTATTTCCCGGGTAGCGAAGCCTTTCTTGTGCATCCGGGCGGCTTCCCGCACCGCAGCGGCGCCCAGCGACCAGCGGCCGTCGGAATATAGTTCGGTTTCCCCCTCATAGAGCACCTGCATCCCGCATTCCCGGACAGAATCCCGCACATACCGGCACAGGCTTTCCTCTGGCATGGCGCGGGAGACAACTTTTCCGTCCAGAATCCGTTCCATACCGCAGCCGCAGACATAGCCGGTAAAGGCCATGGCGCGCACCCGGGGGTCAATATGCCCGAAAGGCCGACCGGTATTTACGATGGCCTGATGCCCCCGGCGGACAAGCTCCGCCACAGCGTCTACGGCGGACTGGGGCAGGATCTGCGTGGCCTCGTCAACGATGGTGCCGTCAATGTCAAAAAATACGACCATGGAAATACCTCGCTTTTGTAATCGTGTTTTAGCTTTCTGCCAGATCCGGCGCGGCGGCAATGGTCAAGATGCCGATATTTTCCCGGTAGATCTGGTCAAACTGGGATAGGGGCAGAGGATTCTCTCCCTCGCCCACCTCAATGGTATAGCCCGGGCGGCGGTAGTCCTGGATGAACCAGTCCTTGAACCCGGCAAAGCTGGAGGCATAAGGCGTTTCCTCCAGAGAGTAGCCGCTGGCGGCGGCAAAGCGCCGTCCCAATTCCTCTGCCCCGGGGACAAAATAATCCCGGAACTGCCAGTAGATGACCCGCCCCTGGGTGTGATAGGCCAGCACCAGCGCGGGGTCAAGCGTCTGGGTATACCCTGCCAGCGCCCGGGTCTCCAGCTGATTCAGGGGCGCGCGGCCTACGAAGTCCCGGGGAGCCGGCCGGTCAAACCCTTGGGCGAATTTGATCTCCCGTGCCTGGAGCCATCCGGCGGGATAGTTCAGGTTCAGATCCACCCCCACCAGATTAGCTTTCCAACCCGCAGGGAAAGGAATTTCCGGAAAGGAAGATGCCAATATCTGGGCAGCCAGAAAGCTGGGAGATTGGGGCGGGATTGCCCCTACTACCAGGTCTACTCCGTCCGGATCCACCATGGGCACCATATAAATGGTCGAGGACTGCGCCAGCAGCCGGGCAGGGACGCCGTATATGGCGTCGTCCGACGCGATGGCCTCCGCCAGTTCCTCCGCGAAGCGCAGCAGCACCAGTGCGGTGATCCACTCATTGGCGTGATGGGCGGCGGTATAGAGCACTTTGCGGCTCCCATTCCCTATGACTAGGGTGCGGACAGGCCGCTGAAACACAGTATTGGTAAGTACTTCGCTGCGGCAGAAGGGGTATACGCCCACGATCTCCCGGATCATTCGGTCGCAGCTGGCGGATGTGATGGGGACAGTGGTATCTACAATTGCCATAAAATCGCCTCCGACTATCCTATGCGGAGGGCTGGCGCCGGGTGCGGCGCCGGCTTTTCCCGAACGGCGGGCGGGATGGCGTTTTATGATTCTCCAGCGCTGCGCTGCCCCAGATAGATCAGCAGCACTGCGATATCCGCCGGACTGACGCCGGAAATGCGTCCGGCCTGCCCAAGGGACACAGGACGGATTTCGCTGAGCTTCTGCCGCGCCTCCAGCCGCAGGCCGTTGATGGCGTGATAGTCTATGTCTTCCGGCAGCTTCCGGGATTCCTCCTGCCGGAACTGCGCCACTTGCTTTTCCTGCCGTTCCAGGTAGCCGGCGTATTTGATTTGAATTTCCACTTCCTCCGTAACGGCGGCGGACAGCGCAGGACGCTCCGGATCAAAGGGAGCCAGGTCGTCATAGCCGATCCCGGGACGGCGGAGCAGATCCGCCAGCCGGGCGGAGTTGACGACGCCGGCGGAGGACTTTTCCGCCAGCATGGCGTTCAGGGCTTCGCTGGCGGCAACGCCGGTGCCCTCCAAGCGCCGGACTTCCCGGCGAACGGCCTGGTATTTTTCTTCCACTGCCCGGAGGCGCGCAGGGGGCACCAGGCCAATTTCCGCACCCAGGGCGGTGAGCCGCTGGTCGGCGTTGTCCTGCCGGTGGAGCAGACGGTATTCCGAGCGGCTGGTCATCATGCGGTAAGGCTCCTCCGTACCCTTGGTCACCAAATCGTCGATGAGCGTACCGATATAGCTGGTGTCCCGGGTGAGGAGGAACGGGGATTTCCCCTGGATTTTCCGGGCGGCGTTCACCCCTGCCACGAAGCCCTGCACGGCGGCTTCCTCATAGCCGGAGGTGCCGTTGAATTGCCCCGCGCCGTACAGGCTGGATATTTTCTTGCATTCCAGCGTGGGCAGCAGCTGGGTGGGATCGATACAGGCGTATTCAATGGCATAGGCCGGCCGCATCATCTCTGCCCGCTCCAGGCCGGGGATGGTGTGCAGCATGGCCGTCTGCACATCCTCCGGCAGGCTGGAGGACAGCCCCTGGACATATAATTCCTCGGTATTCTGCCCGCATGGCTCAATGAAGAGCTGATGGCGGGGCTTATCGGCGAAGCGGACGATCTTCGTCTCAATACTGGGGCAGTATCGGGGGCCTACGCCGGTGATGGTGCCGTCGTACATGGGGGAGCGGTGGAGATTTTCACGAATGATCCTGTGGGTATTCTCGTTGGTGTAGGTCAGGTAGCACACGGCGGAATTCTCCACCGGCTGCTCTGTGCGGAAGGAAAAGGGCTGGGGGTGTTCATCCCCGGTTTGCAGTTCCATTTTGGAGAAGTCCACGCTTTTTCGGTTGATCCGGGGGGGCGTGCCGGTTTTGAACCGCCGCAGATGCAGCCCCAGCGCCGCCAGGCTGTCCGCCAGCCCCAGAGCCGGGTGCATACCGTCCGGACCGGAGGGATAAACGCTGTCTCCGGTAATAACGGTGCTGTCCAGATAGGTGCCTGCGGCAATAATAACCGCTTTGGCGTCATAAATGGCGCCCAGCTGGGTTTCCAGGCCGATTACGCGGCCATTTTCCGTGCGCAGCTTGGTCACCATAGCCTGCTTCAAGGTGAGGTTTTCCTGCAGTTCCAGGGTATGCTTCATTACTTCCTGGTAGCGCCGCCGGTCGGCCTGAGCTCGCAGGGAATGGACGGCGGGACCTTTGCCCCGGTTCAGCATCCGATACTGAATGCAGCTTTTGTCTGCGGCTGCACCCATTTCGCCCCCCAGGGCGTCCAGCTCCCGCACCAGGTGCCCCTTGCCTGTGCCGCCGATGGCCGGGTTGCAGGGCATATTGCCCACGGCGTCCAGATTGATGGTGAAAACCACTGTTTTCAGCCCCAGGCGGGCGGCGGCCAGGGCGGCTTCGATGCCCGCGTGACCCGCGCCGATCACAGCTACCTCCCAACTTCCCGCGAAATAGCCGCTCATTGCGCCGCCTCGTCTGGGATGGGATGGCAGATGATCTCGCAGCGATGGATGGGTACGCCCTGGGCATGGAATTTTTCCTCATACCCGGTCAGAATACCCACCACTCCCTGGGCATGGAGGTTTCGGGTGACGTTTTGCACCGGAAGACCCACCAGCGCCAGTTCCTCCAAGGTGAAGTCAAAGAGTTTGGCGTTGTCCGTCTTGAAGTGGATTTCACCCTCCTCCCGAAGGACGCGGCTGTAGAGCCGCAGGAAAGTGCGGTAGGTAAGCCGCCGCTTGGCGTTTTTGCTCCGAGGCCAGGGATCAGGGAAGTTGATGAACAGGCGGTCGATCTCCCCGGGGGCGAAGCAGCCCTCCATCAGCGCCACGTCCATATCCACAAAGAATACGTTTTTCAGTTCCAGATCCCGGGCTTTCTCCATGGCCATGACCATGGCCTCCCGGCAGCGTTCAATGGCGATAAGGAGTATATCCGGGTTGGCCTGGGCGGTCTCCACGGTGAACTTGCCCTTGCCGCAGCCTACCTCTACCCACAGCGCGGTGCACTGTGGGTACAATTCCCGCCAATTCCCCTTCTGGGCGGCGGGATCCAGCACCTGCCAGGAGCGGCAGCGCTCCATCCGCGGCTCCAGATTGGCCTTTTTTCTCATGCGCATGATGCGATTCCTCCCAAAGCCCGGCGCTGCCGGGCGCTTTCTCTCAAGATGGCATTATAGCAGAAAGAAGCCCCACCGTCAAAGGAAATCCGTGATTTTACGGGAAAAAATCCCCCCGCCGGGCTTGCGGCGGTGGCTTTTTTGGGGTATAATGCCCATAGAATGTCAAAAAGGAGGCGCTCGCCATGGACGATCACACCCAGGAACATAACCACGCCTATATGCACGCCCACGGCCTGCCCCATTCCCACAGCCATGTCCACGAAAATCAGAGGGCCGTCCTCAACCGCCTGGCGCGCGCCATCGGCCACCTGGAGAAGGTGAAGCGGATGGTGGAGGAGGGGTATGACTGCTCGGAGGTGCTGATCCAGCTGGCGGCGGTGCGCTCCGCCCTGGACAACACGGGCAAGGTCATTTTGAAGGATCATATGCGCCACTGCATGGTGGACGCGGTGGCGGCGGGGGATTCTGCGGCCATTGATGACCTGTGTCAAGCGGTGGATAAGTTTATGAAATGAAAAGGCCGGCGGCGGGAAAATTTCCCGCCGCCGTATTTTGAAGAAAATTGCAAAGCGCGCTTGACATTTTTTGCAAAGCGTGCTATACTAAAAAAGCAAAGTCGACTTAGCAAAAATCAAAACCGGGATGCCGGGAAAGGAGGGCGCAATGAACAGTAGGATTCGGGAACTGCGGAAGGCGCGGAAGCTGTCCCAGGAAGAGCTGGCGGATGCAGTGGGTACGACCCGGCAGACCATCACCTCCATCGAGGTGGGGAAGTACACGGCTTCGCTCCCCCTGGCCTATAAAATTGTCCGCTATTTCGGGCTGACCATTGAGGAAGTATTTGACTTTTCAGATTTGGAGGATGGACAATGAAACAATATCGGGAAAAACTGCGCAGGCAAATATGGATGACGGCGGCTGCGGCGGCAGTTATGGCGGTCATAACCATTTTCGGCTTCGCCGCCGAGGCGGGGCTGATCCATTTGCAGCCGTTGGGGGGCGACAGCCATTATGCCTCCGCATGGCGCGGATTCTTATCGGGCGCGGCTTTCGGCGTCCTGGCGGTGATGGTATTTGGGCTGGTCAAAAGCATTCGCGCGCTGCGGAATGAGGAAGCGCTGAAGCGGGCCTATGTCCAGGAGCACGACGAGCGGCAGCAGAAGATCTGG
This sequence comes from Candidatus Faecousia intestinigallinarum, assembly GCA_018715805.1. GTDB lineage: Bacteria > Bacillota > Clostridia > Oscillospirales > Oscillospiraceae > Faecousia > Faecousia intestinigallinarum. Next base: position 49,121 of record DVKX01000047.1, on the reverse strand, counting down.
ACCTCCGCCCGGGCGGAGGCGACCCGGGCGTTCCTGCTCACCGGAGCCGCGGCGGGCGTCGCCGCCGGGTATTTCTCCCCAGTGGTGGGCGTCACCATTCTGGCCTGTATCACACTGCACGCGCTGCTCTGCCTGATCTTCAAATGCTATTACAGCAGAAAATACTAATGCCAGCGAAACGCAATGGGCTGCCGGGGGATCCCCCGGCAGCCCGGTGTTTTATTGTACCTTGGCTGCCAGCTTCTCCTGCTTGGTGCGGCAGAACCGCTCCAGAACAGGAATGAGCAGCAGGCACACCAGCGCGGCGGTAAAGCCGCCGTTATACAGGCAGTAGCCGCCGTGAAGATTGGGCACGGTGGTGACCATGCAGTAGTGGAGCACCGCCGCCAGGAAGCCGTACTGCCAGCCGTATTTGCTGGAAATGGGGCTGAGGCCGTTGGCATAGCACAGACCCGTCAGGATGGCCTGGGCATTTACTGCCTGGACGAAGGTGCCCCCGACCAGGGTGGACAGCCAGCCGAAGACAAAGGAGGCGGCCGCATAGCCCGCCATAATGGGCCACACGCTGCCGGGATGGCTGCCGGAGTTGCAGCAGGCCAGCATACAGAAGATCAGGCCGAAGGTGACGGCGTTGAAGCTGGCACCCACCAGGTCGTAGTAAGCCAGGATAAACAGACCGTACACACCCACATTCATCAGCATCACGGCGTTGCCCATGCTGGCGGACACGCTGGACACCTGATCCTTGGCGGTGAGCAGAGCCCAATACTGCTTGGGAGTGCAGCCCAGGAGCAGGGCAAACACGATGCACAGACCGAATACGGCGGCGCAGAACACGTTCACCGCCAATGCGGAGGCCACCTGCAGCGTCTCGGCAGCGGGGGCGGCGGGCAGTTCTACCCCCAGGCTCTTGTACAGCACAGCCTGGAGCAGGAAAGCCGTCATTCCCACAGGCAGCGCCGCGGAGTAGAGGGAAAAGCCCTTGTGTACCTTGGGGGAGTTGGACAGCCCTGCCGGCAGGAAGAAGCCGATAACAAAGCCCACTGCCAGAGCCAGCAGCACGCCCGCCCAGTGGAAGCCCACGGCCTCCGCATGGGGATAGCGCAGCAGCATCTCCGAGATGATGGGGGCGATGCCCGTGGAGAAGAGCATGGCGTTGGCCAGGCTGCCCATAGGCTCCTTTTTTACCAGGCCGTAGATCACCACGCCCAGCACCGTGGGCCACATATTGAGGATGTTGATGCCCCAGGAGGCGAAGCCCAGGGTGAGCAGGAACGCCAGGGTGGATACATTGTTCACCGTGGCCTTCAGAAAACGGAACAGCGCCAGGCTGGCAAAACCCACCAGCGCCATGTTCAGGAATGTAGCCGCATAGCCGCCCACGGCAAAGTAATTGGTGGAAACCTTGGCGGTGGAGGAGAGGATGGCGCCCAGCCCGGAGAACATATCTCCCCGATCCGGCATACAGACGCCGCCTAAGAGAAAGCACAGGGAAATGCACGCAAAAAACAGCATCAGGAAGCTGCTTTCCGACAGATTTTTGACTTTTTTCATAAACCCTCCTTGGAAAAAAGACGGCGGGGGGCGATCCCCCCGCCAGTGGTTTGCAATGGCACAGACCCGCTTGGCGGCCTGCGAAGCCTTTTTGAAGCCCCTGGAAGGCTTTTCACAAAAGACTCAGGCGCGCTCGGCGGCCTCTACCACGTGCTTCATCAGCACGCTGGTGGTCACGCTGCCCACGCCGCCGGGAACGGGCGTAATGGCGTCCACAATGGGTTCCACCTCTTCAAATACGGCGTCGCCGGCAATGGCGCCTTTGCCGCCCTTGGCGTTGGGCTTCTCCGGATCCCAGTTGATGGATACGTCGATGACCACCTGGCCGGGGCGCACAAAGTCCCGGGTCAGGCTGCCCAGCACGCCGGCGGAGGAGATGAGGATGTCCGCGTTCCGGGCAATCTCCGCAGTGTTCACGGTGCGGGTGTGGCATACGGTGACGGTGGCGTTCTTGCCCATGAGCATCATGGCGGCAGGCTTGCCCACCACCAGGCTCCGGCCGATGACCACGGCGTTCTTCCCCTTGCAGTCAATGCCGTAATAGTCCAGGATCTCCATGCAGGCGGCGGGGGTGCAGGGGGCGAAGCCCAGGTCTGCCCGGCCTTCGAACACACCGGCGTTGGAGAGGTCGGTCATGCAGTCCACATCCTTCTTGGGATCCAGGCGGTTGCAGATCTCGTCCTGGTGCGCCTTCAGGTGCTTGGGCAGCGGACGGAACATGAGCACGCCATGGATGGCGGGGTCGGCGTTCACCTTGTCGATGGTGGCCAAAACTTCCTCTTTGGAGGCGTCGGCGGGCAGCAGGAACTTCACCACTTCCACGCCCACCAGCTCGGCGCGCTTGGTGGCGCCCCGTTCGTAGCTCAGATCGCTGGGATCCTCGCCAATGCGGATGATGCCCAGGGTGGCCTTCTTCCCGGCGGCGGCCAGGGCGGCGGTGCGCTTTTGCAGGTCGGCGTTCAGTGCGTCGGTAACTTCCTTGCCCAGCAGTAATTTTGCCATAATATGTAATCTCCTTGTCGGTTAATTGAAGTTGGCGCGTACCTGTGCGAAGATCTCGTCCGCCAGGGCGCAGTACTTATCCAGCATACCGTTGGCCTTGGCGTTCATCTCCTCGGCAGCGGCGCGATTTTTCAGGCTCTTGGTATTGATGAACACATTCAGGGAAGCGGCTTGCAGCGCAGCCTTGCAGCATACCGCCCCGCAGCCGGCATCGGATACAGCCAGACGGCTGCCCTTGGCGGCGAATACGGCGATGCAGTCGATGGCCTGGCAGCAAAGCTCCATAATGTGCATGGGCACGGCGCAGGCGGTGATGGTGGCCTCCTCCAGGACGGCGTCCCGGGTGGGGTCGTCCTTGGGGATGCCGTAGGCTTTGGCCAGAGGCACAAACCCCTTGTCATCGGCTTCCACCTGATCCAGCAGCGCCGTCTGCAGGGCGTCGCACTGGGATTTCAGGGCGAGGATCTCCGCCTCCACATCGGCGTACTTTTTCTTGCCCACGGTGAGAGAGCCCACCATGTTGCCCAGGGCGGTGCCGATGGCGCCCACCAGCGCCGCCGCGCCGCCGCCGCCGGGGGCGGGGGCGTTGGACGCCAGAACTTCCACAAATTTCCGGCAGGATTCCAAAGTCATATCCATAAAATGATGTCTCCTTATTTCACAGTTTCAAAAAGCACAGGCGGGGATGCCGCCTGTGCTTTTGCGGAATGTAGCGATTAGAACAGGCCGGAGATCTTGCCGGTCTCGTCCACGTCAATGCGCTCAGCAGCGGGCACCTTGGGCAGGCCGGGCATGGTCATGATCTCGCCGGTCAGCGCCACCAGGAAGCCGGCGCCGGCAGAAACCTTGATGTTGCGCACGGTCACGGTGAAGCCGGTGGGCGCGCCCAGCTTGGTCTGGTCGTCGGTGAAGGAATACTGGGTCTTAGCCATGCAGATAGGCATCTTGTCGTAGCCCAGATCGGTGAGGGTCTTGATCTGCTTCTCGGCAGCGGCAGTGAAATTCACACCGTCGCCATGGTAGATCTTCTTGACAATGGCCTCGATCTTGTCCTTAATGGGCAGATCCAGCTCGTAGGAGAAGGTGAAGTCATTGGGCTGCTCGCACAGACGAACCACTTCCTCGGCCAGGGCAATGCCGCCCTCGCCGCCCTTGGCCCACACTTCGGACAGCGCCACGTTTACGCCCAGCTCCTTGCACTTGCGCTCCACCAGCGCCAGTTCGGCCTCGGTGTCCTGGGGGAAGCGGTTGATGGCCACCACGCAGGGCAGCTTGTACACGGTGGTGATGTTCTCCACGTGCCGCAGCAGGTTGGGCAGACCCTTCTCCAGAGCCTCCAGATTTTCCTTGCCGGTCTCGGCCTTGGGCACGCCGCCGTTGTACTTCAGGGCACGGACAGTGGCCACCAGCACTACGCAGCTGGGGGTCAAGCCAGCCATACGGCACTTGATGTCCAGGAACTTCTCAGCGCCCAGGTCGGCACCGAAGCCGGCCTCGGTGATGGTATAGTCGGACAGACGCATAGCGATCTTGGTAGCGGTGACGGAGTTGCAGCCGTGGGCGATGTTGGCGAAAGGACCGCCGTGGACAAATGCGGGGGTGTGCTCCAGAGTCTGCACCAGGTTGGGCTTCAGAGCATCCTTCAGCAGAGCGGCCATAGCACCCTGCGCCTTCAGGTCGCCGGCAGTAACGGGCTGGCCGTCCCGGGTGTAGGCCACCACCAGGCGCGCCAGACGCTGCTTCAGGTCGGTAATGTCGGAGGCCAGGCACAGCACGGCCATGATCTCGGAGGCCACAGTGATGTCGTAGCCGTCCTCGCGGGGCATACCGTTGGTCTTGCCGCCCAGGCCGTCCACCACGAAGCGGAGCTGGCGGTCGTTCATGTCCACGCAGCGGCGCCAGGTGATCTGCCGGGGGTCAATATTCAGAGCATTGCCCTGATAGATATGGTTATCCAGCATGGCGGCCAGCAGGTTGTTGGCAGCGCCAATGGCGTGGAAGTCACCGGTAAAGTGCAGGTTGATGTCTTCCATAGGAACGACCTGTGCATAGCCGCCGCCGGCAGCGCCGCCCTTGACGCCAAACACTGGGCCGAGAGAAGGCTCGCGGAGGGCGACCAGAACGTTCTTGCCGATCTTCCGCATACCGTCGGCCAGACCCACGGTGGTGGTGGTTTTGCCTTCGCCGGCGGGGGTGGGGTTGATTGCGGTGACCAGAATCAGCTTGCCGTCGGGGCGCTTCACCTCGTTGAGCAAGTTATAGTCTACCTTTGCTTTGTACTTGCCGTACTGCTCCAGGTACTTTTCGTCCACACCGGCGGTTTTGGCCACTTCGGTGATGGGCGCCATGGGAGTTGCCTGCGCGATTTCGATGTCTGTTTTGAATTCCATAATTACAACACTCCTTGTATTTTAGTGACCGCTGCCGTTTGTGTGGCTCGCAGCCCTACTAGGATTTATGCGGCTGCCGTTGCAGTGGCTCACCGCACATGGTGAATATTCGGTACGGAAGTACCGAAATAAGAATAACACTGCTGTTCCTGCTTGTCAATGATTTTTTTCGGGATTTCCAGTTTTTTTACACTTTTTTTCAGAGGTGGAAAAAAGCGTCCCCAGAGGGAGGAAAACCCTCTGGGGACGCGGTGTATTTTGCCTGTCAGGCAGGGATGTTTTCCCGGACGATCACAAAGCCGTCCACCAGGTTGGCCTGCTCCAGGGTTCCCTCAATGGCCATCTGCCGCTCCATGAGATCGGTGAGGATCACCAGGCCGTCCCTGCACTCAATGCGCATCACGTTGCGCATGGCCACGGTCTCCGGCTCCATTTTGTTTCGATATACAGTAGAAAGACACATGGGCGAACTCCTCACTTCACATCCAGGCTGGCCAGCACCGTGGACAGGCGCAGGTTGCCCTTTTCAAAATCGGATACTGCAGCCATCACCTGCTCATAAGCGGTGTGACTTCCGGCGTTCTCCAGCTGAACCGCCAGATCCGCCAGCTCCTTGGCATGGGCGGCGTTGTGCCCGACCATATATTTCATCAGCGCCAGCAGCTCCTCCATGGGGGTGTGCTGGCAGCCCTCGCCGCAGCTGCCGCAATCGTGGGCGCAGTCATGGGGGTGCGCATGGGGATGTTCATGGGGGTGTTCGTGAGGATGCCCATGGGGATGTTCATGGGGGTGTTCGTGAGGATGCCCATGGGGGTGTTCATGAGGGTGTTCGTGAGGATGCCCATGGGGGTGTTCATGAGGGTGTTCGTGGGGATGTTCATGAGGATGCTCCTGCGGGTGCTCAGGGAGCGAATGGGAATCCTCGTTGAGATGCTCCGAATCAATATACATAAGGGTCGCTCCTTTTTATTTTAGATTAGCCTTAGTATATCCCGAGCGGCGGAAAAAGTCAACTGCTTACTCCTCCGGCGGCTGCGGCGTATAGCTGTAGGACAGGGTTTCGCCGGTCTTGCTGTTCACCACGATCTCCGCCGTGCCCACCCGGGTCAGGTTTTCGTCCTTCGCAGCCTTGGACTTGGAGAGCTTCCACATCTCCTCGCTGTATTCCCCGGTCACTTCATAAACGCCTACGGTATAGGTGATCTCGCTGCCCAGGAAGGGCTTCATGGCGGACTCCACGATGGTCACCGGCTCGCCGGAGACGCTGCCCTCTTCCAGCAGGATCTCCTGCATGGACTGGTTGGCCGCAATGCGCTCCTGGGTGGAGTAGGCGGCGGACAGGGAGGTGGTCTGGTAATGGTAGTTCAGGTAGCCGAAGACGCTGGCGGCGCCCACCACCAGCAGCACCACCAGCAGCGCCACCTGCTTGTTGGAAAAGCGCAGGTTGTCCTTGGCGTTTCCGCCGTAGGTCAGCCCCAGGCGGTTGGTAATGGGCAGCATGACCCGCAGGAAGAGAGTCAGCACCACGGACTCAATGGGGAACATGAACAGGTTCTTCACAATGCCGGGGATGGTGAGCACATAGCTGCTGCTGCCTACGGTGACTGCGTTGTACCACATCATGATGGGAGCCTGCAGCAGCACGTTTACAAAGAAGCAGATGCAGAACCGGCTGAGCATCACCCGGGCGGGGGTGACCTTGGCGCGGTAGAGGAACAGGGCGAAGATCACGGAGCCGGCCACTTCCGTAAGTACGAAGGGAACGAAGTATACCCCCACAGGCTTGAGCAGGAAGCCCAGCACATCGGTGATCACGGCGCAGATGCCCGCCATCACCGGGCCGAAGGTCATGGCGCCCAGGGCGTTGGCCAGAAAGGCGGTGTTAATGTTCAGGTTCGGAGCCAAGGGGATGACGACGAAGGTCTTCAGCACCAGCCGCAGAGCGATCATCAGCGCGGCGAACACCAGCATTTTGGTGTCCTTCAGCTCCATGGCGGCATCCCGCCAGTAGGCCTTGGAGAAAGGGGATTTGTAGGTAAGGGTGGATTTTGTTTGTCTGGACATAAAAATAGCCTCCTTTTTTGGTGCGGCGGCAGGCGGCGCTGCGCAGGCGGACGCCAAATGAAAAACCCCTGCGAATGTTCGCAGGGGAGTGATGGCAGCCGCCGGGGGCAGGTCAGCAACTTCGCGGCCGGCCGTTCGCCCGACTGAGTATCGTTGCATCATAAAGGAGGTATTTCCACCAATATGGGCAGCGGGTGCGGGTCTCCCATCGCGGACAGCGTCCTTCGTCTGCCAGACAACTCCCCATTTTGGCAGCACTTCACGCAGGATACCCTACTCTGTACGCCCACAACTATACACCATATGCCCCAAAAAGTAAAGGGCTTTTTCCAGATTTTTCAAAAATTTTTGTGAATCGGAAGACTTCAGCGGATGCGCGCCCCGGGCGGCTTTTGACACGGCAGATTCCAAAAGGAGATTTGATTCCACGCCGGGCATGGGGCAGGAGGAAGAACCGCTGGGGGTATATGGAGGCGGCCGCCGCTCCGCGCTTTGATTGACCGGAATGGTCAAAGGGCTGCCTGCCATTATTCCTCCCCTTTGGAGCAATGCTTAAAATACTTGCAAAATTTCAAAAAGTGCTATAATGCAAAATTTCGAAAAAGTGCTACAATATAGGAAGATACAGAATTCCCGGACTAGGAGGGAAACGGTGGTCGGGAGTTTGACTGCAGACAACGCCCCATCAGGAGCTGCTTGTGGTTATCCTGATCAGCGTTTTCAGTAAAAATATTTTTTGGAGGTATGCACAATGAAAATGACGTTTCGTTGGTATGGAGAAAGCAGCGACAGCATTACGCTGCGCCAGATCAAGCAGATCCCCGGTATGTCCGGCCTGATGGGCGTACTGGACGACAAGGCCGCCGGAGAAGTGTGGACGGAGGAAGAGATCAAGGCATATATGGACGGCGTCCATGCCGCCGGGCTGGAGTGCGAGGTCATTGAGTCCGTGAATGTCCATGAGGACATCAAGATGGGACTGCCCACCCGGGATCAGTATATCGCCAATTACTGCGCCACCATCCGCAACCTGGCCAAGTACGGCGTGAAAGTCATTGTGTATAATTTTATGCCGGTGTTCGACTGGCTGCGCACCGACCTGGCGCGGGAGATCCCCGAGGATGGCTCCAACAGCCTGTACTTCGATGAGCAGGAATTGGGGAATATGACCCCGGTGGACTTGGTGCGGAACACCATCGACAACTGCAACGGCTTTACCCTGCCCGGCTGGGAGCCTGCCCGTCTGGCGGAACTGGAGACCACCCTGGAGCGGTACAAGACCATTACCCCGGACGATCTCCGGGCCAACTACAAGTATTTCCTGGACGGTATCCTCCCCACCTGTGAGGAATGCGGTGTGGTGATGGCCTGCCATCCCGACGACCCCGCCTGGCCCATCTTCGGCCTGCCCCGCATCGCCCACAGCCAGGAGGACTACGATAAGATCATTGCGCTCCACGACTCTCCCTGCAATACCCTGTGCCTGTGCACCGGTTCCCTGGGTTCCGACCCGGACAATGATATTCCCGCCATCATCCGCCATTTTGGCAAAAAGAACCGCATTGGCTGCCTCCATGTGCGCAACGTAAAGCACCTGGGACACCGAAAATTCCGGGAGGCCGCTCATCTGTCCGCTGCCGGCGATCTGGATATGTATGAAATCATGAAGGCCGTCTATGAGACGTGCCCGGACACCTATATCCGCCCCGACCACGGCCGGATGATCTGGGACGAGGTAGGCCGCCCCGGCTACGGCCTGTATGACCGGGCGCTGGGCGCAGTGTACTTAAACGGCCTGTGGGAAGCAATCTGCAAATCGGAGGGGAAATAATATGCTGAAAATGAATGCGCAGGGATTGAAGGATACCGCCGCCTGGGCGGCCGCCGGTGTGACGCTGCCCGGCTACGACTGGGAAAACATGTGCGCCAACACCGAAAAGCACCCCACCTGGGTGCATTTCGGCGCAGGCAATATCTTCCGGGGCTTCATCGCCCGGCTGCAGCAGATGCTGCTGAACCAGGGGCTGGTGGAGGGCGGCATCGTAGCGGCGGATACGTTCGACTACGACATTATCACAAAAATCTATGCGCCATACGACTCCATGACCATGCTGGTGAGCCTGATGCCCGACGGCTCTATGAAGAAGGAGATCGTGGCCTCCATCGCCAAGGGTTTGCGGGTGGGCGCCGCCTTCCCGGAGGATATGGAGACGCTCAAAGGCATTTTCCGCAATCCCAGTCTGCAAATGATCAGTTTTACTATTACGGAGAAGGGCTATGCGCTTCAGGACATCCACGGCAATTTCTTCCCCTTTGTGGAGGCGGATTTTGCCAACGGCCCAGACAAGTGCACCCACGCTATGAGCCTGGTGACGGCCATGCTCTATGCGCGCTTCCAGGCCGGCGCCGCGCCGCTGGCGGTGGTGAGCATGGATAACTGCTCCCACAACGGCGAGAAGCTGCGGAGCAGCATCATGACCGTGGTGGAAAAATGGCACGAAAACGGCTTCCTTCCCCGCAGCTTTGTGGATTGGATCTCCGATGAGACGAAGGTCTCCTTCCCCTGGTCCATGATCGACAAGATCACCCCCCGCCCGGCCAAAGTGGTGGAGGAAGCCCTGGCCGCCGCAGGCATCGGCGATATGGCGCCCCTTGTCACCGGGCGGAATACCTTTATCGCGCCCTTTGTCAACGCGGAGGAGCCGCAGTATTTGGTGATCGAGGATCGTTTCCCCAACGGCCGTCCCCCGCTGGAAAAGGCCGGCGTGTATTTCACCGACCGGGATACCGTGAACAATACGGAGAAAATGAAGGTCACCACCTGCCTGAACCCCCTGCATACGGCGCTGGCGGTGTATGGCTGCCTGCTGGGCTACGATTCCATCGCGGCAGAGATGAAAGACCCCCAGCTCAAGGCGCTGGTGGAAGGCATCGGTTATCAGGAAGGCATCCCCGTGGTGGTGGCTCCCAAGATCCTCAGCCCCATGGATTTTATCCACGAGGTGGTGGATCAGCGGCTGCCCAATCCTTTCATTCCGGATACGCCCCAGCGCATTGCTACGGATACCAGTCAGAAGATTCCTGTTCGCTTCGGCGAGACGATTAAAAGCTATATGGCCGCGCCCGATAAGGACGCCGCTTCCCTGCACTATGTGCCCCTGGCGCTGGCGGGCTGGCTGCGCTACCTGCTGGCGGTGGACGATACCGGCGCGCCCATGGAATGCAGCAGCGACCCCATGCTCGCCACCCTGCAGGAGCAGCTGGCCGGCGTGAAGCTGGGTCAGCCGGAGACGGCCACGGACGAGGCGCTGCGGCCCATCCTGTCCAACAAGGCGGTGTTTGCCGCAGACCTGTACGAGGCTGGTTTGGCAGGCAAGGTCACCGCTTTCCTGCGGGAGATGCTGGCCGGCCCCGGCGCGGTGCGGAAAGTGCTGGAAGCCAATGTGTAAGCAGCAGATCCCGGAGAAAGGGCAGCGCTGGCTGACCCACAAGGACGCCCTGCCCCAGGATGGCGGCTCGGGTATGACCCGTCGGATCCTGGCCTATACCGATGGGCTCATGTGCGTGGAGAATACCTTTGAAACCGGGGCTGTGGGGGCGATGCACAGTCACCCGCATACCCAGATCACCTATGTGGCGGAGGGGGAGTTTGCGTTCACCATTGACGGGGAGACCCGCATCGTCCGCAAGGGCGACGCCATGGTGAAAGAAAACGGTGCAGAACACGGCTGTACCTGCCTGAAGGCGGGGATCCTGTTGGAAATTTTCCATCCCATGCGAAAGGATTTCCTATAAGACTGTGGGAAAAGCCGAAAGACCATGGACAGATAAAAGTGTGCCTCTGGAGAATTCCAGAGGCACATGCTTTTGGCGTTTGTTATTTCAGGAAGCCCAGGCTGTGGATGATGGCCGGCTCTTTGGCCTTCCCGGCGCAGATCTGGAAGAAGCAGATGATCTTCAGAATAAAGACGATGATCAGGCAAACCAGGACGGCGGCGGAGCAGGCACCCAGAACGACATGCACAATCCCCGAGAGGATGGGAACCACCCACGACCAGGAAAGCAGCTTGGAGCAGATGGCCAGCGCACCGCCGAGAACGCCCAGAAGCACGGTGACTACCTCCAGCTTCAGAGCCTGCCGCAGATGGAATTCCACATATTTGGAGTCCTTGCGGGACAGCAGCGTGCAAATGATGCCGATGGTACCCAGCAGGTATGGCAGCATACACAGCGTCTTGTGCTCGGAAATATCTGCCGGGTCAAACTCGCTGGTGTGGTCATAGGGGTTTGCCTTGGGGGATTCCGAGTAGGATGGCTGGGTGTATTCGGCATCGGGCTGGCCGCTCGCAGGCGCACCGCAGTTTGGGCAGAAAGCGGCGGCGTCGTCCATCTGCGCGCCGCATTTGGGACAGAATTTCATATGGCATTCTCCTTTTCTTTTTCTGTTTATCTTTCCTGCGTACTGCGGAGAGATATTGATGATTGCATTATATCATCGTTTGCACCGGCCTGTCAATGCAAGGCGGATTTTCTGCTCGGAAGAACCGGAAAAGCGCTTAGATATATTGCTGGGTGCGCACATCCACCACGCCCCGGGTGGTGAGCCGCAGAGTGGGAATTACCGTCAGACTCATAAAGGACAGGGTCATAAACGGGTCAATATCCCGCCCCACGCCCAGCGCGTGGGCGGCGGCTTTTGCCTGCTCCAGCAGGCGGTTGACTTCCACCAGGGGCTTTTCACTCATAAGCCCTGCGATTTCCAAGGGCAGCTCCGCAAGGATCTGCCCCTGCCGTACCACCACAATGCCGCCCTGGTTTTCCGCGATTCGATTGGCGGCAAAGGCCATATCCGCGTCATTTTCCCCCACCACAATGATGTTGTGGCTGTCGTGGGCGACGCTGGTGGCCACCGCGCCGGATTGCAGGCCATAGCCCTTGAGATAGCCCAGTCCCAGATGCCGGGTATTTTTGTGACGCTCAATCACTGCCATTTTCAGAATATCTCGGGCAATATCCACGCCCTGGGCATAGCCCGCGTCCTGGGTAATGATCTGTCCGGACACCATACCGATAACGGCTTTCTGCCGGCTCTCGGCAAAATCTCCGGGGGTAAGGACAGGCAGATGAAAGGTATTCTTGGCGCTGGCCGCCAGATGGGCGGGCAGCTCCGGGGCGGGGAAGGAGGCGAGCTGCCCGGCATCATACACCAGCCTGCCCTTCCTGTATACGGACACCACATGGAAGTCTTTCAGATCCTCCACCACGGCGAAGTCCGCCAGATACCCCGGCGCGATGCCGCCCCGATTGTTCAGCAGGAAGTACCGGGCGGCGTGAAGGCAAGCCACCTGCACCACCCGGATGGGGTCTGCCCCCAGAGCCACCGCCCGGCGGCAGATGTCGTCGATGTGCCCTCCCTCCAGCAGGTCGCTGGGATGCTTGTCGTCGGTGCAGAACATACAGCGGTGGAAATATTTTTCCGAGCGCACCAGGGGCATGAGCGCCTCCAGATTTTTCGCGGCGGTGCCCTCCCGGATCATGATGAACTGCCCCCGCTTCAGCTTGGCCAGGGCGTCGTCCAGATCGGCGCATTCATGGTCGGAGTATACTCCGGCGGCGATATAGGCGTTCAAATCGTTGCCGGTAAGGTTGGGCGCGTGGCCGTCGATTTTTTTGTGATGCGCCTGGGAAGCGATGATCTTGGCAACGGTGGCACTGTCTGCAGCCACAACGCCGGGGAAGTTCATCATTTCCGCCAGACCCAGTACCCGGGGGTGGGTGAAGAAGCTGTCGATGTCCCGGTAGTCCAGGTTGGCGCCGCTCTCGTCCAACGGCGAGGCAGGCACGCAGGAGGGGATCATCAGCTGTACGTCCACCGGCAGCCCCTCGCTGGCGCAAAGCATATAATCGATGCCGTCGGCGCCCATCACATTGGTGATCTCGTGGGGGTCGGTAACTACGGTGGTCGTGCCGTGGGGGAGCACCGCCCGGGCAAACTCCGCCGGGGACACCAGACTGGATTCCAGGTGGATGTGGGCGTCGATGAAACCAGGGCAGACGATCTTTCCCGTCATATCCACTTCCTGGTGCCCCTGGTAGCTGCCCAGTCCCACAATCAGCCCCTCGCACACGGCGATGTCGTCCGTGGCCAGTTCCCCAGAGAACACATCCACATAGGTGGCGTTTTTCAGCACCAGATCCGCCTTTTCCCGTCCGGCGGCCACATCGATAATGTGCAGCTTTTTGCGCAGCTTTCGGTTGATTTTTCCAGACCAGGTTTCCGTATAACCCATACAGGATCACCCCTTTCCAATTTCCTCTATCATACCATAAGGCGCGGGGAAAGAAAAGCAAAAAATGTTTTTTGGATAAAAATGGCCGGCAGCGCGTGCTGAAAAATGCCGGGATCTGCGGCGCAGGTTTTTCGGGGTTGCAAATTAAGGAAGAAACTGTATAATAATATAGTATGTATTTTTATAAGTATGCCCTGCCGGAAGGAGGAAAAATATGAGATCCCAAGGAGACGCTGCCCAGGAGCAATATATCACCGCCCGCAAAAATCCGGCTCTCCAGCAAGTTCGGCGGCTGCTTTCCTCCCGACGGGAGCGGGAGACGGCGGGGCTGTATGCCGGGGAAGGCACGAAGCTGCTTGCCGAGGCTGTCCGCCATTGCCCCGGCCTGCATACGGTAATTCTGGCGGAGGGGATTTCAATGGATACCCCCGAGGGCGTGCGGCGGATTCGCGTACCGGCGGAGGTGTTGGCCTCTGTTTCCACCATGGACGCGCCGCAGGGTGCGATTTTCCTGTGCTGCCTGCCGGAAAAGCAGACGTTTGTTCCCAGGGCGGGTATGCTGCTCCTGGACGGGCTCCAGGATCCAGGGAATTTGGGGACGATCCTGCGCACTGCCGATGCGCTGGACGTCCCGGTGGCGCTGCTGGAGGGTTGCGCCGACCCCTACAGCCCCAAGACCGTGCGCGCCAGTATGGGCGCGGTGTTCCGTGCGCCGGTGGTGCAGACTACTTGGGCGGAGGTGCGGTCATCCTGCCGCAGAGCAGGAATCCCCATCGGCGTGACAGCGCTTTCTCCCCGGGCGGAGGACATCCGCCGTGCGGACGCGGCCTCCATGGCGGTGGTGGTGGGCAGCGAAGGGCAGGGCGTGCGCCGGGAAATTTTGGAAAGCGCCCAGCGGGAGCTGATTATTCCCATGAACGACCACTGCGAATCCCTGAATGCGGCGGTGGCCGCCGCCATTGTCATGTGGCAGATGAAGAATTGACGAAAAGGGGAGGAAAAGAGGAATGCTGATCCACTGGATATGGTTTTCGCTGCGCACCGGTATTTCCGACCGGGAAAAAGCCGCGCTGCTTTCCCGTTTTCCGGACCCGGAGGAGCTATACTACAGCGATGGAGAGCTGCTTTCCGCCATTCCCGGCCTCCCGGCGCAGGGGAGAGAGGCACTGGCAGACAAAAGCCTTGCCCAGGCGGAGGAGATTCTGGAGGAATGCGCCCGAAAGAGCATTCATATTCTCACTTGGCAGGACGCGGCGTATCCTGCCCGGCTGAAAAATATTGCCGATCCGCCGGCGGTGCTTTATTACAAAGGCAGCCTGCCGGATTTTTCCAGCCGTCCCATTCTGGCGGTGGTGGGGACGCGGCGCGCTTCCGCCTATGGCCTGGGCATCGCCAGACGCATGGGATATGAGATCGGCAAATGCGGCGGCATGGTGGTTTCCGGGCTGGCTGCTGGAATAGACGCCATGGCGATGCGGGGCGCGCTGAGCAGCGGACAGTGCGTCATCGGCGTCTTGGGCTGCGGGGTGGATGTGGTCTATCCCAAATCCAACCGCGCCTTATATGCGGATTTGGAGGAGCAGGGGTGCATCCTGTCGGAGTTTCCACCGGGTACGCCTCCGTCTCCATGGCATTTTCCCAAGCGAAACCGCATCATCAGCGGCCTGGCGGCGGGCGTGCTGGTGGTGGAAGCGCCGGAGAAAAGCGGCGCGCTGATCACAGCCAGACAGGCGCTGGAACAGGGACGGGATGTATTTGCCGTGCCGGGGAATATTGATGTGGATACCTGTGCAGGCAGCAACGCCCTGCTGCGGGAGGGCGCGATAGCCGTCACCTCCGGCTGGGAGGCGCTCAGCGAGTACCAGCATCTCTACCCTGGGAAACTCCGCCGGAACCAGGAAGCGCTGGAGCAAACGGAGGAAGTCCGCCGGGAGATAAAGGTAGCGCAGCACACTGCCCTGCCCCGAAAAACCGGGCAGCACGACAAAAAATTCGTTGACAAAACGCCCCCGCCACAGTATAGTGACGGGAATAGGCCATCCCTGCCGCCCCAGGAACAAGCGCTGCTGGAGGCTATCGGTGAGGGAGAACCCCTGCTGGACGATGTGATCGCCCAAATGGAGCAGCCGGCCAACGCCGTGCTGGCCAGCCTGACCATGCTGGAGATCAAGGGACTGGTGGAGGCGCTGCCCGGC
The DNA here is from genome assembly GCA_018715805.1 of Candidatus Faecousia intestinigallinarum. Classification (GTDB taxonomy): domain Bacteria; phylum Bacillota; class Clostridia; order Oscillospirales; family Oscillospiraceae; genus Faecousia; species Faecousia intestinigallinarum. The sequence continues at coordinate 33,626 of DVKX01000047.1, read as the reverse complement.
GGCAGGATCAGGCGCAAATCAGCAAAAGGAAGAAAATAAGCGGAGGAGATCATGGCACAACCATCGAATCTAGTGATCGTGGAGTCGCCGTCCAAGGCGAAAACCATTGGAAAATATCTGGGGCCGGGGTATACCGTGATGGCCAGTATGGGTCACCTGCGGGATCTGCCCAAGAGCACCATGGGCGTGGACATCGCAAACCACTTTGAACCGGAATACCAGGAAGTAGCTGGGAAAGAGAATATTATCGCGGAGCTGCGGCAGGCGGCGAAAAAGGCGGATATGGTTTATCTGGCCACCGACCCGGATCGGGAAGGGGAGGCGATCTCCTGGCATCTGAAGGAACTGCTGGGGCTGCCCGAGGAAAAAATCCGACGGGTCACCTTCAACGAAATTACCAAGAAAGTGGTGCAGGAGTCTATCCGGCAGCCCAGAGGAATCGATTACGCCCTGGTGGACGCCCAGCAGGCGCGGCGGGTGCTGGACAGAATCGTGGGCTACCAACTTTCCCCCCTGCTGTGGAAAAAGGTACGCCGCGGCTTGTCCGCAGGGCGGGTGCAGAGCGTGGCCACCCGGCTGGTAGTGGATCGGGAAAATGAGATCCGTGCGTTCCAGCCGCGGGAGTACTGGTCGCTGGAAGTCACCCTGGAGCGTCTGGGTAAGCCCGGCAGCTTTACGGCGCATTACCACGGGGAGGACAAAAAGCGGGAATTGGAAAATGAAGCCCAGGTGGAGGAAGTCATCCGGGACATTACCGGCAAGATCTTTGCCGTAAAGAGCGTGAAGCGGGCGGAGAAGAAGCGTTCCGCCGCGCCGCCCTTTACCACCTCCACCTTGCAGCAGGAGGCTTCACGGAAGCTGAATATGACCCCAAAGCGCACCATGGCCATCGCCCAGCAGCTCTATGAGGGCGTGGACGTGGCGGGAGAGGGCACCACGGGTCTGATTACCTATATGCGTACCGACTCCCTGCGCCTCAGCGACGAAGCCATGGCCGCCGCCGCCGATTTTATCAAGCGGCGCTATGGGGACGGCTATTATTACGGAAAATTCCACACTTTCAAGACAAAATCCGGCGCCCAGGATGCGCACGAGGCCATTCGCCCGGCGCATGTGGAGCTGGATCCGGAGCAGATCCGCTCGTCTTTGACGGTGGATCAGTATCGGCTCTATAAGCTGATCTGGAGCCGCTTCCTGGCCACGCAGATGGCCAATGCGGTGTTTGATACGGTGTCCATCGACGCCGAATGTGCCGGGCATATTTTCCGCGCCAGCCATCAGAGTATGAAATTCCCGGGCTATACCGCCGTGTACGAGGAGGGTAAGGACACGGAGGAGGAAGCCCTGGGCGCGCCCCTGCCGGATTTACAGGAGGGGGATCAGGCGTGTGTGCGCAAAATGGACAAGCAGCAGCATTTCACCCAGCCCCCTGCCCGATATACCGAGGCTACCCTGGTGAAAGCCATGGAGGAAAAGGGCGTTGGCCGCCCCTCCACCTACGCCGCTACCATTTCCACTATTGAGGATCGGGAATATGTAAGCAAGCAGGATAAGCGTCTGGCGCCCACGCCCCTGGGCGAAGTGGTCACAGGGCTGATGCTGGAGCGGTTCCAGGATATTATCGATGTGGAATTTACCGCGCATATGGAGCAGGAGCTGGACGAGGTAGGCGAGGGCAAGCAGAACTGGAAGGATCTGCTGGAGGAGTTTTACAAGGACTTTCATCAGCAGATGACGGACGCGGAGGCGGCGCTGGAGGGCGTGCGCCTAAAAGTGCCCGACGAGGTGACGGACGAGATCTGCGAGGTCTGCGGGCGGCACATGGTGGTCAAGATGGGACGCTTTGGGAAATTCCTGGCATGCCCCGGTTATCCGGAATGCACCAATACCAAGCCCATTGCCGAGCGGATGCCCGGACGGTGCCCCAAATGCGGCAGCGGCCTTCTCAAGCGGAAATCCAAGCGGGGCTATGCCTATTATGCCTGCGAGCGGGGCGCAGAGTGCGGCTTCATGACCTGGGATGTGCCCACTGCGGAGGACTGCCCGGAGTGCGGTCAGACGTTGTTCAAGAAGTCCGGCCGCGGTCGGCAAAAAACCTTCTGTATCAATGAGAGCTGTAAGAATTTCCTGCCGGAAGACCAGCGGGGCTACTATAAAAAGACGGCAAAAGCGGGGGAGGACGCTTCCGCCCCCGAAGGGAACGAGGAGAAGCCGAAGGCTGCGGCTAAAAAGACCGCTGCCAAGAAGCCGGCGGCCAAGAAACCTGCGGCAAAGGCAGGCAGTAAGAAGGAGCGCAACGCATGAGAAACGTAACGGTGGTGGGCGCCGGTCTGGCGGGCTGCGAGGCGGCCTGGCAGCTGGCGCGGCGGGGGCTTGATGTGGAGCTGGTGGAGATGAAGCCGGAGAAAATGTCCCCGGCGCACCACAGTGCTGATTTTGCGGAGTTGGTGTGCTCCAACTCTCTTCGGGGCGACCGGCTGGAAAACGCCGTGGGGCTGCTGAAAGAAGAAATGCGGCGGCTGGGCAGTCTGATTTTGGCCTGCGCGGAGGAGACCAGAGTAGAGGCCGGCGGCTGCCTGGCAGTGGATCGGCAGGGTTTTTCCCGGAAAGTGACGGAACGGATTCGGAGCCACCCCCATATTCATGTGGTGGAAAAAGAGATGACGGAAGTTCCGGAAGGTCCGGTGATCATCGCCACTGGACCGCTGACCTCTGAGAAGCTCTCCCAGGCCATCGGAGAGTATTTCGGCGTGGATTACCTGCATTTTTACGATGCGGCGGCGCCGCTGATTACGGCGGAGTCTGTGGACATGGACTTGGCCTGGTGGCAATCCCGTTACGACCGGGGAACGCCGGATTATGTAAACTGTGCCATGAATCAGCAGGAGTATCTGGCTTTTGTGGAGGCGCTGCAAAACGCGGAGGAAGCGGAGGTTCACGGCTTTGAGGATAAAAATGTCTTTGAAGGCTGTATGCCTGTGGAGGTCATGGCGCGGCGGGGCGTGGAGACTCTGCGCTTCGGGCCGCTGAAGCCTGTGGGACTTATTGATCCCAAAACCGGGAAAGAGCCGTATGCCGTGGTGCAGCTGCGGCTGGACAATGCGGTAAAGACCATCTATAACCTGGTGGGCTTCCAGACCCACCTGAAATTCGGGGAGCAGAGGCGGGTATTTTCCATGATCCCCGCCCTGCACGACGCGGAGTTTGTCCGCTATGGCGTGATGCATCGGAATACCTTCCTGCGCTCCCCCAAGCTGCTGGACTGCTTCTATGCCGACCGCCGGAACCCGCTGGTAGCCTTTGCCGGACAGATGACCGGCGTGGAGGGCTATGTGGAGAGCGCGGCCTCCGGCTTGCTGGCGGCAGTGGCCATGGCGGCCAAGGTACAGGGAAAAGAACCCACGGTATTCCCAAAGACCACCGCCATTGGGGCGCTGGGGCATTACATCAGCGATGCCTCCATTGAAGATTTTCAGCCCATGAATGTGAATTTCAGCATCATTACCCCATTGGGGCAGCGTATTCGAAAGAAAAGCGAAAAGAATATGGCCATAGCCCAGCGGTCGCTGCTGGCGATCAGTGAGCTTTTGGCGCAGGGCGTATAATTTATAAAGAAAGAGGTGCGGTTATGAAGATCATTCTCGACGCCATGGGCGGCGACCATGCCCCGGAAGCGCCGGTGGTGGGTGCGCTCCAGGCGGCTAAGGAACTGGAGGTGCAGGTCACCCTGGTAGGACGGGGAGAGGATATTTTGGAGGTCTTGCGCAGGCGCGGCGTTCAGGATCTGCCCGAGGGAATGGAGATCGCCAATGCCGACGATGTGGTGGATATGCACGATGATCCCGCCTCCATTATCCACAAGCGGAAAAATTCTTCCATGGTAGTGGGGCTGAAAATGCTTGCCGACGGCCAGGGGGACGCGTTCGTGTCCGCAGGAAGCACCGGCGCGCTGCTTACCGGCGCGACGCTGCTGGTGAAGCGGGTGCGGGGCATCCGCCGGGCGGCCATGGGACCCGCCATGCCCAATAAGCTGGGGGGCAAGACCGTGATTCTGGACTGCGGCGCCAACGCGGAGTGCACGCCGGAGTTCCTGCTGCAATTCGGCCTGGTTGGCTCCCTCTACGCCAAGAAGACCCTGGGGGTGGAAACGCCCAAGGTGGGTCTGTTAAACATCGGCACAGAGGACAGCAAGGGCACAGAATTGCAGAAGCAGGCGCACGCTTTGCTGACCCAGGCGTCGGAGCAGGGGCTATTGCATTTTGTGGGCAATGTGGAAGCGCGGGATGTGCCTCTGGGCGCGGTGGATGTGGTGGTGTGCGACGGCTTTTCCGGCAACGTACTGCTGAAATCCATTGAGGGTACCGCCATGTTTATGGGCAGCCTGATGAAGAGGATGTTCAAGAAAAACCTGCTCACCATGCTGGGAGCGCTGTTCTGCCGTTCCGGTATCCGGGAGCTGATGGGGATGCTGGACTATCGGGAGATCGGCGGCACGCCGTTCCTGGGCATCCGCAAGCCGGTGATCAAGGCGCATGGCTCTTCCGACGCTTTGGCGTTCCGCAACGCTATCCGCCAGGCCATGGAGGCGGCGGGGAGCGATCTTTCCGGCGAACTGGAGCAGGGCTTGCAAAAGCTGGCCTCCATCAAGGGGGAGAAAAATGATTGACGCGTTGCAGAAAGCGCTGGGCTATACCTTTCGGGATGTGTCGCTGCTGCAAAGCGCCCTGACCCATTCCTCTTATGCCAACGAAACCCTGCACAACAGCCTCCAGAGCAATGAACGGCTGGAATTTTTGGGGGACTCCATTCTGGGTATGGCGGTGGCGGAATATCTCTACCGCGCTTTCCCCCATCGGCCGGAGGGAGAGCTGACCCGGATGCGGGCGGACATGGTCTGCGAGGCAACCCTGGCCGCCGTCGCCCGGGAGCTGAACCTGGGAGAACACCTGCGCCTGGGACATGGCGAGGAGCAGGGAGGCGGCCGGAGCCGCCCCTCCATTCTGGCGGACGCGGTGGAATCTGTGATCGCCGCCAGCTTCCTGGACGGGGGCTTTCCTGCCGCCCAGGGGATCATCACGCGGCTGGTACTCTCCCGGGTGCCGGAAAAGCGGCTGCACAACCGGGATTTTAAGACGGATTTACAGGAGCTGGTGCAGCAGAAGCGCAACCAGGTGCTCAGCTATGCCCTGGTGGGGCAGTCCGGACCGGATCACGATAAGCATTTCCAGGTGGAGGTCAGCCTGAACGGGAAAGTGGTGGGCAGAGGCGACGGCAGCAGCAAAAAACGCGCGGAGCAGGACGCCGCCCGGGACGCTATGGAAAAACTATTTCCGAAAGAGGCATAAGATGGGTAAGTATGATTATCTGGTGGTGGGCGCCGGTCTGTTCGGCGCGGTATTTGCCCGGGAAGCCGCAGATGCAGGAAAGCGGGTTCTGGTTATCGACAGGCGGGCGCACATTGGAGGAAATGTCTACACGCAGGCGGTGGAGGGCATCCAGGTACACCAATACGGCGCGCATATTTTCCATACCAATGATAAATCCGTTTGGGATTATGTAAACCAATTTGCGGAATTTAACCGCTATACCAATTCACCTGTGGCCAATTACCATGGGGAATTATTCAGCCTGCCGTTCAATATGTACACCTTCAACAAGATGTGGGGGGTGGTGACGCCTGCGGAGGCTGCGGAAAAGATTGAAGCCCAGCGCCGGGCGGCGGGGATCCAGGAGCCTCGGAATCTGGAGGAGCAGGCTATCTCCCTGGTGGGTACGGATATTTATGAAAAACTGGTGAAAGGCTATACGGAGAAGCAGTGGGGACGCCCCTGCCGGGAGCTGCCCGCCTTCATCATCCGGCGGCTGCCGGTGCGTTTCACCTTTGACAACAACTATTTCAACGCACGTTTCCAGGGCATCCCCATAGGGGGCTATACCCGCATGGTGGAGAAAATGCTCCAGGGCATTGCCGTGGAGCTGGAGCAGGACTACCTGGCGGACAAGGCCGGGTGGGACGCGCTGGCGGAACGGGTGATCTATACCGGACCCATCGACGCCTATTTTGGGTATTCCCTGGGCGCGCTGGAGTACCGCTCTGTGCGTTTTGAAACGGAAGTGCTGGACACCCCCAATTTCCAGGGCAACGCGGTGGTGAACTACACCGATGCGGAGACGCCCTACACTCGGATTATCGAGCACAAATTTTTTGAATTTGGCCAGCAGCCCAAAACCGTCATCAGCCGGGAGTACAGCTCCGAGTGGAAGCTGGGGGACGAGCCGTACTACCCCGTGAATGACGCGAAAAACGCCGCGCGGCTGACTCAGTATCAGGCGCTGGCGCAGGCGGAAGGAAGAGTCATTTTTGGCGGACGGCTGGGCGAGTACAAATACTACGATATGGATGCGGTGATTGCCGGCTCCCTGGCCTGCGCCCGCCGGGAATTGTCCTGATATTTTTGCCGTTTCCGGGTATTCTATCCCCGGAGGGATGGAAATGACGGAAAAGCAATACGGAAAACTGGTAGGGGAACTGTCCCCGCCTTCGCCCATTTGGAAAAATTGCCTGAACGCGTTTTGGATCGGCGGCCTGATCTGCCTGCTGGGGCAGGCGCTGATGAATTGGTACAGCGCTTTGGGGCTGGACAAGACGCAGGCGGGTACCGGGACGTCCATTACCCTGGTGGCGCTCTCCGCGCTGCTTACGGGCTTGAGTTGGTACGATAATATTGCCAAGCTGGCGGGAGCGGGCACGCTGGTGCCCATCACAGGCTTCGCCAACTCCGTGGCTGCGCCTGCGGTGGAGTTCAAAACAGAGGGCTTCGTGCTGGGCGTGGGGGCAAAAATGTTTACCATCGCCGGGCCGGTGATCGTCTACGGCGTCTCGGCCAGTATGCTCTATGGGCTGGTGTATTGGCTCTGGGGCATTCTCTGAAACGGCTGCAAACGCCGCATCCCTTGGGGGATGCGGCGTTTTATTGTACAACGAAAACCACCGGCAGAGCCGGTGGTTCCAAAAAGCTTTAGCTATGCCCAGAATAAAATATCCGAGCGAAGCGAGGAACAACTATTAAAACCGTAAGAAAGAATATCTAACAAGTTTAGAAATTCAAAAAAGAGATGCCCTACCGCTATTTCAATAGCAGCGGGGCACCTCACGCAAGCGAAAGATAATTCGATGAGCCTATAGGCTCGGCTGGTAAAAGGCCCTAAGGGGGCCTGTGCATACCACCGGCACGGCCGGTGGTTATGATTTATTCCAGCGCCAGATGATTTTTTTTCAGGGCGGCGCGGATGGCAATGGCCAATGGCGGCGCGCAGAGGATGGCGATGACGGCGTTGAAGGCGGTGGCGGGGAGCTTCCCGACCAGGGGGATCAGGGCGGCCTGGGCGGTGAGACCCTCGATCAGAAGCCCATCGTAGAGGAAGCCCTTGGCCAGATACAGGACAGCATAGGTAATGGCTCCGGCGGTGGTGGCCAGGGTAGCCTTGCCATAGTTCCATTGGCGCTGACCCGTCCGGATGACCAGTCCCACCGCCAGGCCGTAGGCTCCCTTGGTGAGGAAGGTGATCCAGCATTCGCTAATATATATGGGGTTGAACATATCATAGATGGCGGAGCCAAGACCTGCCGCCAAGCCCCCCAGCCAAGGTCCCAGCAAAATGCCGGAAAGGGCGCAGAGAATGTTGCCTAGGTGGAAGGACGTGGTGCCAATGGATACGGGGAGGGTGATGCGCAGGGCGGAGCCGGCGGTGGTCAGCGCCGCCAGCAGCGCCACCAGTACAATTTTTTTGGTGGTAAGACGGGAATTGCCGTTCATGGAAAACGCCTCCTAAAGGATTGTGTCCCTATTATAGCGCTTACTGGCGATAAATACAGTGCCAAAATGCGCTTTAATTTTATGGGCAGATTTTGCATTATCCGATAGCAACAAAAAATTTGCAGAAAACAATTATTTTGCTGGGAACACTATACAAAGCGGGGGAAAGATGGTAAAATACTTTTATAACAATAAACGAAAGGGGTGCGCATATGCGTATCATTTCTGCAAAAGATTATCAAGACGTGAGCCGTAAGGCCGCCAATATTATTGCTTCCCAGGTTATCCTGAAGCCGAACTGCGTGCTGGGTCTGGCCACCGGCAGCAGCCCCGTGGGCACCTACCAGCAGCTCATCGCCAAGTATGAGGCGGGGGAGTTGGATTTCTCCCAGGTGCGCACCGTCAATCTGGACGAGTATGTGGGGCTCACCGCTGACCACGACCAGAGTTATGCTTATTTTATGCGGCACAACCTTTTTGACCATGTGAACATTGACCAGGCCAACACCAATATTCCCTGCGGCGTAGAGCCGGACGCGGAGAAGGAGTGCGCCCGGTACGATGCGGTTATTGAAAGTATGGGCGGCGTGGATCTGCAGCTGCTGGGTCTTGGCCCCAACGGTCATATCGGCTTCAATGAGCCCTGCGATGAATTTGTTCCTGGCACTCACCGGGTGGAGCTTACCGAGGCTACCATCAATGCCAATGCCCGCTTCTTCGAGAGCATGGACGATGTGCCCCGCTTCGCCTACACCATGGGGATCCGCGGCATCATGCAGGCGGACAAGGTGCTGATGGTCGTCAACGGCGCCAATAAGGCGCAGGCTGTGAAGGACTGCTTCTTCGGCTCGGTGACCCCCCAGGCGCCCGGCTCTATTTTGCAGCTGCACAAGAACTTTACCCTGGTGGCGGACGAGGCTGCCCTGTCCCTGGTAAAGGATCTGCTGTAAGGAAAGCGTGAATTTTTCCGGGAAGCGGCGTTCAGCCGCTTCCCGGTGCTTTTTTGGCCGCTGCGTTCTTGCAAAGCTTGGGGGAATTGGGTATAATACAAAAAAAGAAAGAAAGGGCGCGTTTCATGCGGATTTTATTATTATCATGCAATACCGGCGAGGGACATAATTCCACAGCCAAGGCTGTGATGGAGGTGCTGGAGGCGCAGGGGGTGGAATGCCGGCTTCAGGATGTACTGGCCTGCTTGTCGCCACGGTTTTCTAAATTCATTTCCTCTTGGCACAGCCGCCTTTACCGCTATGCGCCCCGTCTGTCGGATGCCAGCTACCGCGCCATGGAAAAGGCCGGTTCGGAGCAGGAGGAGACGCCCATTTACGAAGTGCTGTCTCTGGGCGCGGGAAAGCTGTGGGAAATGCTCCTGGAGGGGAACTTTGACGCGGTGATCTGCGTCCATGTGTTTTCCGGCATGATGATGACGGAGGTGCGCCGCGCCTGGGGCGTGCGGATTCCCTGCTTTTTTGTGGCCACGGACTATACCTGCTCCCCCACAGTGGAGCTGTGCGAAATGGACGGCTATTTCATTCCCAGCCAAGCGCTGGCCGGGGAATTTACGGCGGCAGGACTGCCGGAGGAGCGCCTGATCCCCAGCGGAATCCCGGTGCGGCAGGTGTTCTATCATCAAGGCAGCCGATGTGCCGCGCGGCAGGCGCTGGGGCTGCCGGAGGAAGGCGTGATCGCGCTGGTGATGTGCGGCAGCATGGGCGCGGGGCCGATGCGGAAGCTGGCGCTGGAGCTTTCTCTCAGAATGCCCGAGGGCGGTATGACGGTGGCCATCTGCGGCAAAAACGAGCGGCTGCTGGAGACGCTGCGGGAGGAAGAGAGTCCCCGCCTGCGGGTGCTGGGGTATACCCAGGAGGTGGCGGCCTACATGGACGCCGCTGACCTGATGGTTACCAAGCCCGGCGGCCTCAGCTCCACAGAGGCGGCCAACAAGGGGCTTCCCATGGTGTTTATCAACGCAGTGGGAGCCTGTGAGAGCCGGAATTTCGACTTTTTCTGCCGGAATGGTTTGGCAGTGGGCAGCGATGACGCCGAGGATACAGTGGCTCTGGCGGTGGAGCTGGCGCATACCCCGGAGGATCGGGAAGAGATGCGCCGCCGCTTGGCAGAGATGTTCACAAAGAACAGCGCCCGGGAGATCGCCGATCGGGTTTTGAAAGCCGCCACTGCCTACCGCTGGAGCCGGACGGACGGCGTCCTGCGTATAAAATCCACAGAAGCGGGGAATCCTATGGACATTTCAAAAGGAGGAACTGCTATGTCTGACCATAAGGAAACCATTTTGAATCTGGCGCGCTCCTTTGCCGGGGAGTCTCAGGCGCGTACCCGCTATACGGTTTACGCCAACATCGCCCGCCGGGAGGGGCTGGAGTGGATTGCGCGCATTTTTGAAAAAACCGCCCATAATGAGGCTGTCCACGCCGAGCGCTTCCTAATGCAGCTGAAGGGTATGGGCGGCTGCGCCGACAACATCGATCTGGCGGCAGGCTATCCCTTCCAGGTGGGAACTACAGTGGAGAATCTGGCCTTTGCCGCCGCCGGGGAGCAGCACGAGCATCAGGACATCTACCCCGGCTTTGCGGAGATGGCGCGGCGGGAGGACTGCGCTGAGGCTGCCCGGCTTTGGATGCAGATCTCCCGGGTGGAGGAGAATCACCACAGGGCGTTCCAGACGCTCTGGGAGCAGCTGTCCCAGGGGACGTTGATGGAAAAGGAAACGCCAGTAACCTGGAAATGTCTGGATTGCGGCTATGTGTATGAAAGCGTCCGTCCCTGCGACCCCTGCCCCATTTGCGGGCGCCCTGCGGGCTGGCAGGCGGGCAGCATGGAGGAAAACGGGAAAAAGTGACCGCCAGCGCAACTTATGGTTTACACAGCCCACTATCTTGTGGTATGATAAAAGAAATCGTGTAAACAGAGGTTGCGACATGAACTTTATTGTTTTGGATATGGAGTGGAACCAGCCATGGCCAGGTTCTCCGTCTTCCAAAAAGACGCTGCCCACGCCTATCCGGGGAGAGATCATCCAGCTGGGCGCTGTGCGGGTAGCCGACGGCCAGGAGGCGGCGGAGGAATTTCAGGTGATGGTGCGCCCCAAGTTTTATCGGCGGCTGAATAAGCGGGTGAGCAAGCTCACCGGCATCAAGGAGGCGCAGCTGAAAGAGGCGGGGATTCCCTTTCCGGAGGCCATGGAGCGCTTCCGGGCTTGGTGCGGGGAGGATCCCATTTTCCTCACCTGGGGCTTCGACGACATTATGATCCTGCGGGAAAATCTGCGGCTTTTCCGTTTGCCGGAGGACTGGACGGAAAAATGGTTCAATGTACAGATGATCTTCAATGCCCAGACAGACGGCTCTACCGCTCAGAAGGCTCTGAAGACCGCCATGGAGATGTTCGGCATCGAGAGTACCCGCCCTGCCCACGACGCCCTGGGGGACGCCTACCATACCGCCCAGATCTGCGCCCGGTTGGATTTGCAGCGGGGTATGGCGGAGTATGGCAAGGCGCTGAAAAGCCATGAGGATGGTTTCCACGGCGCAGAATTGCCGGGATGCATTGCCCGGAAGGTCTATTATGGCTATGCCGGCAAGGAAGCGGCGCTGGCAGCCATGGCGGGGGCGGAGAATCGCTGCCCGGTGTGCCAACGGCAGATGCTGGGTTCCCGCTGGTTTGCACAGCCGGGGCACCGGTATATGGATCTGGCCACCTGTCCGGAACATGGAAAATTTCTGATTCGGGTGCGGCTGTCCCTGCAGCCGGATGCCACCATTCGGGTGAGCCGACTGACCTATGAGGCCGGCAGTCAGGCGGCGGAGGCCTATGCCCATCGGGCGGAAAAGGCGCAGCCGGAAAGTGTTAAGATGCGCAGCCGCCGCCGCAGCCGCCGCCGGACAGAAAAGACAGTCGAGTAGTATATAAAAGGCACCACCCCGCCGGGGTGGTGCCTTTGCGTTTCCAATCAGCCCTGGAGCGTTGACCTTCTTCGGAGACAAGCTCAGTAGAAAAGCAGGGAGAACCAGCTGATGATATTTTCCCCATACTGAAAAGCAATGCCCATTTCCTCTAAAACAGGCAGGAGGTTGATGCCGTGGCTCTCCACGCAGGGGTGCATTTTCCCAGGCAGGCGGCAGGGGAGACCGTCCAAATAGGCGCACCGCTGGCAGATGGCGCAGGACTCTGTGGACAGCACGTAAGGCTGCGCCCCCAGCTCCCGCAGGAGATCCCGCACCTGGTTGGTAATGGCTTCATGGGCAGGACGGGTGGCGAGGCTGGCGGTAATGTCAGCGATGTCCGCTACCTCTGCAACGGTGCCGATCATTAAACAATTGTCATATCTCCGGCACTTTTCTTCACATTCCTCCACGTTGCCCACCCCTGGCGGACAGGCCCAGGTCTTGCCGTACATGGGGCAGTCGTGCTGGCAGATGTAGCGGATGCGCTGGGAAAACTCCAGGGTTTTCGGGTCAAGATGGGCATATACATACAGGGGGAGCTGAGCCAGCCCTGCTTCCAATTTTTTTTGATCGATCATTGGTATTCCTCCAAAATGTTTGTGCACCCTTCCACCAGATCGTCCCAGGTTTTTGCAAAGTCGCCGGTGTACCAGGGGTCGGCCACATCCCGCGCCAAAAGCGGGCGGATCTTATCCGGGTTTGCCGGGAACATTCGGGCGAGATAGCGGGCGTTGCTGCTGTCCATGTAATAGATGCGGTCGAAGTAGGCGTAATCCGCCTGGGTGATCTGCCGCGCGGTTTTCCCGGCGCAGGAGATGCCGTGCTTGTGCAGTTCCCGCCGGGCGGGGGGATAGACGGGATTGCCCAATTCCTCCCGGCTCACCGCTGCGGAGGCAATCTCAAAGGCGTTGCTGCGACCGGCCTTTGCCGCCAGATCCTTAAGGATGAATTCCGCCATAGGACTGCGGCAGATATTGCCGTGGCAAACGAAAAGTATCTTAATCATATTTGAAAATCCTCCTGAAATGCCGTATTCTGCCCCGTTTTGCCGCGATTTGCCGACCTTCATTCCGTCCGTCTGATTGTTAAATTTATCACAGAATAGGCAAAACGGAGCAAATCGAGGCAAGTTGAGGACATGAATCGTAGTAAAAACGCGGTAGAAAACGGGGGGTGTCTTACTACTGCGACTATTCTATCATAAATCCGACAATTTGGGGAGTGGTAAAAACGCCCTGCTTTGGCAGGGCGTTTTGTATTCTGAGAGGCAAAGCTGTTGTGGAGAAATTTGGCTCTGTCAATCTACAGGAACATCTTCCCGATAGATGGTCATTCGATTCCAATATGGCGCTTGATTTTTGTCTATTTCAAACGTTATCTTATTATAATCGCCGAATTCATATAGGAGCTTCGTTACCGTCGACCTGGAATCATCGATCTCAGTCGGTTCGCCATAAGCGGCAATGATCTCCTCAACAGTGGAACCGATATGCAGACCGCCCGGGAATACGACCGATGTTTCAACAGCGCCTTTTGAATCGTACGCAAAGGAAAATCCATACACATAACATTCGGACAAGGGCAGCTCCTGATCGCTGAGATTGATGAAGTTTGCCCCGGATAAGGATGTATTGCCTTTCCTAAGAGACGCATTTCCCACCATAATGAAGCCGGGTTTCAGCGTCTCGCCGTCAATACTGTCACATTCCCAACCAAGAGCGGCAAGGTCTGTATACAAAACTGGCAAAGTGATGATATTGCCATCCAGTGAAACCTGAAAACTTTCTGGATCAGAGCTTAGTTCATCCGGTACGATGGGTGCTGCAAACGGATATTCCTCACCGGAAACATCTGCGGAAGTCGAGGGCGCTTCTGTTTCCGCTTCACCCTGCGTTTCTGCTATTGTGCTGGCAGTATTCTCGCTGGGGGTAGAGAAATCACTGTCACGCTCGCTGCTGCAGGAAGCAAAAGACAGCAGCATCAGAATACCCATTAGGAAAACAAGTATTTTTTTCATAACAAATGTCGAACCCCTTTTCCGTAGTATACAAAACATACTATAGCACAATGCCCCGCCTTTTGCAATGGTTTGGCCGGCGCCTCCGTTGAATTTTATGATGTCGTTTTTTTGCTGCGGAGCATACCAATCTTTTGAAATACCGCCCTGCGGGGCGCGGTTTTTGGCGATTCTATCGCAAAGCGCTGGATTGTGGAACCGGGAAAAGTATTTCCCGGTTTGCGGCAGTTTCTTTGGAAAAACTTTTCTTTTTATTCACAAATCCAGGAAAACCCATGGTATAATATTTGAAGTTATTTGCTTTTTTAGAAGGGGACTTTTCATGCTGGAACTGAAGAACATTGTGAAAACCTATCCCATCGGCGGGGGAAAAGTGGAGGCGCTGAAGGGCGTCAGCGTATCTTTCCGCAGCAATGAATTCGTGGCGATCCTGGGTCCCTCCGGCTGCGGCAAAACCACCCTGCTGAACATCATCGGCGGTCTGGATCGCTATGACAGCGGCGAACTGACCATTAACGGCATCTCTACAAAAGAATATAAGGATCGGGACTGGGATTCCTACCGGAACCACACCGTAGGGTTTGTATTTCAAAGCTACAATCTGATCCCCCACCAGACGGTACTCTCCAACGTGGAGCTGGCGCTGACCATTTCCGGCATTTCCAAGGCCGAACGCCGGAAGCGCGCCATCCAAGCGCTGGTGCAGGTGGGGCTGGGGGAGCAGCTGAATAAGCGTCCCAGCCAGATGTCCGGCGGGCAGATGCAGCGGGTGGCCATCGCCCGCGCTCTGGTAAATAATCCGGATATTCTGCTGGCAGACGAGCCGACCGGCGCCCTGGACAGCGAAACCAGCGTGCAGGTGATGGAGCTGCTGAAAGAGGTGGCGCGGGATCGGCTGGTGGTGATGGTAACCCATAACCCGGATCTGGCGGAGGCTTACGCCACCCGCATCGTTCGGCTGAAGGACGGACAAATCAGCGCGGACACCGCGCCCTTCGTACCGGAGAACCATGGGCAGACGGCGCCCGTGCACAAGAATATGGGCAAAGCTTCCATGTCCTTTCTCACGGCTCTGTCCCTGAGCTTCCACAACCTGCGCACCAAAAAGGCGCGCACTCTGCTCACTTCCTTTGCCGGCTCCATCGGCATTATTGGCATCGCCCTGATTTTGGCGCTGTCCAACGGCGTGAACGCCTATATCCAGTCGGTGGAGCAAACTACCCTGTCGGAATATCCCTTGCAGATTCAAAGCGCCGGGATGGATATGGCCTCTATGATGGCCAGTATGGGCGGCGGAGAAAAGGAGCACGACAGCGCCTCCGACGGGGATGTGCGGGTATCCAAGATGATTACCACCATGCTCTCCAAGGTAGATCCCAACGATCTGGCATCCCTGAAGGACTTCTTGGACAGCGGAGACAGCGGCATCGAGCCTTATGCCAATGCTGTGGAATACACCTATGACGTATCCCCCCAAATCTATCGTCTGGAGGGCGGCGGCGTGCGGCAGGTGAATCCGGATAATTCCTTTGCCGCCCTGGGAATGGGCTCCTCCGCCAGTGGAAACAGCATGATGTCCATGATGATGAGCACCGATGTTTTCCACGAAATGCCGGAGAATACCGGCCTGTATGAGAGCCAGTACGATGTGAAGGCCGGGCGTTGGCCGGAAAGCTATAACGAGTGCGTTGTCGTCCTGACCGCCCGGGGGAGCATCAGCGACTTTATGCTCTATACCCTGGGGCTGCGGGACTCCCTGGAGCTGGACGATATGGTTCAGCGCTTCCTGGAGGGGGAGCCGGTGGAAATGCCCGACGATATCCGCGGCTACTCCTACGATGAGCTGCTGGGCATCCAGTTTAAGCTGGTGAACCCGGCGGACTACTACGTCTATGACGACGTCTATGATGTGTGGCGGGACAAATCCGAGGATGCAGCCTATATGCGCCAACTGGTGAGCCAGGGGGAGAACATCACCATTGTGGGCGTGGTGCAGCCCAAGGAGGACGCCACTGCCGCCATGCTGGATTTTGGCATCGGCTATCCTGCCGCTCTGACCCGTCATGTGATGGAGCTGGCGGAGAACAGCGCCATCGTGCAGCAGCAGCTGGCTCAGCCTACGGTGAATGTGCTCACCGGCAACAGCTTCGGTGAGGAAAACAATCAGGACAAATTCCAGATGGAATCCCTGTTTACCATCAACGAGGACGCGCTGCGCCAAGCGTTTTCCTTTGACCCGGACGCCCTGGACATGGATATTTCCGGCTACTTTGATTTTGATGTGCAGGACTTTGATTTCTCCGGTATTGGCGATTTCAGCGACCTGGAGCTGGAGCTGCCGGAGCTGCCCGGGATGGATTTGGAAACGCTGCTGGGGCAGCTGGATATCACCATCGCCCCGGAGCACCTGCAAACCATGGCCGCCGACCTCCTCCAGGGCTATCAGGCGTATGCCGCAGCCCACCCGGAGGCAGATTATTCCCAGCTGTACCAGGATTTTCTGAATTATTTGCAGACCCCGGAAGCGCAGGGACGCCTGCTGGACGGACTTCAGGAGATCGCTGTGGAGATCAGCGTAGATCCGGCGCGGCTGGAGGCGCTGGTGCAGGAGATCATGTCCGGCTTCCAGGAGTACGCCCAGGCCAACGGCTTCACAGACCCGGACAAATTCAATGAATACCTGCTGATGTACCTGCAGACCCCGGAGGCGCAGCAGAAAATACTGGAAAGCGCCGGAGAGATCGTCCAGGTAGACGGAGATATTTCCATCTCCCAGGAAGCCTTGGAGGCGCTGGCGCAGGATTTGGCGGCGGGCTACCAGGAATATGCGGCGGCACACGGCCTGCCAGATCCCAGCAAAATGGGGGAACACTTTATCGCATATCTGCAAACCGACCAGGCCAAGCAGATCGTGTTTGCCGGAATGAGTCAGGCGGTTGACCTGCCCGGTTTGGAAGCGCAGATCACAGAGGCGCTGGGGGGCTATATGGAGTCGGTGACGTCGGCTTATATGCAGGCTGTCAGCCAGGCCATCCAAGCCCAGATCACCAGCGCCATGGGGCAGGCAATGACCCAAATGAGCGGCAGCGTTCAGTCCGGTATGAACCAGGCGATGGGTCAGCTGAGCGCCCAGCTGGAAAAGGCTTTTCAAATTGATCCGGAGGCCTTTGCCGATGCGATTCAAATCAATATGAGCGAGGAGGATCTGGCGGAGCTGCTGCGCACCCTGATGAGCGCGGAGCGCACCTCCTATGAGGGGAATCTGAAAAAACTGGGGTACGCCGACCCGGATGATCCCCTACAGATCAATATCTATCCCAAGGACTTTGAAAGCAAGGCCTCCATTCTCCAGGTGCTGGAGGATTACAACGCCCGTATGGAGGCGGCGGGGCAGACGGAAAAGACCATCCGCTATACGGATTTTGTGGGTACTTTGATGAGTTCCGTCACAGAAATCGTAGATGTGATCAGCTATGTGCTGGTGGCGTTCGTGGCCATCTCTCTGATCGTGTCCTCCATTATGATCGGCGTTATTACCTATATCAGCGTACTGGAGCGGAAAAAAGAGATCGGCATTCTGCGGGCGATCGGCGCTTCCAAGAGGAATATTTCCCAGGTGTTCAACGCCGAAACCTTTATCATCGGACTGTGCGCCGGATTGATCGGCATTGGCCTGACGCTGCTGATCCTGATACCCGGCAACGCCCTGATCCACTCTCTGGCGGGGTCTGCGGACATTAACGCCATCCTGCCCCCGGCGGCAGGGGTGCTGCTGATTGCCTTGAGCGTACTGCTCACCCTGCTGGGAGGTGTCATCCCCTCCCGGAAGGCTGCCAAAAGCGATCCGGTGGCAGCCCTGCGGGCGGAATAAAAATATTGGGAAGTCCTCCGGACTTCCTCAACAAAAGATCGTCGGGAAATCCTGCGGGTTTTCCGACGATCTTTTTAGACTGCCCTGGGGTGGGACTGCCCTCTATAGGGAAGCCCTGCATTGGCCGGGGAAGGAGCGCCGTTTTACCCACCGCCCAACCTGGCAAAAAGGATTTCCCAATATTTGCCGCCGACAGCGGCAAAAGCCGGGCAGCTATTGACAAAGGAAATCCGCCGGCTGCGCTTGCAGCCGGCGGATGATGCGTTTCGGGATGTCTTAGTACATACCGCCAGCCTGGGCGGCGGCAGCGGCAGCCGCGTCCGCAGCGGGATCGGGCTTATCCACCACCAGAGATTCGGTGGTGAGCACACAGGCAGCGATGGAAGCGGCGTTTTCCAGAGCGGAACGGGTCACCTTGGTGGGATCTACGATTCCGGCAGTTACCATGTCCACATACTCCTCGGTATAGGCGTTGTAGCCGTAGCCCACCTTGCCGGAGGAGCGAACCTTCTCGAAGACCACGCTGCCGTCCACACCGGCGTTCTCCGCGATCTGACGGATGGGAGCCTGCAGGGCGGTGGCAATGATGCGGGCGCCGGTCTTCTCGTCCCCGTGCAGGGTGGCGATGAGCTTTTCAACAGCATCGATGGCGTTGACCTGGGCGGTGCCGCCGCCGGCTACGATACCTTCTTCCACAGCGGCGCGGGTGGCGTTCAGGGCGTCCTCCACCCGCAGCTTCTGTTCCTTCATAGCGACCTCAGTCTGGGCGCCTACCTTAATGACGGCTACGCCGCCGGACAGCTTGGCCAGGCGCTCCTGGAGCTTCTCCCGGTCATAGTCGGAGGTGGTAGTGGCGATGGAAGCGCGGATGGTATGGGCGCGCGCCTTGATGGCCTCGGGATCGCCGGCACCGTCCACAATGGTGGTGGTATCCTTGGTCACCACGATCTGACGGCAGTGACCCAGGTCATTCAGGGTAGCTTCGGTGAGCTCCATGTTCAGTTCGCTGGAGATGACCGTGCCGCCGGTGAGGATGGCGATATCCTGCAGCATTTCCTTGCGGCGGTCGCCGAAGCCGGGAGCCTTCACGCATACGCAGTTGAAGTTGCCCCGTAGACGGTTCACCAGCAGAGTGGCCAGAGCGTCGCCCTCCACATCCTCGGCAATGATGATCATCTTCTTGCCCGCCTTGACCACAGGCTCCAGGATGGGCAGGATCTCCTGAATGGAGGAGATCTTTTTGTCGGTGATCAGGATCAGGGGATCGTCCAGCACGGCCTCCATCTTGTCGGTATCCGTGACCATGTAGGGGGAGATATAGCCCCGGTCAAACTGCATACCTTCCACCACGTCCAGGCCGGTCTCGGCGGTCTTGCTCTCCTCGATGGTGATGACGCCCTCGGTGCCCACTTTCTCCATGGCCTCGGCAATCAGCTTACCCACGCTCTCGTCCCCGGAGGAGACGGTGCCGACCCGGGCGATGTCGTCGGAGCCGTTGACAGGCACGGAGTGCTCTTTGATGGCGGCCACTGCGGCGGTCACAGCCTTCTCAATGCCCTTGCGCATGACCATGGGGTTGGCGCCGGCGGACAGGTTCTTCAGCCCCTCCCGGGTGATGGACTGCGCCAGCAGCGTAGCGGTGGTGGTGCCGTCGCCGGCAACATCATTGGTCTTGGTGGCAACTTCCCGGATGAGCTGTGCGCCCATGTTTTCAAAAGCGTCCTCCAATTCCACTTCCTTGGCGATGGTCACGCCGTCGTTGGTAATCAGGGGCGCGCCGTACTTTTTACCCAGCACCACGTTGCGGCCCTTGGGTCCCAGCGTGACCTTTACGGTATCGGCCAGCTGGTCAATGCCGGATTGCAGCTTGCGGCGGGCATCCTCGCCATATACGATCATTTTAGCCATAATCAATTCCTCCTCAATCAGTCGGTAACGACAGCCAGGATATCATCCTGCTTCACAAATTTGTACTCTACGCCGTCCAGCTTGATCTCGCTGCCGGTGTACTTGCCTACCACCACCCGGTCGCCGGGCTTCACGGTCATGGTCACATCCTTGGTGCCGGGACCGGCGGAAACGACCTCATAAATAGCGGGCTTTTCCTTGTTGGTGGTGGCCAGGATGATGCCGGATACGGTGGTTTCCTGCGCGTCGTCCTGCTTGAGCAGCACATTGTCTGCCATGGGTTTCAGCTTCATAATACTTCCTCCATACTGCAAAAGGTATTTAGACTGCGAGCCTGGGGTAACCCCGGACTGCAAATATCTATGTCTTTAGCACTCTTTGACCTTGAGTGCTAACATATCATAGCGCACTCTCCGGAAAAATGCAAGAGGGAAAATGGATTTTTTCGTAAATTATTTATGAATACGGCTGGGAACAAGAAACAAGGCGCTGCTCGTCTGGGAAGCAGATACATTTGTGGCTGTAGGGAAGATGTAATGAAAAATCTCCAAAAAATAATCAAAATGCACTTGCAAATTGTGCGCAATCCCAGTATAATGGCAGTATACTCAAAATTGGAGGAGCAGGCGTTGGGGGAATTGATAGCGGTTCTGTCCGGCAAGGGCGGAACAGGGAAAACATCCATCTGCGCCGGAGTGGCCACTGCTTTGGCGGAGCTGGGGGAGCGGGTGGTGTGCATCGATTGTGACATCGGCCTTCGGAATCTGGACATCTCCCTGGGTCTCAGCGAGGTGGGCGCGCTGTCTTTCCTGGATGTGAGCCAGGGAGGCTATTCCTTAAGCAAGGCGACGCGGCACCCTGCCTTTGCCAACCTTCAGTTTTTAACGGCGCCCATCCAATGCGCCCCGGAGAAGATCGACCAGGCGGCTTTTGGCAGGATGCTTGCCATGGCCTGTGAACAGGCGGACTATGTGCTGCTGGACGCCCCCGCTGGGATCGACCTGGGGTTCCGCATGGCGGCTCGCTATGCCGGGCGGATTCTGCTGGTAACTGGGCCGGATCCCGCCGCTGTGCGGGACGCCGGGCGGGCAGGAGAACTGCTGGAGCGGATGGGGAAGGAGAATATCCGTCTTATCGTGAATCGGGTGGATAAAAAAATGGTGTCTGCCATGAACCTCACTGTGGACGATGTGATGGACAGAACAGGACTGCCGCTGCTGGGATTGGTGCCGGAGGACAGCAATGTGACGCTGGCCGCCGCCTATTCCAAGCCGTTGCTATACCAGACCCGCCGGGGAGCCGCCGCTGCCTGCCGCCGGATCGCGAAACGGATCCAGGGGAAAGTAGTGCCGGTATCTCTGTAAAATTTTATTCAGAGGAGTGATCTCCGTGAACATTGCACTCATGGCGCATGACAAGAAGAAAGAATTGATGGTTCAGTTCTGCACAGCGTATAAGAGTATTTTGATCAAGCATAATTTGTGCGCCACGGCGACCACAGGCCGTCTGGTGGCGGATAATACCGGTATGCCGGTGACGCTGCTGCTTTCCCATAAGCAGGGCGGCCATCAGCAGATCAACGCCCGCATCGCCTACAATGAGATCGATATGGTGCTGATTTTCACAGACCCCAACTCCAAGGACGCCATGGAGGACAGCCAGCTGGTGGAGACGATCCGCCACTGCGATCGGCAGAATGTGCCCATCGCCACCAATCTGGCCAGCGCGGAGATGCTCATTCTGGGTCTGCAGCGGGGCGATTTGGACTGGCGGGAGATGTTCCACAATAAATCCCGCTATTGATAGACTTTTTGTGCCGCCTGCCTGTCGGCGGGCGGCTTTTATTTTTCCAGCAAAAGGAGAACGAAGATGGAACGGATCAAACCGCGCACCCTCTCCGGCTTTATGGAGCTGCTTCCCGGAAAGCAGGCGAAGATGGAGCGGATGATGGATATTTTACGGAAAACCTATGCCCAGTATGGCTTCGCGCCCCTGGACACCCCCGTCATTGAGGACGCCCAGATCCTGCTGGCCAAGGGCGGCGGCGAAACGGAAAAGCAGATATATCGCTTTTCCAAGGGCGACAGCGACCTGGCGCTGCGCTTCGATCTGACTGTGCCGCTGGCAAAATATGTAGCGCTGCACTATGGGGAATTGGCGTTTCCTTTCCGCCGGTATCAGATCGGCAAGGTCTACCGTGGGGAACGGGCGCAGCGGGGGCGCTTCCGGGAGTTTTACCAAGCGGACATTGATATCATTGGCGACGGCAGCCTGAGCGTGCTCAACGAAGCGGAAATCCCTGCCATCATCTATAAGATCTTTCGTGGCTTCGGACTGAACCGTTTCTGCATCCGGGTGAATAACCGCAAGCTGCTCAATGGCTTCTACGCCATGATGGATCTGGCGGAGAAGAGCGGCGAGATCATGCGCACTGTGGATAAGCTGGATAAGATCGGCACGGACAAGGTGCGGCTGCTGCTGATGGAGGAACTGGGGCTTGATCAGACGCAGGCGGAAGGAATCCTGCGCTTTATGGCTATCTCCGGCGGCAATGCCCAGGTGCTCACGGCGCTGGAAGCATATAGCGGACGGAACGAAACCTTTGACCAGGGTCTGGAGGAGCTGCGGGCGGTGACGGAGAATCTGGCGGGCTTTGGCGTGCCCGAAACGCACTTCGCAGTGGATCTGTCCATCGCCCGGGGTCTGGACTACTATACCGGCACGGTGTATGAGACTACCCTGCTGGATTATCCCCAGATCGGTTCCGTCTGCTCCGGCGGACGGTATGACGATCTGGCAGGCTATTATACGGAGAAAAAACTCCCTGGCGTGGGTATTTCCATTGGACTGACCCGGCTGTTTTATGTGCTGGATGAGCAGGGAATGTTGTCGGAGGACGGCAGCGCTCCGGCGGACGCGCTGGTGCTGCCCATGACGGCGGATCCTGCCCCGGCCATCGCCCTGGCGGAGCAGCTGCGCAGTGCCGGGGTGCGGGTGCAGCTCTATGGCGAACAAAAAAAGTTCAAGCAGAAGATGAGTTATGCCGATAAGCTGGGCGTGCCTTTCGCAGTGCTGCTGGGGGAGGATGAGATCGCCCAGGGCAAGTGTTCCGTGAAGGATATGCGCACGGGGGAACAGGTACTGCTGTGTCCTGAGGAGGCGGCTGCCCACATTTTGGACGGTCTGGCTGCTGGCCAGAGCACTGTGATCCGGGAGCGATGAATGTGGAAGAAAAATTCGTTTCCGTCTGGATGGCCAATCGGGAAAAGGCGGTAAAACTGGGAATGCGTCTGCGCCCCATTGCTCCGGAGGAAGCCATGAAAGCCGCCCACCGGGCGCTGAGCGGCCACCGCGCCAGCGATGGCTTTGACGCTTTGGCAGCGGCGGGACGCTGGGAGCTGACACTGGAAGCCTTGGCGGTGGACAAGCGGTTCACAGGCCTATTTTCCGATGAGGAGGCCAACACCGCTCTGACCCGGCTGCTGGACGCGGGATATTGGAAATAAGCAACCGGCTTTGGCGCGCCCATCTGGGGCGGTGAATTAAGAAAACATTGCAGCGAGGGACGGTATAGCCAAACGGCTATGCCGTTCATTGCTGTTTTTGAGTTGTATTTCAGGCTTTTCTTTTGCCTGTCCTCAATCTCGGCGGTCAATTCCTTGCGGGTTTTCTCTCTCGGTTTCGTCATAGCTGGTTGCTCCTTTCTGCCTGCCGGCATAGAAAAAGGACAGTCGATTTTCTCGGCTGTCCCTTGTGGGTGGTTTATTTAGTTTTACTGTGTGTTACTTGATAAGCTGGGCTTTAGCGGCCTTAAAAATCTTTGTAGAATTCTATCCACCTTTTTCCAAAAGTACGATATGCAATCGGCATATAAACGCATAGAATGAGTAAAACAGGAATTAAAATGGAGCCAATAACCCCAACGCCAACTTCTATATTTCTGATATTAGAATAATTGCCGTCCGCCGTTACTTTAATAATATCCTGCGCATCATTTATATACACTTTTACTTTATCGCCAAATTCATAATTCTCAGAGGACAAACCGTAATCCTTAAGGGCATACTCATATTTCTTTGAGTCATGCGTCCAATAGAAATTACCGTCATAGTCCACTTTTGCCATAACATATTCAGTCGCTCCCTCCGGAATGGCAGCATTTTCCATGCTTTTTGAAAAAGGCGCGTTAAATGCTAGAAACATAAATGCGATTATAACGGGGATACAACATATAACGACAAATGCAACTGTTCGTTTTATCAGAAAATCATAAGATTTTTTTATTTCTGTATACTCTTCCGTTGGCAAATGTTCTTTTGCCCACATCAGTGCAAAACGCTGAGCAGACAAATTAAAAACTGCTGACTTCATAAACAAATCTCCTGCTCTTACAAAGTAAAATTTGTCATTCTATTCCTTCGGAGAAAAGTATAGCACAAATCGATGAATAAATCTACATCATTTCAGCCTGTCAGCGGCGTTGTTCTCTCTTGCATATCGCCGCGCCGCTTCCCGCCGTTCCGCGCTGTAGGGGGCGGTCAGAGGTCAAGAGAAGCGTCCTTTCTCAATATCAAACTCCATGCAGTCCGTTTCCGGGTCTGCGTCCGTCTGCTGGCAGATCGCCGGATAACGGCGGCTGTATGCAAGCATCCGCTTTTCCAAGGTGGTGTTGTGGGTGCGGATATGGATAACTATGAATGTATCATTATGTAAGCGACTTTATATAAAAATACACCTCATATCCTTTCGTATTGATATAGTCATGATCCAGTTCAAAATTCAATTTCTGATGTAAGGCTATGCTGGCAAGATTATTTTTTCTAACCTGTGCAACAGCCACTTTATATCCTCTTTGTTTCGCATATTCCAATACAAGCGTCATTCCACAATATGCGAATCCTTGCCTGCGATAAGGAGAAAAAATATCAGGGCCACAACCAACAATATGCTTGGTATGTTGATATAGGGAAATAGATCCAACTACTATATTTTCATCCACAAGAGCAAACATTTCAAAATAACGGCCATCTATTTGCTTTTGATTCCATTCGCCGATCATTTTGGAAATCTCTTCAACAGATAACTGAGAATATTGGTGGATTTTAAGTGTTTCGGCATCGTTATCGGTAAAATCTCTAAGGGTTATCATACTTAACGCCTCCTTATTTTTCAACTATATCGCAATCAATATATCAAGAAGAAATGATTTGACAACTTCTAAAAAGAAACCTCTCTTGCCTTGATAGACAAAAGAGGTTGTTTTTATGGTGCCGGTGGCCGGACTCGAACCGGCACGCCATCGCTGGCGGTGGATTTTGAGTCCACTACGTCTACCATTCCATCACACCGGCGTTTACCGGGATATTATACAAGATATTCCGGTGAAATGCAAGAGGAAAATTCTCAAACGTCCAAATATCCGCACAGGACTTTCAAGGTATTGTAGACGCCGTCCATATGGCTGCGCTCATAGCCGTGGCTGGCGTATACCCCTGCGCCGATGAGGCCGTGCCGGAGGTCATAGCCCGCGCGAAGGGTAGCCTCCACATCCGAACCGTAGAATGGATACACATCCACCGCATAGTCTGCGCCGGTTCGCTTCGCCGCTTCTATCAGCTTGCCCACTACCTCGTAGCTGTAGGGGCCGCCGGAATCCTTGGCGCAGATGGATACCTGCCGCTCGGTGCACGTTAGGCCGTCGCCTACGCAGCCCATGTCCACAGAGATGGCCTCCGTCACCCCTGCGGGCACCGAGGCGGAGCCGCCATGACCTACCTCTTCGTACACTGTCACATGGACATAGGTATGTCGCGGCGGCCGAATCTCCTGATCCCGCAGATACTTGGCAAAGCCTAGGAGGATACCCACGGACAGTTTGTCATCCAGAAAACGGCTTTTCAGATAGTCGGAGGCTGTTCGGCGGGTTCTGGGGTCGAAACAAACGATGTCTCCTACCTCAATGCCCAGCTTCCGGGTATCCTCCTGGCTGGATACCGGTTCGTCCAGCACCACTTCCATGGCGTCGAAGCCGCGTTTTGCGCTGGAATAGTCTCCGTTTACGTGAATGGAGGCGTTGCATAGCTGCAGCGTGCCCTCAATGACAACGCCGGTGCGGGTATACACCCGGACATTTTCCGTCTCTCCGTTATTGGCGTTCATGCCTCCCAGCGCGGTTAGGCGCAGGCGGCCATTGCCCTTGATCTCGGCCACCATGCCGCCCAGCGTATCCGTATGCGCCGCCAGCAGCAAGCCGTCCCCATCTCCGCCCAGGTCGGCAATTACGCCGCCTTTGGCGGTGAATTTCGCCGGAAAGCCCAGAGCTGCAAACGCGCCTTTCACCCAGGCGGCCGCCTTGGCGGTATAGCCTGTGGGGGAATCGATGGCCAGCAGCGCCGCCGTCTGCTCCCAGGCAAACTCCGCATATTGCCGTTCAATCATATGGTTATCCTCCCAATACAATATAGTACCATACCGCCGCGATCTCCCGCAGGAAATAGTTCAAAAACAGATGGGGCGCGGTGGTTCTGGCAGGGATGCCGTAAGAGAGCACCTGCTGCTCCCTGGCAAATTCCCCGGCGCGGTAGAGATGATAGTCGCTGGACACCAGACCCACCGCCGCCGGGCGCTTCCCGGTGCGCTGTTCAATCAAATCCAGGGAAAACTGAAGATTTTCCCGGGTATTGGCGGCCTGTTCTTCCTTCCAGACCCGCTCCGGAGCAATGCCCATGGCTGTCAGCTCCCGGAACATACATTCCGCCTCTGAGATGTCCTCCCCAATGCCCTGGGCGCCGGAAACGATAGCGGTGCTGTCCGGATGCTCCGTCAGGTAGGCATAAGCCGCCTGGAGGCGATCAGAGAGGGAGCGGGACGGCTCGGTGCCGTTGACACCCGCGCCCAGGACGATGATATAGTCGCATTCCGCCTCCGGCGTGCCTGCGCTGGCCTGGAGAATCACCGCGCCTGTAAAAATGGCCGCAGCAGCGCCCACGCTTAAGCAGATACTCAGCACCCATTGCAGCCCCCTTGCCAGTTTCTTTTTCTTTTTGCCCAGGCGCAGAAGCCCCGTATAGCAGGCAATGACAGCGGCGACGCCCAAAAGCATCAGACCGGAAAAATCGTATCCGGGCGCAAAGCAGAGAATCAGCATGCCCAGCAAAGCAAAGCCGCCGCAGCACAGCCATCCGGCCAATGGTTTCCTCATCTTCCCGCCTCCTTACGCTGTTTGAGGGATATTCTACCACGCTTCGGCAGAAAATGCAACTGCCGCCGCCCAGGTTAGGCGGCGGCATATACGGCAGATTACTTATACGTCCTTGCTCTTGGCGGCGTTTTCCAGCACCACTTTTGCCAGGAAAGCGTCGGGAGCCATGGCACCCAGATCCTCACCCTTGCGGGTGCGCACAGATACGGTGCCGTTCTCCACATCCCGGTCGCCCACCACCAGCATATAGGGGATCTTGTTCATCTGGGCTTCCCGGATCTTGTAGCCCAGCTTCTCGCTGCGCAGGTCGGCCTCCGCCCGGATACCGGCGTTCTTCAGCTGCTCCACCAGGCTGTTCGCGTAGTCGTGGGCTCGGTCGGTAATGGGGAGTACCTTTACCTGGGTGCCCATGAGCCACAGGGGCAGCGCTCCGGCGTATTTCTCAATGAGCAGCGCCAGGGTGCGCTCATAGCAGCCCATGGCGGTGCGGTGGATGATATAGGGGGTCTTTTTCTGCCCGTCGGAGTCCACATATTCCATACCGAATTTCTCTGCCAGAAGCATATCGATCTGGATGGTGATGAGCGTATCCTCCTTACCGTAGACATTCTTGATCTGAATGTCCAGCTTGGGACCATAGAAAGCGGCCTCGCCCACGCCCACGGTGTACTCCAGACCCATGTCGTCCAGAATCTTCTGCATGGTGCTTTCCGCCAGCTCCCACTGCTCCGGTGTGCCCTCGTATTTATTGCCGGGATTGGCGGGATCCCATTTGCTGAAGCGGAAAGAGCAGTCCTCTTTCAACCCCAGAGTCTCCAGGCAGTAGTTGGCCAGGTCAAAGCAGCCCCGGAACTCATCCTCCAGCTGATCGGGGCGGAGGATCAGGTGCCCCTCGGAGATGGTGAACTGCCGTACCCGGATGAGGCCGTGCATCTCGCCGGAGTCCTCGTTGCGGAACAGGGTGGAGGTTTCCCCCAAACGGATGGGGAGATCCCGGTAGGAACGCGCTTTGCTCAGGTAGACCTGATACTGGAAAGGGCAGGTCATGGGGCGCAGGGCGAAGCATTCCTTGCTCTCGTCCTCGGCGTCCCCCAGAATGAACATACCGTCCCGGTAGTGATCCCAGTGGCCGGAAATGCGGTAGAGATCCCGCTTGGCCATCAGGGGCGTCTTGGTGAGGATATAGCCCCGTTTCTGCTCCTCGTCCTCTACCCAGCGCTGCAATAACTGGATGGCGCGGGCGCCGTTGGGCAGCAGAACGGGCAGACCCTGGCCGATCACATCCACCGTGGTGAAGTAGTCCAATTCCCGACCCAGCTTATTATGGTCGCGGCGGAGGGCTTCCGCCTGCTTTTCCAGGTATGCGTCCAGCTCGTCCTTGCTGGGGAAACCGATGCCGTAAATTCTCTGGAGCATTTTACGGCTGCTGTCCCCCCGCCAATAAGCGCCGCAGCTTTTGGTCAGCTGGAAGCCGTTGTGCTTCACCCGGCCGGTGTGATCCAGGTGGGGACCGGCGCAAAGATCGGTAAATTCTCCCTGGGTATAGAAGGAGATGACCGCGTCCTCCGGCAGATCTTCGATCAGCTCCACCTTATAAGGCTCGTTGTGCGCCTGCTCGTAGGCGATGGCCTCGGCGCGAGGCAGTTCGCTGCGCTGGATGTGCAGCCGCTCCTTGCAGATCTTCTTCATCTCTGCCGTGATCTTTTCCAGATGCTCGGGGGTGAAGGAGAAGGGAGCATCAAAGTCATAGTACCAGCCCTCGTCAATAGCGGGGCCGATGGCCAGCTGCACCTCCGGCCACAGCCGCTTTACGGCCTGCGCCATGATGTGGGAGCAGGTGTGCCAGTAGGTCTTTCGATACGCAGGGTTTTCAAAGGTGTACAGGTTTTCGTCGCTCATGGTAGTTCCCTCCTTAGAATTGGGGCAGAAAAATCCCACCCCTGAAAGATCAGGGGTGGGATACAACTCTGTATTCCACGGTTCCACCCTGGTTGCGGTTTGGAAAACCGCCGCTCATTGACGCGGTAACGGGCGTGTCCGGCTCGGCATTTCCGCCGGGCGGCTCGGAAAGTGGTGTAGCGCTTGGGGCAGGTGCGCAGAGCCATCGCAGCAAACAGGCTCCTCTCTGGGCGTCTTACCTCGGCCGGGTCTTTCGTCGCAGCCTTTCTAAAAGGGTAGCACACTCCCGGCGGTTTGTCAACCCCCAGGGGAAAAATCCTGCCTTTGGTTCACCATAATTTATGCGGCACATAATCCGACAGGCGGTTACATAACTCGTCAAATTATGTAAACAAGGTTACAAAAAACCACAGTATCTGGGGATTTTTTTAGGGTGACCCCAATAACTTCAAGCGAAAGTTTACATAAAAATTTGTGTCGTCTTTGCTAAAAAGTTGTCGTTTTACCGAGTTTTAATAAAAAGGCTTGACTTTTTAGAAATATTTGTTATAATACATACACGGTTCGGGGGCGACGTCCTAGCTGTAACTATTTGAAATTTTTTGTTTCCGCTTCTGAACCAAAATGGAATGAAAGGAGGCATACTCCCATGCAGGAGCAAAATCGAACTGATGTAAAGAGAAAGACGTTTTGGAACCGTGGAGCGGCATTGGTCATCCCTTTGATTTGTATCATGCTGCTCCTGTCCCAGACGGTCTTCGCCCGCAACACCTATGTGATCAACGACGGCACACGGACGCTGGTTCACGTTACCTACGCCACAGATCCCGGCGCGGTATTGGATGAAGCCGGGCTGGAACTTGGCGAGGATGATACCTATTTTACCCAGCATAATGAAGGCGTATCAGAGATCACTGTTCAGCGGGCGGTTTCCACCGCGGCGGTAAACGCCACCGCCACAGAAGTGTATACCCAGACCATTCCCTACGATACCACTTATTGCGACGCTCCCTGGCTACCGGTGGGTGCAGAGGAGGTTCTGACCCAGGGCGAGGATGGGCAAATGCTGTGCACTGCCAGCGTGACTTATGAAAATGGTGAGGAGCTTAGCCGTACCGTGCTGGAGCAGACGGTTCAGACCCAGCCTGTGGACGAGGTAATCGCCCGGGGCACCGGCGCGGAAGCGGACGCTCAGGAAGAGATACAGTACCCTGTGATTCGCGATGGCATTATCATTACGGAGACAGGTGAAGTGCTTACCTACACCGACGCCTATTCTGTTTTGGCCACCGCCTATTACGTCTGGCCCGGCAGCACCGGCATCACGGCCACCGGAACTTATGCGCGGGTGGGCGAGATCGCGGTGGATCCCAGCGTGATCCCTCTGGGCACGCGGATGTTTATTGTGTCCGATGACGGCGAATACGTATATGGTATCGCCACCGCAGAGGATACCGGCAGCCTCATTGTTGGCAACCGCGTGGATCTGTTCTACGATACTTATGAAGAGTGCATCCAATTTGGCGCACGGGACTGCACGGTATACATCCTCGACTGATTTTTTACATTGAAAAACCGCCTTTTTTCTGGTACAATAGCCGGGAGAAAGGCGGTTTTTTCATGATCGACGTTTGCGACATCCATGTGATGAAGCCTCTGCTGGATCAGCACGGCTTCCATTTTTCCAAAGCGAAGGGGCAGAATTTCCTTATTGCCGCCTGGGTTCCCGAGAGAATCGCCCGGGAATCCGGCGTTGACGGAGATGTGGGCGTGCTGGAGATCGGCCCGGGCATTGGCAGCCTGACCCAGCAGCTTTGTCTGCGGGCGGGTAAGGTCTGTGCCGTGGAAGTGGACGCGCGCCTCCGCCCGGTGCTGGCGCAGACGGTAGGGGAGTTCTCAAATCTGGAGATCCTGTGGGGGGATATTCTGAAGCAGGACGTGGCCGCCCTGGCGCGGGAAAAGCTGGGCGGTCTGCGTCCCATGGCCTGTGCCAACCTGCCTTATTACATCACTTCCCCGGTGCTCACTGCGCTACTGGAAGCGGAGTGCTTTGAGCAGGTGACGGTGATGGTGCAGAAGGAAGTGGCGCAGCGCATTGCCGCCAAGCCGGGCACGGCGGATTACAGCGCCTTTACCATCTTCTGCCAGTATTATGCCCAACCGGAAATTTTGTTCGACGTGCCCGCCGGGTGCTTCCTGCCTGCACCCAAGGTGACTTCTGCGGTGATCGCCCTCCGCGTGCGCCGGGAGCGCCCCTGGGAGATTCCCGACAGGGATATTTTCTTCCGCACGGTGCGTGCCAGCTTCGCCATGCGGCGGAAGAAGCTTTTGAACGGTCTGGCGGCGGGCTTCCCGCAGCTGGGAAAAGCGGGGGCGGCGCAGGCGATTGCCGCCTGCGGCTTTTCAGAGAACGTCCGGGGGGAAACGCTGGACATTGCCCAATTTGCAGCCCTTGCCGGAGAGATCGGGAAATGGCTGACAGGAAAGGAGGGGGCATAATGCTGGAGTTTCTGTTGATTGACCTGGACGACACCATTCTGGATTTCAAAAAAGCGGAGAAGCTGGCGTTGTCAAAAACTTTGCAGCACTTTGGCATGGAGCCAACCCAGGCGGTCTGCGCCCGCTACAGTCAGATCAACCGGGCGCATTGGCAGATGCTGGAGCGGGGGGAGATCACCCGGGCGCAGGTGCTGCTGGGGCGCTTTGAGCGGCTGTTTGCGGAGCTGGGCGTGGAGGCGGATCCGGCGGCCATCGCAGCGGACTATGAGCATAATTTGTCGATTGGACATTTCTTTCTGCCGGGCGCAGAAGCGGCGCTGGAACGGCTGCACGGGAAATATAAGCTGTATTTGGCCAGCAACGGCACGGCAAAGGTGCAGGCGGGGCGCTTGGAAAGCGCCAATATCCGCCGTTATTTTGAGGAAGTTTTCATTTCTCAGCTTCTGAGAGCGGACAAGCCCTCCCCGGAATTTTTTGATAAGTGCTTCGCCCGCATCCCCGGGTTTGTAAAAGAAAAAGCCATGATGGTAGGCGACAGCCTTACCTCCGATATGTTGGGCGGCAAAAATGCGGGCATCGCCACTTGCTGGGTAAATCCTGAACATAAAAAAGCGCCGGAATCGCTGCAGCCAGACTATACGATTGAGCGGCTGGAGCAGCTTCCAGTGCTGCTGGAGGGTATATGAAATACATAGATCTGGAAACTTACCCCCGCCGGAGCCATTTTGAATTTTTTCGCCAGATGGCCTATCCCTATGTGGGCTTCACCGCCGCCGTGGACGTGACAAAGCCCCTGGCGGCGGCTAAGGAATTGGGCGGCGGAGGCTTCCATGCCTGCCTGTGGGTTATCGCCCAGGCGGCTAACGCGGTGCCGGAGCTGCGGCAGCGAATCGTGGGGGAACAAATCGTCGAGTTCGATCATTGCGACACGGCGCACACGGTGGCCATGCCGGACGGCACGTTCTGCAACTGCCGGACAGAGTCCGCCATGGACTTTGCCAGCTTTTTGCAGCATGCAAGGCTGGCACAGGAGGCGTCCATGCAGCGCCATGGCTTTGTCTCCACAGTGGAGGACGAAACGGAGCTGATTTTTGTGTCCTGCGTCCCCTGGATCTCCTTTACCCAGGTCATTCAGCCCACGCCCATTCCCGCCGACTGCAATCCCAGGGTGGTGCTGGGGAGATATGACCGCAAGGCAGACGGCCGGGTGGAAATGCCCCTGGCCATCCAGGCCAATCATGCGCTGGCCGACGGACGGCATTTGGGGCAATTTTATCAGGAATTTGCCCGGATCTGCGACAGCCTATAGTACCACCGGGACGCTTTGCCGCAATTCCATGGAATTGGGGGTAACGGTGCAGTCATAGGCAAGGATGTTCACGCCCGCAGCCTCGGCTTCCCGCAGCGCCTGGGCAAAAGCGGGATCGGTGGCGGCGTTGGGATGGATGGAGCGTACCTCTGCCATCTGAATGACGAATAGGATGTAAGCGCCATATCCCCGCTGTGCGGCTTCCGTCAGCTCCCGAAGATGCCTGGTTCCCCGCTGGGTGGGAGCGTCTGGAAAAGCGCACACGCCGTCCTGCTCCAGCGTTACGCCTTTTACCTCCAGAAAACATTCCTTGCCGTCCTTGGTAAAGGAGAAATCAAACCGGGAGCTTCCAAAACGGCTTTCCGGCCGCAGGTTTTCCAGGAGACCCAAGCCGCCGGAGGCCAGCCACTCTCCGGCAGCCGCGTTGGGGGCTTGGGAATCCATATTGATAAGCCGTGTTCCTTTTTCCACGGCGATCAGATCGTATTTCGTCTTGCGGGCTGGATTGCCGGATTGCTGGCACCATACCCGTGCCCCTGGGAGCAGCAGCTCCCGACAGCGGCCGGTGTTTTTCACGTGGCAAACCTGTGCATTGCCATCGATGGTAACGTGGGCAAGAAATCGGTTGGGGCGGGTCAAAAAGACGCCCGGCACCATGTTGGTATAAGTCATGACAATCCCCCTTTCCCCTATAGCATAGCAGAGCCGGCGCGCTTTGCCAAGAATGAAAATTGGGTATTGACATTTATGAAATATGTGGTATAATCAGAACCGTTCCCAGTTCGGAGGCTTAGCTCAGCTGGTTAGAGCGCATGCTTCACACGCATGAGGTCACAGGTTCGAGTCCTGTAGTCTCCACCAAAAAACAGCTTTCCCAGGCGTTGAGTATATCAGCGCCTGGGAAGGATGTCATTCAAAAGGGTATAGAAGCCCTAAATACATAGGATTGTGCCAGGAAATGAACAGGGTCGCATATTGCGGTTGCCCCACAGAGTTCGCTTTTTGGCTGTGGCGTTGACTCCTCCCCCATGTGACATACTACTAGGTTTCCCGTTCGGTACGCTGAGGGCTGCACCAATCTAGTTGGCAGTTAGGCAGCAATCCGCTTTTTGTGCGTTTATGGAACCCACAGCGGATTTT
>DVKX01000046.1 GCA_018715805.1 Candidatus Faecousia intestinigallinarum | reverse complement strand
GTCGGCAAGATTGACTTGCCCGAATAACCGCCCGACCTATCCGACACAATGGCCAAGTGTCGGATAGGAACGGCAAAATTTTTTGCACTTCTATTGCTTCTTTATCACACATAAGCAAAATCCCAGGGCATCAAGCAGCTGATGGCAGGCGGCGGTGTTGCTCTCATCGGTGTCACCCTGATTCCGCTGCTGTCCAACCTGCTTACCATCGCCTGATTCTGTTCCGGTAACCCCAACGGGAGGTCCCAAAAGCGGGGCCTCCCGGAAAGGAGGGATCTCCGTTGGTTTTTGATGCGATACAGGAGTGGTTTCAAGAACTGCTCATCGATGGCATCATTGCCAATCTGACCGGCATGTTCGATACCTTGAATACCAAAGTCGGGGAAATCGCCGGTGAAGTCGGTATGTCGCCTTCCACATGGGACAGCGGCATCTTCAACATGATTCGCAGCCTTTCCGAAACAGTGATTGTCCCGATAGCCGGGATTGTCCTGACCTTCGTGATGTGCTATGAACTGATCCAGCTCATCATCGAGAAGAATAATCTCCATAACTTCGATACCTGGATTTTCTTCAAATGGATTTTCAAAACCTTCTGTGCTGTTCTCATTGTGACCAACACCTGGAACATCGTGATGGCCGTCTTTGACGTGGCGCAGAACGTGGTCAGCCAGAGTGCCGGGGTAATCATTACCGACGCGGGCATTGACATTTCCAGCGTGACCAACAATCTGGAAACCGAACTGGCAGACTGGAGCATCGGAGCTTTGCTGGGATTATGGTTCCAGAGTATGTTCGTGGGGCTCTGCACGCAAATCATGTCCATCTGCATCTTCCTGGTGATTTACGGGCGCATGATTGAAATCTACCTGGTGACCTCCGTCGGCCCCATTCCATTTGCCACAATGGTCAACCGCGAGTGGGGTTCCACCGGACAGAACTATCTCCGTTCTCTGTTGGCACTGGGATTCCAAGCTTTTCTCATCATGATCTGCGTGGGCATCTATGCGGTGCTGGTGGAGCGTATCTCACTGACAAGCGGAGACATTTCCGGTTCTATCTGGGGCTGCATGGGCTACACGGTG
Organism: Candidatus Faecousia intestinigallinarum; assembly: GCA_018715805.1. Lineage (GTDB taxonomy): Bacteria > Bacillota > Clostridia > Oscillospirales > Oscillospiraceae > Faecousia > Faecousia intestinigallinarum. The sequence goes on along the minus strand of DVKX01000046.1, from coordinate 12,344 downwards.
CTGCTGTGTTTCACCCTGTTCAAGACCGGGAGTCTTGCAAAGTCGCTGTTTGGCGCGCACTGACCGAAAGGAGCTGATTCTATTGGCCTATGTTACGATCCCCAAAGACCTCAGCCGCGTGCAGAGCAAAATTCTGTTCGGGCTGACCAAACGACAAGTGATCTGTTTTGGAGCGGCGGCAATGGTAGGCGTGCCGCTTTTCTTTTTGGTCAAACCCAGCCTGGGGACTACCACGTCGGCGCTGTGCATGATTCTGGTGATGCTGCCATTTTTCCTGTTTGCCATGTATGAGAAGAACGGCCAACCGCTGGAGGTATTTCTCGGATATCTCATCCAGAACAAGTTCTTTCGTCCTAAGGTACGTGTCTATCAGACAAACAATCTCTACTCCGCCCTGATGCGGCAGCATGCACTGGAACGGGAGGTGAAGAAAATTGTATTCCAAAACTAAGGGTCCGGCAAAGGCCAGACGCAAGCTGACCCGCGCTGAGCGCAAGCAGATTGAAACCATCGTCCGCCGGGCCAAAGGCGATGGCAAACCGCACTCTGTACAGGAAAGCCTGCCTTTCCGCAATATCTTTCCGGACGGCCTCTGCCGGTTGGATGACGGCACCTATTCCAAAACCATCGCCTATGCAGATGTGAACTACCGCCTGTCCAGCCCGGACGATCAGCGGGACATCTTCGAACATCTCTGCGATTTCTATAATGGCTATGACCCCTCCATCGGCGTACAGATGACCTTGAGCAGCCGGTATGTGGAACACGGGCCGGAGGAAGATTTGTTCGGCATTCAGCTTCAGGGCGATGCCCTCGACCCGGTGCGGGAGGATGCCGTCAAAATTCTTCAGTACCAGTACGAACGCGGCAGCAACGGCTATGTGAAAACCAAGTATGTGACCCTGACTATCGGAGCGGAAAATCTGGCCGCAGCCCGCGCGCGGTTTGCCCGTATCGAAACCGACACCCTCAACCGCTTCAAGGTGATGGGCGCCGCGGCTCATGTGCTGGACGGCCGGGAGCGGCTGGAACTACTGCACGGAATTCTCCATCCGGCTGGCGGCAAATTTGCCTTTGACTGGGACTGGCTGGCCCCCAGCGGGCTATCCATCAAGGACTTTATCGCCCCGACTTCCTTCCATTTTGGTGAGACTCGTACTTTCCGCATCGGTGAGATGTATGGGGCGATCAGCTTTTTGCAGATCACCGCACCGGAGATGCACGACCGGATTCTGGCCGATTTCATGGAGACCGACGGCAACATTCTGGTGACGATGCACATCCGGGGCATCAACCAGAATGACGCCATCAAAATGCTGAAGCGCAAAATCACCGATCTGGACGCCATGAAGATTGCCGAACAGAAGCGGGCGGTGCGCAGCGGCTACGACATGGATATCCTACCCTCCGACCTTGCCACCTACGGCGGTGCCGCCAAGACCATCCTGCAAGACCTGCAATCCCGCAACGAGCGGATGTTCAACCTGACCTTCCTCGTCATGCACATGGCGGAGACAAAACAAAAGCTGGAGATTGCCGTATCCCAGACAGCTAGCGTGGCACAGACCTACAACTGTATGCTCACCCGGCTGGATTTCCAGCAGGAAGACGGGCTGATGAGCAGTCTTCCCCTGGGGCTGAACCGCATCAAGATTGAGCGCAGCCTCACCACATCGGCGCTGGCTGTGTTCGTTCCCTTTGTCACCCAGGAGTTGTTTATGGACGGAGATTCCATGTACTACGGCCTGAACGCTCTCTCCAACAACATGATTCTGCTGGACCGCAAGCAATCCCGCTGTCCCAACGGGCTTGTGTTCGGCACACCCGGCAGCGGCAAGTCCATGAGCTGCAAGCGGGAGATCACCTTCATCATCCTGACCACGAAGGACAATGTCATCATCTGTGACCCGGAGGATGAATACTCGCCGCTGGTGCATCGGCTGGGCGGCCAGGTGGTGCGCTTGTCACCATCCAGCAAGGATTATCTCAACCCGTTGGATATCAACCTTAACTACTCGGACGAGGAAAACCCGCTGGCCCTGAAAAGTGACTTTGTGCTCTCTTTTTGTGAGCTCATCATGGGCAGCAAGACTGGCCTAGAAGCCATTGAAAAGACGGTTATCGACCGGGCAGTGCAGCGCATCTATCAGCCATATTTTGCCGACCCCAAACCGGAGAAAGTGCCCATCTTGGGAGACTTGATGAACGCTTTGTTGGCCCAACACATCCCGGAGGCCGACCGGGTGGCGCAGGCGCTGGATTTGTATGTGAATGGCTCGCTGAACTTCTTCAACCACCGCACCACTGTAGATATCCAGAACCGGCTGGTCTGCTTCGATATCAAGAGTCTTGGCAAAAACCTGAAAAAGCCCGGTATGCTCATCGTCCAGGACGCGGTGTGGAACACGGTGACCATCAACCGGGCCATTGGCCGCTCCACCTGGTATTTCGTGGATGAGTTCCATCTTCTGCTGAAGGAGGAACAGACCGCTGCCTATAGTGCAGAGATCTGGAAGCGATTCCGCAAATGGGGCGGCGTGCCCACCGGTGCCACCCAGAACCCCAAAGACCTGCTTTCCTCCCCCGAGATTGAGAACATCCTGGAGAACAGTGACTTTATCTATATGCTTAACCAGGCAGCCGGTGACCGAAAGATTCTGGCGGAACGGCTGGGCATCTCGGCAGAACAGATTGCCTATGTAACCAACTCTGAACCGGGTCATGGGCTGCTGTTCTTCAACAACGTCATCTTGCCTTTCGCAGATGACTTCCCCAAAGACACGGAGCTATACAAGCTGCTCACCACCAAGCCCAATGAGGTGGAACACCCGGCTGCTGAAACGGAGGCGTAACGATGGATGATATGCGGGATAAACTGTACATCGTCAGTGGCAAGACCTATCTGAGCCACGTCAACAATGAAGTACATCTGTACGGCCTTCTCCATCAGCTTGCCTCTCTGGCCAGGCATATCAAAGATGGGCAGGATTTCCTGCATCTGGTGGAGACCGCCACCCGATACGGCGAGATTGCCGAGAAGAAACTGCGTGGCTCCAACATTCCCGGGCAGTATCTGGCATCCGGCGATCCGCAGGACTTGCAAAGCCTGCTGGATAAGGAGCTGGACGAGGTGGAAGCCTTCATCGAGGAGGATGGGCCTTGGGAAAACTGACCCACGTCAGCCTGTTTTCCGGCATCGGCGGGCTGGATCTGGCGGCGGAAGCTGCTGGTTTTCAGACCGTCTGCCAGTGTGAATGGGCGGATTATCCTTACGCGGTGCTGGAGAAGCACTGGCCGGATGTTCCCAAATTCCGTGACATCACCACATTCACAAAGGAGGCGCTCTTTGAAAAGACCGGGCTTGAAACCGTCACCGTCCTCTCCGGAGGATTCCCGTGCCAGCCTTTCTCGACCGCCGGGCAGCGAAAAGGCTTTGCGGATGAGCGCTACCTGTGGCCGGAAATGTGCCGCGTTATTGCCGAACTGCGGCCCCATTGGGTGCTTGGGGAGAATGTTGCTGGCTTCATCCATATGGGGCTCGACAAGACGATATTTGACCTGGCAAAAGCGGGATACGCTGTTCTCCCATTCGTATTTCCGGCTTGCGGCGTCGGCGCGTGGCATGAGCGCCAGCGAACTTTTATCATCGCGGTTGATGTTTCCCACGCCCCTTGCCTCCGACAAGGCAATCTGTCGGGACGCTGCCAACCTGGATGTGTTCCTGTCGGAGACAGGGATTCTGCGCCGGAGAAACCGAAGCGGAACCATCTGGACGCCCTCGCTCTCAACGGCGGTCTATTACCTGACTCCGGCCGCATCGGAGGGATACCGCTCGACGCTGAAACCGACAGCTCTTCAAAAACAGTCTCCGACATCCAATCTAACGGCACAGATCATTCATCAGGAAAAGCCGTTCTCGGAAAAAGCAGCCCTCAACCCGGACTGGGTGGAATGGCTGATGGGATTCCCGAAAGGATGGACGGACGTCTCCTCTGGGCAACGGAGCCGGAAAACATCCCCCGCATAACCGAAGACACCAAAGACCGTGCGTTACGGCTGAAAACGCTGGGTAATGCCGTCTGTCCGCCGCAGACTTATCCCATCTTTCGCTATATAGCCGCCATAGAGACCGGCGCCTGTGCCGGGTTCTGTCCCTATGAAGGAGGTGACGAATGATTGCAAGAGTGGAAAGCCTCTGAAAAAGAGACACAGAAGCTGACCCACAATGGTGCCATCTCGGTAAACCTTGTGACCGGTGAAACCACCCATGTCTCAGACCGCCCGGTGGAGCAGGACTATACTCCTAACCATGATACCGCAAGAGCCACCCGCCGGGTGGAAGATGAGGCCGGTGGTTGGCTGGAACGGCGCCACGCCAAGAAGAAGCGGCGCAAACGGCGCCGTACCTACCGGGATGGCGAAGCCGCCCAGGAACGTCCCAGTTCCCGATTGCAGTTCACCGAAGAGGAACGGGCTGCGCCGGAGCTGCAAAAGGCGATCCGCAAATCCGACAAAGCCGCTGACAAGCTGGATGCCGCCAAGGACGCGCTTCCGGCCAAGCGTCCCGGCATGGGGCGCGGCAATCCGCTGGCACGGCCATTGCAGGAAGTAAAATCCGCCCTTCATAGTAAAGTCGGTGAAGTGGAACAGGACAATGTGGGTACGCAGGCAGGCCATATGGGAGAACGGCAGTTGGAAAAGGCCGTCAGCTTCGGAGAGCGCCGCCTTCATCAGGCAAAGGCCGACCGCAAGTTGAAGCCTTGGCGTGATGTGAAGAAGGCTGAACAGGCCGCGGTAAAAGCCAATGCCGACTTCTACTGGCAGAAGTCCGTTGGGGAGAATCCGCAGCTTGCCTCCAGCAACCCTATCTCCCGTCTGTGGCAGAAAAAGCGTCTGCAAAAGCAGTATGCGGCGGCGTATCGGGCTGGCAGTAATGCAAGCAAGGCAGCACAATCCGGCGCAGCAGCAGCCAAAAAAGGTGGTAAAACCGTCGCCCAGAAGATGGCTGATTTTGTGGTACGGCATCGGCGCGGCCTTCTGATCTTCGGTGGTCTTGGCCTAATGCTTCTCTTTGTGATGGGCATCATGCAGTCCTGCACTTCCCTGTTCGGGAGCAGCTCCTCCGCAATGGCGGCATCCTCCTATCTGTCCGAGGACGCTGACCTTACCGGCGCCGAGGCTGCTTACTGCGAAATGGAAGCGGAGCTTCAGGAGTATCTCGACAGCTACGAAACCACCCACGATTATGATGAGTACCATTTTGAGCTTGATGAAATCGGGCATGATCCCTATGTTTTGTTGTCTATTCTGTCTGCCCTGCATGAGGGTGTTTTCACACTGGCAGATGTTCAGAATGACTTGGAGATGCTGTTCGACCAGCAATACATCCTCACCGAAACGGTAACGGAGGAAACGCGGTACCGCACAGAGACACGAACCGGGACACGACCGGTAACCGACCCGGCGACCGGAGAAACTACCAACGAGGAATACGAGTACGAGGAAGAAGTTCCATATACCTGGACAATCTGTAACGTCACGCTGGAGAACTTTGACCTTTCCCATGTACCAGTCTACATCATGAGTGAGGGCCAGCTTTCCCTCTATGCCACCTATATGTCCACACTGGGCAACCGCCCCGACCTGTTTGCATCCTCCGGTTATGTAGACAAGTACATAGAAAACCCGCCTACCGCCTGGGATATTCCCGCTGAATATCTGAGCGATGAACGGTTTTACGCCTTGATGACCGAGGCGGAAAAGTACCTTGGCTATCCCTATGTATGGGGTGGGTCCAGCCCGGAAACTTCCTTTGACTGCTCCGGTTTTGTCAGCTATGTTCTCACCAACAGCGGAGTCTGCAATACAGGCCGCTTGACCGCCCAAGGACTCTACAACATCTCTACACCGGTGGCGACTCCGCAGCCGGGCGACCTTGTCTTCTTTATCGGCACCTACGATACACCGAATGTCTCCCACGTGGGCATCTACGCCGGGGACGGGATGATGCTGCACTGCGGAGATCCCATTTCTTACACCAACCTGAGCGCCAGCTATTGGCAAGCACACTTTTATGCCTACGGCAGACCGCCGTATCGCTGATGGGAGGTGAACCAACCATCAATATGGTTCCCTACGGGGGCGGCGCCAACAGCACCGCCCTTTTGATCGGGCTGCATCAGCACCACATTCCAGTAGACCTGATCCTGTTTGCCGATACCGGTGCTGAACATCCCCACACCTATGCCTATCTGGATATCATGGACGACTGGCTGAAATGTCACGGGATGCCCGCCATCACCAGAGTGTATAAGACCACTCGGGATGGAAAGCGGCTGACCCTGGAGCAGGAATGTCTGCAAAGCGGCACCTTGCCGTCCATTGCTTACGGCTTCAAGCGCTGTTCGCTGAAGCACAAAATCGGTCCGCAGGATAAGTTCTGCAACCGATACCCGCCCTGCCGGAGGACATGGGCTTCCGGAAAGCGTGTGGTCAAGTTTGTCGGCTATGATGCCGGTGAAGGTTACCGCAGCGATAAGGTCAAATTGCAGGACCTTTCCGACCCCAAGTACAGCAAATGGTATCCGCTCATGGAATGGGGCTGGGATCGGGCTACCTGTATGGATGCCATCGAGGCTGAGGGCCTGCCGCAACCGGGCAAATCATCCTGTTTCTTCTGCCCCAGCATGAAGGCCGACGAAATCATCGATCTGCGGGAACACCACCCGGATTTATTCCGCCGTGCGCTCGCACTGGAAGAAAACGCCCGCCCCAATCTCAAAACCGTTCAGGGATTGGGCCGTAACTATTCATGGAAAGAACGCTTTGGAAAGGAGCACTGTGTACATGGCAACTGTTGAGAAGATCCGCCGCGACATCGAAAAGGTCAAGGAGAAAATCGCCACCCAGCAGAAACGGCTCCGGGAGCTGGAGGATGAACTCACCGAAACCGAAAATCTGGAAATTGCCCGCATGGTCAAGGCCGTGAAAATGGACAGCAAGGAGTTGACCGCCTTCCTCAAAGCCTACTCCAGCGGCCTGATCAAGCTTCCGGAGGGTATGATGGAGGCCGAGGCGGCAGCCGCTCCCAACGACGATGAGATGGAGGACGCGGAAGATGAGAATGACTGAGATATATGCCCGTCTTTGTGCGGCACTGGCGGCCGTGCTTCTGTTTGCCATCGCTTTTTCCGTTCCGGCATTTGCAACCGGTGGAAAGAATGAGCCCTATTACACCGCTACGCCCGCTCCCGAAACGCCGGAGACTACACCTGTGCCGGAACTCACAGAGGAGCCGGTCACCGGCGGCATGGAACCGAAGGGGCAACCGTTGACACCGGAAGGCAACGCAACATTGGTGGATGACTATTACGGGGATAAGCAACTCATAACCGTTACCACCAAGGTTGGCAACTACTTTTATATTCTGATTGACCGGGCCAACGATGATAAAGAAACCGCTGTACACTTCCTCAACCAGGTGGATGAACAGGACCTGATGGCGCTCATGGAGGACGGCGGGACACCGGAAACTCCCGTTGTGTGTACTTGCACAGAGAAGTGTGAGCCCGGAGCCGTCAACACAGCCTGTAAAGTATGTAGCCTTGACATGAATGGCTGTGCTGGGATGGAGCCGGAGCCCGAACCGGAACCGGAGGAAGAAACATCCAACGGTAGCGCTGCCGTACTGATGCTCATTGTTCTTCTGGTCGCTTTGTCCGGTGCCGGTGCTTTCGCTTATATCAAGTTCATACGTCCCAACCAAGCTCCCAAGGCCAGCAGTGATCCCGATGACTACACCTTTGAGGATGAGGAAGATTACATCAACGAAGACGAGACTCCGCAGCCGGAGGAAAGTGAGGAAGCACAGTGAAACTTGTGATCTGTGAGAAACCGAGCGTAGCCAGGAGTATCGCGTCGGCCCTAGGCGTCACATCCAGGGCTGACGGCTATTTTGAGGGCAGCGGCTGGCTGATCTCCTGGTGTATTGGCCATCTGGTGGGGCTGGCAGACGCAGCCGCCTACGATGAGCGATACAAAAAGTGGCGCTATGAAGACCTTCCCATTCTGCCCTCCCCTTTTCGCTATGTGGTGTCTGAGAAAAAGGCCGCCCAGTTCCATATCCTGCAATCGCTAATAGAACGCCCCGATGTGACGGAACTGGTCAACGCCTGCGATGCAGGGCGTGAGGGTGAACTGATCTTCCGGCTAGTCTATGAAGTGGCCGGGTGCACCAAACCCTTCTCACGACTCTGGATTTCTTCCATGGAGGACGCGGCAATCCGGGAAGGCTTTGCCGACCTGCAGCCCGGCACGGACTATGATGCTCTTTACCAATCGGCACTCTGCCGCCAAAAGGCAGACTGGCTGATCGGCATCAATGCAAGCCGTCTGTTTTCCGTTCTCTATCACCGTACTTTGAATGTGGGCCGGGTGCAGACACCTACGTTGGCGATGCTGGCTGAGCGGAACAGTAAAATTACACTTTTCCGCAAGGAAAAATATCATCATGTACGGCTGAAGCTGGGCAGCGCCGAGGCCGTCAGCGAGCGTATTGCCTCACCGGAGGAAGCACAGGCCGTCCGGGACGCCTGCAATGGGCAGCGGGCTGTATGTGTATCCGTGGTTCGTGAGAAAAAGACCGAGAAACCACCCAAGCTGTACGATCTGACCACCTTACAGCGGGAAGCCAACCGGATGTTTGGCTACACGGCCAAGCAAACCTTGGACTATGCCCAGTCGCTCTACGAGAAGAAACTGCTGACCTATCCCCGGACAGATAGCCGATATCTGACCGGTGACATGGCCGAGACCGCCTCTGTGGTTCTCCATCTGGCGGCGCAGGTGCCGCCCTTCGATACCTATGCGGAGTTTTTCCCCGATGTTGCTTTACTGGTAAACGATAAAGCAGTATCCGATCACCATGCGCTGATTACCACACTGGAGCTGGAAAAAGCGGATATATCCGTTCTCCCTGTGGGTGAGCGAAAACTTCTGCTGCTGGTTTGCTGCAAGCTGTTGTGTGCGGCAGCGGAGCCTTTCGTGTATGAAGCGGTCACAGCTACTTTTGAGTGTAGTGGACACACCTTCACGGCAAAGGGAAAGCAGGTGCTTTCCCAGGGCTGGCGAGCCATCCAGGAAGTGTTCCAATCTTCCATGAAGGAAAAGACGGAGGATGAAAAAGCCGAAGGTGTCCTTCCGGCTTTGACGGAGGGACAGTTTTTTGAGCCGGTCACTGCATCTGTCACTGAACACTTCACTTCGCCGCCCAAGCCCTACACCGAGGACACTCTACTGTCGGCTATGGAGAACGCAGGCAAGGAAGATATGCCAGAGGAAGCAGAACGTAAGGGACTGGGCACCCCGGCGACTCGTGCGGCCATCATTGAAAAGCTGGTGTCCGGCGGATTCGTGGAGCGCAAGGGCAAGAATCTGGCCCCTACAAAGGCAGGCGTCAATCTGGTTACCGTGCTGCCGGAGTTGCTGACATCTCCCACGCTGACAGTGGATTGGGAGCAACAGTTGAACGATATTGCAAAGGGCCAGGCGTCGCCGGAGGACTTCATGGACGGGATCGAGGCAATGGCGGCGGAGCTGGTGCGGAAATACTCCCACATTTCCGAGGATGGGCAAAAACTGTTCCAGCCGGAGAGGGAGACGGTGGGCATCTGCCCCCGCTGCGGCAAGCCGGTCTATGAGGGCAAGAAAAACTATTACTGTGGAAACCGGGCCTGTCAGTTTGTCATGTGGAAGAATGACCGATTTTTTGAGGAGCGGGGCAAGACGTTCACCCCGAAGATCGCAGCCGCTTTGCTCAAAGACGGAAAAGCAAAGGTAAAGGGCCTGCGCTCCATGAAAACCGGCAAAACTTACGACGGGACGGTGCTTTTGGCCGATACCGGCGGGAAATACGTCAACTACCGCATGGAGAAAAAGAGTTGATGGAGTAACATAAATCCCTGCCCTGGATACCCTGCCGGGCCGGAGATTTTGCTTGTTGGGGAAATCCACAAACCCCTGTTATTTTTCATCAAGTGCCTACAAAACCACTATGTTTATATCGTTAAATGAGGTATAATGAACCCAACAATATAATGGAATTTAGGTGAGCCGATGGACTGTATAATACGAGAAATGAGAAAAGAAGAATATTATTTGTTAGATGATTTTTTATATGAAGCGATTTATATTCCAGACGGTATGAAAGCTCCACCTAAATCCATAATAAGTTGTCCTGAATTACAAGAATATATCATTGATTTTGGTCAACGAAAGCATGATAAAGCCATCGTTGCAGAAATTCAAGGAAATGTAGTAGGAGCCATTTGGGTTAGGATAATGAATGATTATGGACATATTGATAATAATACTCCATCACTTGCTATGTCTATCTATAAAGAATACAGAGGATTAGGTATTGGAACTTCACTATTGAAACGACTACTATCAGTGGAAAGATTGGCCGGTTATTCAAAAATTTCTTTATCTGTTCAGAAAAGCAATTACGCTGTAAGAATGTATAAGAAAGTTGGGTTCACTGTTGTTGATGAAAATAGTGAAGAATACATTATGGCTATAAGTTTGTAACATTAAATCCAAGTTCATCAAACACAGCTACCCTTACAATATCAATCCCCAGCAGGAAACCTTTCCAGGTTTCCTGCTTTTCTTATGCCATTTTTTAGAAAGGATGATGTCTTTGAGCAAAGCCGGACCCAATTTCATGGAGCATTTGAAAGCGATGCTCCCCGCAGGCGGTGACGCAAGTGATCTGGAGGCAGCGGCCCAGGCGCTTGCAGGACTTTCCACGGAGGACCATGACCTCCTGGCCGCTGTCCAGGAGTCACCCTATCGTCTGACCACCCTGGAGCAGTTCCGGAAGTTTCCCGCCAACACCGAGTATTTTGTCCTGGAGCCCAATATCCGCAAGGTGGAGGATGTGGGCTGGCGCTACCTGGCGCAGCATTTGGATGTCCTTCTGCCCCCGGAGCTGCTGGACGCCATTGATCCCGTTCCCTTCGGCAATCACGCCATGCGGGAGGAACAGGGGTGTTTCACCAGCAAAGGGTATCTCACCCTCTCCGGCGACGAGTGGGAGCACGAGCGCCCCAGGGAGAAGCGGATAGAGAAAAAGCCCTCCATCAAGGAGCGGCTGGAGCAGAGCCGGAAGGAATGTGCGGGTCAGAGCAAGGCGCAGCCCCATCGGGAAAATCCTGCGCCGGAGCGATAAGGAGGTGTCGCCATGCCCCGTTATGATTATGACAAAGATTATCCCTTTGCTGCCTTCATCACCAACCTGGGCAAGTACAACGAGGGCGCCCTTGTGGGCGAATGGGTGAAGTTTCCCACCACGGCGGAGGAATTGAAACAGGTCTTTGAGCGCATCGGGATCGGCGCAAAGGACGACTTTGGGCAGACCTATGAGGAATGGTTCATCACGGACTACGATTGCTATGTGGACGGCCTCTATGATCTGCTGGGCGAGTACGCCAACCTGGACGAACTGAACTATCTGGCCTCCAAACTGGATGACATGAGCCAGGATGAATATGAGCGGTTCCAGGCGGCCATGGAGATCGGCGACCACACGGGCAGCATCCAGGAGCTTATCAACCTGACGGAGAACCTGGACTGCTACGATGTTTACCCCGACATCCACGACCACGGCGATCTGGGCCGGTATTACATCGAGGAACTGGACGCCATGCAGGTGCCGGAGCATCTGCGCAACTACATCGACTATGAGGCCTACGGGCGGGACATCGCCCTGGAGGAAAGCGGCCAGTTCACCGACCTGGGCTATGTACGGGATACCGGGGACAGTTTCCATGAGTATTACGATGGCGAGCGCGGCAGCATCCCGGAGGAATACCGGGTGATGACCTTCCAGGACGACATCCCCGAAGAAGAAATTTCGGAATGGGCCATGGACCTTGCCTACGATATGGACGAGTTTTTCCGGCAGCACGACCCGCAGTATGCCGCCGAGCACCCGGAGGAACACGCGGCGAAGGAAGAAATCTACGAGAACCTTTCCGATTGCCGCATTGCCTCTCTGGAAGAAAAGCTGATGGCGTTGGGCCAGACCCCGGAGGACTACCTTCCCTCCGAGCTGGAGAAGTTCAAGGAGGCTGTGGGCTACGAGGCATATTTGGATGTGGACCCGCAGGTGATCCGGGAGGCCATCGAAAACCCGGATCAGTCCCATGTGGACGAGATGCTTGCCTTTGCGGAGCAGGCAAACCGGGAGTATGAGGCGGAGTTGTACAGTCCGCCAGCGGCGCCCAGCCCGGACGACCGGGAGACCGGCGAAACCGTGCGGACTCCCAGGGGCACCTTCCATG
>DVKX01000045.1 GCA_018715805.1 Candidatus Faecousia intestinigallinarum | reverse complement strand
CATATTGTGCTTTCGTGAGAATTATGTCTTCATCCAAGTTGTGAGACAAATCTCCGTGTAGCTTAAAAAGAACGTGCAATCCCTGCTGATGTGCAGTTTTTACTGCTTGTACTCTAAAGGGGGTTAATGTGAATTCAAATGGATCTCCGCTCAAGGAAAAAACACTTTCTAACAACCTGTCATAATTCGTTGTAATAATATAGCCTTCACTAAACAGCTGAGGCAACACAGAAACTGCTCCTTGGCGGAGAAGATTTTTGTCATAGTCTTCTTTGCCGAAAATTCCAAGCATGATATCAGTCAAATTACCGTATCCGATAGTTTTTACCAGCTCCTCAGCCGCGTCAATAGGCTTTTCATTTGCCTTCGTTTTGATTTCTTCTCTCTTCTTTTCATCATCGACTTCATCTGCTATTATTTTTATAGTCGAGGACCATGTAGGATAAATGAATGCAGACATACCTGCGCCAATATAAGGAACGAGCACACCACGCTTAAAATCCTTACAAATTGACTCGAATACTCTTTTATTATGATTTCTATATACCGTCCGATTTCCGTACTTCTCAAGGCCGAAAGTCGTACTTCACAAGTGCGTTTCTCAGCCCTCCGGCGTACCGCTGCCGGATTTCTTGAAGTTGGTGTTTGGAACCGCCTCATAGGATTTTGGGTAAATACGGTTGGGCTTTCCACACCCCTGCTTCCTGATCTCCACCAGTCCGGCATATTGCAGTTCCCGCAGGGTGTCCACCGCTTTCTGCCGTCCGCAGTGAAGTAAGGCCGTCACCTCATTGATGGGGTAGTAGAGGTAAATCCTGCCATACTCGTCCGCCCACCCGTTTTTGCGGGAGAGGTCGGTGCGGCGCAGGAGCATAGCGTAGAGGATTTTCGCCCCGTTGCTCAACGGCTGGAAGCTGGGGGCTTCAAATAGGAAGTTGGGAAGCCGGGTAAAGCTGACCGCCTTGGGTTTCTGGTGCAGGTGAATGTACGCTGTCATAGAACCTCCTTGTAGAAAAGTTAAAGTCGTTTTTCTGGGCAGGGAGTATTAACATACTGGGATATGGAGTTTTCAAACTCAGAAGCTTTGATTTGACGTGCTTTTTTACCCCCTACTTTTCTACTCCCAACCGCCTTTTCCGGGCATAGTCGGCTTTCTGCTGCCGCTGTACCGCTGCCCGACAGTCAGGGCAGTATTTGGCGTTGTTGGAGGCGGAAGAAAAGGCCCTGCCGCACAGCAAACAGCGTTTCAGCGCCGCCCGCCGGAACAACGCCGCCTCCAACCCCCTGCCCGCCTCGTCCTTCAACAGTACATGGCGGAAGAACCTACAGCAGACGGAAAAGGAAATGCGCTGGGGGCAGGTTACTTCCTCGCCGTCGTCCAAGTACAGGCAGTTGCCGCTGTCGTAGTAACTACATCGCCCTTTAATCAGCCGCACCGCCTCACGGCGCTGTCCTGCGTCCATGCGGTACAAGGAACCGTCCGCCCGCCGTTCTACGGGCGGCAAATCTTTGATCTGGAACATCCACACCTTCTTTCCAATTTTGGGTACAGAAAAGCCACGCCCGCCGTGTCCGGCTTGCGTGGCTTTACCGCCCTGTTTCGTTCTCGTACTGGATAAAGCGCTTCTTAATCGCCGCCATGCGCTTGACCACGGCACTGTGGGTCTTATATCCCAGCCTGTCCGCGATCTCCTCGAATGTGTACCCCTCTACCCGCAATTCCAAAATTTCCATATCCTTGTCCGACAAGGTAGCTTTGAACCTCTGGCAGAAGTCCTCTCCCTCCACTTGCACCGTGAAGTCTCCCTCCGAGGCGGGGAGGGAATGAATGTTGCTGTTTTCGTCCTCCATGCATTCTTCCAACGAAACGGTTTTGACCTTTTTGGAGCGGGTATGATACCACTTGCGAAGGAAGTCTTTGCGGACGTTGGTGTCCCACTTCTCGAAGTCCTCATCGCAGGGCATTTCCCGCACCACTTCCAGCATCGGCCCCCCACCCCTGTTCTTCGATGGTCTGTTCCACCACCTGCTTCATAACCGCCTGTACATCGGCAGGGTCAAAGAATGGAATCTCGAAGTTTGGCGGCAGACTGAATAGCATCTGCACACCCCAACCCCGCACACGTTCCACCCCTTTGGCCCACAGCGGCAGAGCGTAGGACAAGCGCCACACTGGCGAATAGCCCGTGTAATGCTCCTTCCATCCGCCGAAGCCGAAGTGTGGAAACACCAGCGAAGCCACGGCGTCCATGATCTCATTCAAAAACTGCTGGCTCAAAATGACCTCCGCCCATTCAGGAGAGGCGTTCAGCGCCCCCATACTTCGGGGCAGTCTGCGGAGCGTTGGGTATTGGGAGATTACCTCGCCGGGCAACATATACGCAAGGGGAAGATAACGGACAGGGCTATCATACGGGAATTGATAAGTAGTAGACATGATAGAAATTCTCCCTTCTGAGTAAGATTGTGTGATAGCCTTCATTATCTATTTACGGCATAAGTATATACTTTTTGTTCCTGATTTTCAAAGATATTTTTTGAGAAAGAACTTATTTTATGGAGGGGCTTGTCTTATTTCGCTTAAACGAATATAATATACTCGGTTTGTTGTATGCATCCATGGTGATTATGAGGTGTCGCAAGTGAATGGATATATAACGGTTCAAGAAGCCGCTGAAAAATGGGGAGTGACTCCACGGCAAGTCCAGATATTGTGCAAAGAAAACCGTGTTGCAGGCGCGACGCGCATGAGCCGCATCTGGGTCATTCCAGAGAATGCGGAGAAACCGACAAAAGATAGCATTACAAGAGTGAGGAAGAAAAATGACGAATAATAATTTGACTATGATTGACTTGTTTGCGGGTGCAGGCGGGTTATCTGAGGGACTATCTGAAGCCGGTTTTCATAGTTTATTTGCCTCTGAAATTATGTCTGTGTACGCAGCAACATACAAAAAGAATCATCCGTCAGCTAAAGTCTTGACCGCAGATATTCGTACCCTTGATGCTAACCAAATCCGGGATGAACTAGGTGTTGAGCGCGGCGAATTAGACCTGCTTGCAGGTGGGCCGCCGTGTCAAGGCTTTTCCATCAATGCTCCTGTGCGTAGCGTACTGGATCAGCGTAATCACCTATTTAAGGAGTATCTTCGCTTTGTAGATGCCTTTGCGCCAAGAGCCATACTAATTGAAAATGTTCCAGGTCTTGTTTCTTTTGAACATGGGGCAACTCTCCATGCGATTCTGAATGCTTTAGCTGAATTAGGGTATGGTGCGGATGTTCGTATTCTGGGGGCCGCATATTACGGTGTTCCTCAAATGAGATGGAGAACGATTATACTTGGCTTAAGAGGAAAGAATCTTCCAGCTTTGGCATTCCCTGAACCAATTTATCATGCACCTGTTAAACCAAATTTCACAACGACTTTTGATGGACAGCTTTTGGTGAAACTCCCTTCTCCCGAGGCCTCTGCCAAATTTACAACGGTACAAGAGGCAATCGGAGATTTACCCCCCTTAAAATGCGGTGAACGCGGGGCGGCAGTGAAGGAATATGCTTGTGATCCGATATGCGATTATCAGCGGCGGCTACGAATCGGGAGCAGTGGTGTATATAATCATGAAGCACCTCGGCTTTCAAAAGAAAACCAAGAGAGACTTAAGTATATCAAACCCGGTGGAAATTGGACTGATATTCCTGATGATCTTTTACCAAAAGGGATGCAGAGGGCAAGAAAATCAGATCACACCAAGCGATATGGGCGTGTGACGCCGGACGGTCTGGCCTCA
>DVKX01000044.1 GCA_018715805.1 Candidatus Faecousia intestinigallinarum | reverse complement strand
GTCTGCCGATACAAGCTACATCGAGGGACTGAGGGAACAGGTTAAGGACATCAGGAAGAAAATCCAAAACCTCATGACAGCCATCGAACAAGGTATTATCACCCCTACCACCAAACAACGGCTTGAGGAATTGGAGTCTCAGAAAAACGATGTGGAGGGGCAGATTGCCCGTGAAGAAATGAAAAAACCACTCCTGACGAAAGAGCGCATAATGTATTGGCTACTTTCGTTCAAGAGTGGTGACGTGACTGACCGTGAGTACCAGCGTAGAGTAATTGATACCCTGGTCAATTCTGTATATGTGTACGATGAAGGAGACAAGGGTAGGAGAATCGTCTTTATGTTCAATATTTCGGGGCAGAACACGGCTACGCTTTCGTGTTCGGATATTGCGTGTTTCGCTCCACCAAAAAAGTGCAAATCCGAACACTTTGCTCTTGATTCAGCATTGTTTCGGATTTGTTTTAACCGTAGAGGAGGTAGTGCGAAGCTGCCTCCTTTTTACATTTTCAGTAGCTGAAGTAGTTGTTCTTAGCTTTTTGCGTATATAGAGAGTTGCACGCAAAAGCCCCGCCGAAGCGGGGCTAATTTAATCAGCAATCTGGGATCGTATATCAAAACTGTATCCCAAAGCAGAGTAGGTTTATTCTTTCTTCCGAGTTAAGAAAATTCCAATAATTGCACCGATAAGGATAATCGGCGCTGCTCTGACAAACAGCCATTCAAACGCGTGAACTGTCACCCCAAGAACGGCAGTTTCCGGGTCACTATAATTCCAACCCAGGTAAGGACTTTCCAAAACCAATAGGATTGCGAAAATCACTGCTATGCCCACGCACAATGAAAGTAAAAGCCACTGTATAATTCTTTTTCTCGCTGCTTTTCTCTGTGTAAGCTGCAAGTTGATCACCTCCAGTTTTGCGGAAATCGTTTTTAAGTCGTCAGCTTCCGATACAATAACCTTTTCTCCCAGTAATGTGCTCACTGGTGTTTCGAGCGCTTCCGATAGGGAGATCAGCATTTCGGAATCGGGAACTGACAATCCTTGCTCCCATTTTGAAATGGTTTGCCGCACAACGTTCAGCTTGACAGCAAGCTCCTGCTGCGAAAGCCCTTTTGATTTTCTGATTGCTTTAATATTTTCGTTGAGCATTAGAAATCGCCTCCTTTCTTTCAGCTATCACCGATAGTATAAGCGGAATTGCCTGTTGCCGCAAGCAACGCATTTTAACATTCCAGTAAAAACGCGCCGAAATCATGTTTTATTTTCTGTGAATAACAGCTTACACATCACCGGTCAAAAGGCCTTAACCATAAATCAAAGCTTTTCCCTAGTAAGATAATTCTTGGCTCCGCATGGAACATCCATTTTAATCTCTGCACAAAAGCAAAAGTCTCCCAAGGCTTAACCCGCGGGAGACTCTGCGCTGTATTGGTTTTATTCCAATTCTTTCAGCCAGCTTATTATTGTATCCGCACCATCGCCGGAAGCAAAACGCTTCCCGCCAAGGATATTCAGGCTGGGATAATTGCTTATCAAATCGCTTAGACTTTGCTCTATGCCGCTTCCTCCAGAGGTGCAGAATGTGTAGATCTCCTTTCCGTCCAAATGATAGGTATCAAGAAAGGTTTGTATGATTCGCGGAGCCGTACCCCACCAGATGGGATACCCCAAATAGATCGTTTTATATTCCTCTACCTGACTTAGGTCATTGCGGATTACCGGTCTGGCGCCCTCGTCATTCATCTCCTGATTGGCGCGGCAGCTATCATCACCGTAATTCAGATCCTCCGCCGAATAGGGTTCCTGCGGTTCGATTTCAAAGATATCCGCGCCAAGCTCTTCTGCTATTTTCTTGGCAATTTCCTCTGTTGTCCCGGTTGCTGAAAAATAAACCACAGCATAGTTTTTATCCTCTTCGTGCTGAGGCTCCGTTTCGTAGCCGTCCGTCATTTCTGTACCAGCGTGTCCCTGCGTACTGTTCTGCGGTTCGGTCTCCTGCAAGCTCGTTTGTGCGCAAGCTGTAAATGCGAATACCAGAAAAGCGGCCATCATGGCCGTCAACCATTTTTTCATATGTTCCCAAACTCCTTATCGTAAGTTTTTCCCCAAGCAATAGGCTTCTTTCATATGCTGCGAGTTCCGGGTAGCCGAAGGGGTACCGCATCCTGTCCCAAGCACCATGCCGCAATTCTCAAAATGCATATACCGGCAAAGTTTTTCATAATGCGCCGTAATATACGGCATGACATCCTCATTGTCATCCCATGCCGCCGTGATCAGCGCCGCCTTTAAGCGTTTTTGGGAAAGCTTTATTGTATAGCTATAGAAGCGGTCGATCACCATCTTTAACTGCGCGCTCATTCCAAAATAATAGATTGGCGTAACGAATACCGCCATATCCGCGGCCAGCAGAGTTTCCTGAATCTTACGGTTATCGTCCTTTTGAACGCACGCGCCATCCATCCCGCAGCGTCCGCATCCCAGGCAGGGATGCATATCCATATGCGCCGCATCCAGGATCTCCACGCTGTGTCCGGCCTCCTTTGCTCCCCGGATAAACTCGTTTGCCAGTAAATTTGAAGAACCGTTCTTATGGGGGCTTCCCTGTAAAATCGCAATTTTCATCTCAGAAATCTCCTTTTTATGCCTGTTTTATTCTCAGCGTTGCCATGATATTTCCTCGTCCCAATACCTGTTTCAGTTCTTTCTCCGTCAGATTCACCACTCTGCCCAGTCTGGTGAAATTCCAGGTGTTAGGCGCATAATAAATGACCAGCAGGTTTCCTTCAGAAAGTATTACATCCCCCGCTTTGGTAGTGATATGCCGGTCGTTGCGGGGAAGATTCGTTCCGAGATTTCCAAATTTCTCCATGTGGGCATAGTCTTTCATGGGGATTGTCAAGGGCGCGTCCTTCAGCAATGCCTTTAACGCCTCCGAAGATCTGCTGGGAATCAATTCAATTTGAATGACCGTTCCGTTCACTTCCATATCCAACATTTTGCTTCTCTCCCCCTTAAAGCGTAGTCAGTACCGGGTCATTCAGGTAGTTATAGAGCCGGTCAATCTCGCTGGGTCTGGAACAATCCAACATGGAGGGGCAGTTTTTGTTCAGTGCTGCAATTTTTTCCATGTCCTCCCCGTCCAATGCGAAGTCCCAGATGGCCAGATTCTCTTCCATACGCTCCTTATGGACAGATTTGGGAATGACAATCACACCCTGCTGAATATTCCAGCGCAGAATCACCTGCGCCACAGTTCTGCCGTGTTTTGCGGCGATTTCCTGTAGAACCGGTTCCGTAAACATTCCTTTCCGCCCCTGAGCGAACGGCGCCCACCCTTCCGGCTGTATCCCCAGTTTCTTCATTACCGCAAGCTCCTCTGTCCGCTGATAGTGGGGATGGCGCTCGATTTGGTTGACCATCGGCTTTACTTCCACATTGTAGCAGAGATCCATCAGCCGCGCCGCGTCAAAGTTGCACACCCCTATGGCGCGGATCTCTCCTTCCCTGTACAGTTCCTCCATTGCTCGCCACGCGCCATAATAGTCGCCCAGGGGCATATGGATGAGATACAGGTCGAGATAGTCAAGTCCCAGCTTCTCCAGTGAGCGGACAAACGCTGCCTTCAGGTTTTCGTATCCCATTTCCTGGATATACGCTTTGGTGGCAATAAACAGATTCTCCCGCTTCACCAAGCCGTCGGCAATTGCTTCCCGGACGGCCGCGCCCACCGCCTCCTCGTTTTGATAGGAGCTTGCGGTATCAATGAGCCGATAGCCTGTGCGGACAGCGTTCAGCACTGCCTCTTTGCACGCAGGCTCCGGCACCTGGAATACCCCAAAGCCCTCCTGGGGCATATTTACGCCGTTATATAACGAAACATAATTCATCCGCCCGTCCTCCCTCATTCCACAGCGGATACAGTGATGGTTCCGCTTAGATTGGCAATATGCTCTTCACCGGATACCACCGTACCCAGCTCATAAAGACTACGATTGGGCGTACAGGGCGCATAGAACATGACCACATCGCCCCATGGCGCATAGTAAGACAGCGAGCCAGGTTCTCCATCGGAAAGCGGCGCGTCCTCTACGCTTAGCGCCTCTGGATAAAAGGTCATCTCATTGTTGCTGAACGGCTCCACTTCCACGGTCAGGGGAAGCTGCGCATAAAGCTGAGACGCGGCAAGGCTGTCGTTTAGTTCGTAGATTACCTCGTAGTCCTCTGATTTTACAGATATTCTCATGGATGCTACCTCCGGTTCTGTTTCATTGCCGTCTGACCGCCCCTCACTGGAGGCCTCTGTTGCGGCTTGAGATTCCTCTGCACCCTCTGTTTCCATATACGAGACGCCGTCCGTTTGCTGGGAACTGGTGTCGTCTGTCTCCTGTGAGTTTGTGCAGCCTACGGCGGTCAGCAGAAGAAGCGCCATAACAAAGCCAATAATCTTTTTCATGTGCCGCTCCTTATTCCAGACTGTCCCGCAGGAAACACGCGATCTCATCAAATGGGATCTTAGCAGTATCGTCGTACAAATCCACATGGTTGCAGCTTGGCACAACCAGCAACCGCTTCGGCTCGTCCGCTTTTTCAAAGGCCATGTCGCTGAAGAACCGGCTCTCCGCCTGCTCGCCGACGATGAACAAAATGGGACGCGGCGAAATTTCCGCAATATGGTCGTTCAGCGCATAATTCAGGAAGCTCAGGTCAGAGGTGGTGGTAAAGCCGCCGCGAGCGTTGGGATGGTGTCCCCGCCTGGTAGCGTAAAACTCAAAAAATTCCCGCCCAATCCCCTGCATTTCATCGGGTATTTCCGCTGCCGTCTCTTCGGGGAAAGAGGGAAGATACTCCGGAAAACCATTTTCCGTGTCCTTCCACCGCTGAAGAGACAACTGCTCCTTCCGCCGCTGAATCTGCTCTGATGTCAGACCCAGCCGAGCGGCCGCGCTCATGTCATACATGCTGGCTGTAATAACCGCCTTGATGCGCGTATCCATTGCCGCTGCGGAAAGAGAAAAGCCGCCGCTGCCGCAGATGCCCAAGGCGGCAATCCGCTGGCGATCCACATAGGGCAAAAGCCCCAGATAGTCCACTCCGGCACTGATATTTTCGCTAAACAGATCTGGGGAGGAAACGTGGCGCGGCTCTCCGCCGGACTCGCCCATATAGCAGGGGTCGAAGGTCAATACCACAAAGCCACGCTGAGCCAGTTCATTGGCATAGACGGCGGGGCTCTGCTCTTTTACGCCGCCGTAGGGCGCGCCCACAACGATGGCCGGGTGCCTTTGGGTTTTGTCCATATCCCTGGCGGTGTAAAGATCCCCGGCCAGGGTAAGGCCATAGCGGTTCTGATAGCGCACATGGCTCCTACCCACGCCTTCGTTCAGCTTACAGATATAGTTACTCATAATTGGAATCCTCCTTTTCCGTCCTTGTTCCTTTCTTTTCTAACTGCAAGAGCTTCCTTGCAGTTACAATATACCTCTCCAGACAAAAAATTGCAAACAGCTATTAAGAATAGCTTATCATAGTTGACAAGCATGATAGCAGCCGATATAATGGAAGGTACTGAACGAAGGGGGATTCAAAATGCTTGAGACAAGGCTGCTGCAATATTTTCTCGCTGTTGCACGAGAACGGAATATTACCAAAGCGGCGGAGGCTTTATACATTTCCCAGCCCACGCTGTCAAAACAGATGATGGAACTGGAACAGCAACTCGGAAAGCAGTTGTTTCTCCGTGGAAAACGAAAACTGACCTTAACACAGGAAGGAGAATTTCTCCGAGGCAAGGCGCAGGAAATTCTGGAGCTGCTATGCAATACAGAAGCCGCATTGCATACAGAAGAAACCGCCCTCAGCGGGCACATTACCATTGGCTGCGGAGAAACAGTGGCCATGGATCGGCTTGCAAGCATTCTTGCAGACTTCCATACCAAGCATCCTGGGGTGCAGCTCCATACCCACAGCGGCGACGCCGATACGGTTCTGGAGCGCCTAGATAAGGGTCTTGCGGACATGGGACTTCTTCTTGGGCCGATTCGGCAGGAGAAATATGATTACTGGAATCTTCATCAAAAAGACATTTACGGATTGTTAATGCCGGCAGAGTGCGAACTGGCTATGCAGACAATCATTAACATCGACCAGCTGAAGTCCCTGCCTATGATCGTAGCCGAACAGACCTTTTCCGGCCATCAGGATCTGGAATGGTTTGGCGCGGATTATTCGGTAATGAATGTGGTTGCCACATACAACCTGATTTATAATGCGACTTTCCTGGTGGAGCATGGCGTCGGATACGCCCTTTGCCTTGACAAACTGGTGAATACCCAAGGAAGAAACCTGACATTCCGTCCCATCGTTCCGGAACTCTCGGTTGATTTATTCATCGTAACCAAAAAGTACCAAACGCTTTCGCCGGCAGCAAAGGAATTTCTAAATATGCTAAAAGCATATTCAAACCAATAATCGGCTGAGCAGCCGTTTTCCAACAGGAAAACGGCTGCTCTTTTTTTGCATGGTATACATATCTTTGTGCAATCGTCCGCGCCGCAGTATGACCAACGCTGCGTGGAGCGTAAAGGGCATCTTCCATCGCTTATACAGTCCTTAGAAAGCGTTCTGCTTCCCGGCGGGTCTTCAAAACGACTACCCGAACGCCGTGCTCCCGCTCCGCTTGTGTCAGCAGTTCATAATTCCGGGGGCGGACATTTTTCTGAAAGTCCCAGATCCAGCGGATAAACTCCGGATCAAACCGCTCCGGACATCCCTGCGGCATATCCGGCCGCACTTGGCCGTAATGGGTGAGCACCCGCTTCAGCATCCCCCACAGACATATCCACCGGGAATAATCCAGAAAAATCGCCGTGTCACACTTATCCATCCGCTGGGGCAGCGTACGGTTATAATTCCCGTCCATAATCCACCGGAGCTTTTCCAATTCCTCCGACAGCGTCTGGTCAAATTCCTCCCGTGTGGGATTCGTCCAGCCGCTGCGCCACCATAGCTTGTCCAGATGCACTACCGGAAGCCCTGTTTTTTCCGATAAGCGGCGCGCCAGGGTACTTTTGCCGCTGCCGCCGCAGCCAATAATGACGACGCGCTCCATGTTCCTGTTCCCTCCTTACCAAATGCTGATACGGACACTAAGGGGGCGCTTTTCATTCGGCACCCCCTTGTGAATTCTGATTACTTTTTAATAAGCTACGCCCCAGTAGATCATCTTTTGAGCAGACTTGCCGCAGATGGGACAGACGTCGTCCAGATGCTCCTGGTCGAAGGGGATGCAGCGGGAAGACATCCCGGCGGCTTCCTTCATCTTCAGTTCGCACTCCAATTCGCCGCACCACATGGTCTTGACAAAACCGCCGCTGCGCTCCTGGACAGCTTTGGCTTCCTCCAGGGAATGCGCTTCAAAAATATGCTCGTCCAGATTCTGCTTGGCCTTATGGAACATTCCCTGATGTACCAGTTCCAGCTGCTCCGCTGCGGCGCGCTCCAAATCCTCCAGCTTTATTACGGTCTTTTCGCCATCGTTCCGCCGTACCAGCACGCACTGGCCGTTTTCCAGATCGCGAGGGCCGCACTCCACCCGCAGAGGCACGCCTTTCATCTCGTATTCCGCGCACTTCCAGCCCATGGAATTGTCGGAATCATCCAGCTTTACCCGGAAACCTGCGTTAATCAGGCGGTTCTTCAATGTCTCCGCAGCCTCCAGGACGCCGGGCTTATGCTGCGCCACCGGCAGCACTACAATCTGCACCGGAGCGATCTTCGGCGGCAGCACCAGGCCGTTATTATCCCCATGGGTCATGATAATGCCGCCGATGAGCCGGGTAGACACACCCCAGGAAGTCTGGTGGGGGTTTACGCGCTGATTATTCTGATCGGTAAACGTGATGTCGAAAGCCTTGGCAAATCCGTCCCCAAAGTAATGGGAGGTACCCGCCTGCAGCGCCTTATGGTCGTGCATCATGCATTCAATGGTGTATGTTGCCTCTGCGCCGTTGAACTTTTCCTTATCGGTTTTCTGCCCCCGGGTCACGGGCATGGCCAGCACATTCTCGCAGAAGTCGGCGTAGACGTTCAGCATCTGCTCCGTAAATTCCTTGGCCTCCTCCGCCGTAGCGTGCATGGTATGCCCCTCCTGCCACAGAAATTCCCGATGGCGCAGGAATGGGCGGCTGGTTTTTTCCCAGCGGAGCACGCTGCACCACTGGTTATACTTCATGGGCAGATCCCGATGGGACTGGATGACGTTCTTGAAATGGTCGCAGAACAGCGTCTCCGAGGTGGGTCGGATGCAGTAGCGCTCCTCCAGTTCCTCGCTGCCGCCCATGGTCACCCAAGCGCACTCCGGCGCAAACCCCTCCACATGATCCTTTTCCTTCTGGAGCAGGCTCTCTGGGATCAGCATGGGCATGTAGACGTTTTCCACGCCCACTTTCTTAAACTCCGCGTCCAGAACGCGCTGGATATTCTCCCAGATCGCATAGCCATAAGGACGGTAAATAAATATCCCCTTAATGGAGGAGTAGTCGATAAGCTGCGCCTTTTTGCACACGTCTGTGAACCATTGGGCGAAGTCTACCTCCATATCGGTGATCTGCTCGACCTTCTTTTCTTTTGCCATTTTATTCATCCTCTCGGAAAAAATCCAATTTTTGCTACTATATATTCTATCACGCCTGTCAAGGGTCTGCATAGGATAAAGCAGTTTATTCTTTATCCCTTGGAGGCCGTTATGACCGCTGTAACCATAGAATTGGAGCCGTCTGTGGCTCATTTTTACACCCGTATTGCCCAGGCCAGCGGAAAAGCGCTGGAGCAGGTGCTCAGCGACGCGCTGTTCAAGCTGGCTGGCGAGCTGGCTTTGGAAGCGCTGCAAACATCCCAGTAAGCTGTGATTTCCCTTTACAAACCGCGAAAAATGCGATATACTACCTATAGAAAACCCAAAGGCGCATAGATTCCATTAAGAGCTGCCGGTATGCAGACCCGGTACTCTTGGGCAGCGGGCAGGAAACTGCGGTATTTCAGCGGCTGTAGGCCGTAACAATAAAAAGAGGTGATTTCCCTTGAAATCCATCCGAGAACTTTATAAAATTGGCAAAGGTCCCTCTTCCTCCCATACGATGGGGCCAGCGCGCGCTGCGGAGCTGTTCCGGCAGGAGCACCCCGAAGCGGACGCCTTCCAGGTGATTCTCTATGGTTCCCTGAGCAAGACCGGCATCGGTCATGGCACGGATCGGGTGCTGCAGGAGGTATTGGCGCCCCTGCCCACGGAGATTATATTTTCCAGGGAAAATGTCCCTGGCAGCCACCCCAATACCCTGGACTTCATTGCCTGGAAGGACGGTTCGGAAATCGCCCGGCTGCGGGTGGAGTCCATCGGCGGCGGCGACATCCGCATTGAGGGACGCAAGGATGTAATCGGCGAGGAGGTATATCCCGAAAACTCCTTTGCAGAGATTGCGGATTACTGCAAGTGGCGCTACATCAGCACCCTCAGCGAGTATGTGGAGATCAACGAGGGGCCTGAGATCTGGGATTTCCTGGCAGAGGTCTGGGCAGCCATGAAGAAGTCCATCGAGGACGGGCTGAACGCCACCGGCACGCTGCCGGGCGGCCTGGGGGTGCAGCGAAAAGCAAAATACCTGCTCCAGCAGGAGCTGGCCACGGAAGTGCCCCAGGTTCGGGAATGCCGGATCATCTGCGCCTATGCTTATGCCGTCTCCGAGCAGAACGCGGACAACGGTACCATCGTCACCGCCCCCACCTGCGGCGCCTGCGGCGTGCTTCCGGCGGTGCTGCGCTACTTCCAGGAGACACGCCATGTGGGCGACGATGTGATCCTTCGGGGGCTGGCCACTGCGGGCATTATCGGAAGCCTGACCAAGCGCAACGCCTCCATTTCCGGCGCGGAATGCGGCTGTCAGGCGGAGGTGGGCACCGCCTGCTCCATGGCTGCGGCCGCTCTGGCGGAGATGTACGGCCTGAACATCGACCAGGTGGAATATGCTGCGGAGATGGCCATGGAGCACCATCTGGGGCTTACCTGCGATCCCATCGGCGGCCTGGTACAGATCCCCTGCATCGAGCGCAACGCCGTGGCCGCCATGCGGGCTATGAACGCCTGTAATCTAAGCTATTTCCTTTGCGGCACACGAAATATCAGCTATGACATGGTGTGCAAAGCCATGTACGAGACCGGCCTGAACCTGAGCCACCAATACAAAGAAACCAGCGAAGGCGGTCTGGCGCGGATGTACGACCGGCGCCGGGGACGGAAAGTTATCAAATCAACCTGAGGAGAATGTGATTCATGAAGTTAGGAATCGTGGGACTTCCCAACGTGGGAAAGTCCACCTTGTTTAACGCCATTACTAATGCCGGCGTCCCGGCAGACAACTACGCTTTCTGCACCATTGACCCCAATGTGGGCGTGGTGAGCGTTCCAGACGTCCGATTGGATTGGCTCTCTCAGCTGTACAAGCCCAAGAAAACCACCCCGGCGGTGGTGGAATTTGTGGACATCGCGGGATTGGTAAAGGGCGCTTCCAAAGGCGAGGGGCTGGGCAACAAATTTCTCTCCAACATCCGCACCACCGATGCCATTGTTCATGTGGTGCGCTGCTTCGACAATGGGGATGTGACCCATGTGGAGGGCAGCACCGACCCCCTGCGGGACATTGATATTATCAACCTGGAACTGGTGATGGCCGATATCGAGATGGTGGAGCGGCGCATTGACAAGTGCCAAAAAGCCGCTAAGGGCGGCGACAAGCGCTTTGTACGGGAAGCGCAGCTGTTCTCCGCGCTGCTGGCTCACCTGAATCAGGGAAAGCTGGCACGTACCTTTGAGGGAGATGCGGACGATATGGCGCTCATCGCCACTTCCGATCTGCTGACCCTGAAAAAGACCATCTATGTGGCCAATATGTCCGAGGATCAGGTGAACAATCCGGAGGAGAGTCAATACTACGATCAGGTAAAGCGTCTGGCAGATAGCGAGGGCAGCCAGGTAATCCCCATCTGCGCCAAGCTGGAGGCAGACATTGCGGAATTGGACGATCCCGAGGAAAAAGCCATGTTTATGGAGGAACTGGGTCTGGCAGAGTCCGGCCTGGATAAGCTGATCCGCAGCAGCTATGCACTGCTGGGTCTTATCTCTTTCCTCACCGCCGGCAGCGACGAATGCCGCGCCTGGACCATCAAAAACGGCACCAAAGCCCCTCAGGCCGCCGGAAAGATCCATACCGACTTCGAGAGAGGCTTTATCCGGGCGGAGGTAATTGCTTTTGAGGATATGAAGGCCTGCGGCACCCTGGTAAACGCCAAGAGCAAGGGGCTGGTACGCAGCGAGGGCAAGGAATATGTGATGAAGGACGGAGACATCGTCAACTTCCTCTTCAACGTGTGAGCGCCTATGACAGAAACAGATTTGATCGCACTGGCGGCAGAGGAGGGCTTCTCCGCCGCCGCTGTAGTGGATACCAGCGAGATTCCATTTGATCCCATGTTCCGCCCCTACTGCGCGGAAAACCTCTGCGGGCAGTATGGGGTGAACCATTCCTGCCCGCCGGACTGCGGTACGCCGGAGGAGATGAAAGCCCGCATTACCGCCCATAAAAAGGCGCTGGTGCTGCAAACCATCTGGGACATTGACAATTACAGCGACAGTGCCGCCATCAAGCAGGCAAAGGGGCAGCACAACGCCTCCACCCTCCGGCTGGTGGAGCGGCTGCGCCGTCAAGGGCTGGACGGCATCATCGTGGGCGCCAGCGGCTGCGCCCTCTGCACCCCCTGCGCGCGGAAAGAGGGGCTTCCCTGCCGCTTCCCCAAGCTGCAATACTCTTGCATGTCCGCTTACTGTATTTTTGTCAGCAAACTGACGGAGAAATGCGGCATGGAATACGACTGCGGCGCCGGCCTGCTGGCATTTTTCGGGATGTACGTCTTCGACTAAACGCCAATCTGCCGCCGCTACGGCAGCAGAACGTATCACAGCCCCGAAATCTTTGGGATTCAAACGCTCAGAAGAAAAAACGAATAAGGCATGGCAGGACAGAACATGGCTCCTATGATCTGCTAAAGCAAAATCAGCAAAAACTATGGAGCCTCGCTGATCCATAACAAAATAGGTACGCGGGAGAAAAAGCGCTTTAAGGTCTTTTTACTTCAAAAGTTTTGCGCCTCTATTCCTTCTGATCGCCTTTGACGACATAGCAATCCCCCCTGACGCAGTTACTCTCCTGCGGCAGGGGGGTAGTATTTTACCGTGTGCTGGTTTCCTGGGACGGGGATGCTTCTTTGATTACAGCGCTTTCAGCACCGCCAGCAAAAACTCCCAAGTGCGCTGCACAGAAGCGATATCCAGCCGCTCCCGGCTGGTGTGAATGTCGTGCATCTGAGGGCCGATGGAAACGCAGTCCAGCTCCGGCCGCCGGTCTTTGAACAGGCCGCACTCCAGGCCTGCATGGATCGCCACCACCTCCGGCGCCTTCCCATAGAGATCGGTATAGGTCTTCACCATGGTTGCCCGCAGGGGAGAGTCCGGCAGATACTCCCATGCAGGATATTGCCCTGCCAGGGTACAGGTTCCCCCATGGAATGCCGTCAAATCCTCAAGACGGCGCACCAGCGCCAGCTTTTCCTCGTTCACACTGCTTCGGATGGAGATGGCGATATCCACTGTTTCTCCCATGCGCACTACGCCCATGTTCAGGCTGGTCTGCACCAGGCCAGGCATCTCCTGACTCATGGCCTGTACGCCGTTGGGGGCGGCGCACATCAGGGCGATGACCTTGGCCGTATCCTGCGTGGACATGGCGTTTCCTCCCAGGGCGTCCACATCGTCCGCCCGGACAATGGCATTTGGCTCGTCATATTCCCGACGCACTTCCTCCTGCAATTCCCGCGCCACATCGTTAATCCGCTCCAGGCGGATGCCCATAGCCACCAGGGTAGCCTCGCAGCTGCCAGTGATCACATTGGTCTTTGTACCGCCGGAGATGGCAGTCAGACATAGGGGCATCAGCTTCTGCACCCGTCCCAGAAACTCTCCCATCACCTTGTTGGCGTTGGCGCGTTTCTGACCGATCTCCACACCGGAGTGGCCGCTGCGAAGTCCCTCCACCGTCAGGCGAATACACGGGCCGTACACCGCTCGCCGGGGAGCCGGCAGGGAGATCACCACCGTAGCGCCGCCTGCACAGGCCACCGTGAATACGCCCTCATCCTCAGAATCCAGGTTGATGAGCCGCGTACCCTGGAGCAAAGACAAATCCGCTTCCTTAGCGCCGGTCATCCCCGTTTCCTCGTCCACGGTGATAAGCACCTCCAGGGGCGGATGGGCAATGGTATCGTCCGTGAGCAGCGCCATTGCATAGGCCACAGCAATACCATCGTCGCCGCCCAGGGTCGTCCCCCGGGCAAATACGAACTCCCCGTCATGGGTCACATCCAGGCCGTCCACCGCCATATCCAGGGGGCAATCCGGCTCTTTTTCACACACCATATCCATATGCCCCTGCAAAATCACCGGGGGATGGTTCTCATATCCGGCACTGCCCGGCTTATAGAAAATCACATCCCCTGCTTTATCCTGCACACAGCGGATATGATGCTCCCGGGCAAAGGACACCAGATAATCGCTGATAGCGCGGATATTCCCGGAGCCGTGGGGGATGGAACAGAGTTTTTCAAAATAGGCAAATACCTTGGCGGGCTTCAGCCCTGCCAGCTTAACTGCTTCCATAGGTTCACTCCTTAACGAAAAATAGCTTTTTTAATATAGCATATTTTCGCAAAAATGTCTACCGGATGCTTTCAGGCTTTCTCCAGCAGCCCCTGAATATCCCCGGGCGTAAAGGAATACACCGTGTCGCAGAACTGGCACTCCACAGGAAAGGTTTTCCCCTCCGCAGCGATCTCCTCCAGTTCTTTTCTGCCCAGGCTCAGCAAAGCGGCGCTGACCCGCTCCCGGGAGCAATAGCACCGATACGCCACCTCCTGGGTTTCCAGAAACACCACGCCCAGAGCGCCGCACACTTCCCCCAGTATCTCCTCTGGGGTCATGCCGCGCTCCAGCATCGGCGTTACCGCTCCGGCGCGCTGAATACCTGCCTCCACCTTCGCGATCACTTCCTCCGGCGCGCCGGGGAGCAGCTGAATCAGGTATCCTCCCGCCACCTTCACGCTCTGATCCCGATCCACCAGAACGCCCAGGGCGCAGGCCGTTGGCGTCTGCTCGCTGTGGGCAAAATAAGCGGTAACATCATCGCCGATCTCCCCGGATACCAGGGGAACCGTCCCCACATAAGGTTCTTTCATCTGCAAATCCCGGATAACGGTAAGCGTCCCCTCCGTACCTACGGTTGCCCCCACGTCCAGCTTCCCCGGATATTTTTCCACCAGTGGCACCTTCGGTTCAACAACATACCCCCGGACATTGCCCACCGCGTCGGACACGCAGACGATGGAACCGACGGGGCCGCCGCCTTTGATCTGCAGGGTCATGGAGCCGTTCTCCACTTTCTGCATATTGCCCATCATGGAGGCCGCCGTCAATGCCCGGCCAAAGGCAGCCGTAGCATTGGGTGTTGTGCCTTGGATCTGCGCCCCGCGGCGCACCAACTCTGTAGAACGGATGGCCATGCATTTTACGAAGCCGTCCATGCTCATGCCCCGCACCAGATAATCGCTCATAGGATTCTTCCCTTTCTTGCCTTGAAATAGATACGCTGCTCCCTGGCTGCCGGAGGCCGCAGTTCCCGGTCGCCATACACCGCGATGCCTGTAAATCCTGCCTGACGGAGGTAGCCGGTGAGCTGGGACTGGGAATAGGCGTACTCCTGATGCTCCTCAAAGGAGCGGCGCCACCGCGTTCCCTCCCGCTGAAAAATGTCCATGCCGTAAGAGCAAATATTACTGCTTTCGTCAAATTCTCCCCGCCAGACGCAATAGACGTCCTCATCTTCATCCAGGAACACCTGGCCGTCCATACTGCGAAGCTTCTCTGGGGTGTTCACATCAAAAATAAAGCATCCACCGGGATTCAGCGCCTGATATACCCGACGGATCGCCTCTTGGCAGTCCTTCGGATCCAGGATATAGTCCAAGCTGTCCAGCGCGCAGACCGCCAAGTCCACCCCCCGGGGCAAACGCAGCGCTGAAAGACTCTGCCGCACAAAAAAAGGGGCGTTCTCCACCCCCTGGCTCTTCCTCTGCGCCTGGGTAAGCATTTCCTCGGAAATATCCACACCGATGACCCGCAGCCCCCGCTGCGCCAAAAGAATGGCCACCGAGCCGGTACCGCAGGCCAAATCCACAGCAGTGCGGGGACGCAGTCCCTCCCTTGCCAGGATTGCGCTATAGAATTCCACTGTGGCGGCGTAGTCCACATCATTTGTAAGCCGGTCATAGCTGTCGGCCAGGGCATGATACGCGTCCATAGCTTCCCCCCTCCAGGTAAAAACCATCCCGGACGCTAGTCCGGGATGGTGATGGCGTGTTAGCGGTTGAATATCTTGAAGATCTCGTCAATATCGCTGATGTCGCCCTTGGCGGGTTCCTCGGCCTTCGGCTCTTCCGTATCCTTCGCCGCAGTGCCGCTCTGGTCGAATCCGGTAGCGATCACAGTGACCCGCATCTCATCCTGATAAGCATCGGAAGATGTGGCGCCAAAAATGATATTGGCGTCTGGGTTGGCCGCCTGCTGCACAATACCGGCAGCGTTTTCCACATCATCCAGGGTCAGCTCCGCAGAGCCGGTAACATTCACCAGTACGCCGGTAGCGCCGTCAATGGAAGTCTCCAGCAGGGGGCTGGACACAGCCGCCTGCGCGGCCTGCTCCGCCTTGTCCCGGCCGGAAGCCACACCCACGCCCATATGCGCGCGGCCGGCATCCCGCATAACCGCAGAAACGTCCGCGAAGTCCAGGTTGATGATAACCTGCTCGGAATAACCCACCAGCTCGGAGATGGAGGTCACCGCCTGCTTCAGCACATCATCGGCAATGCCGAAGGCGTTGGCAAAGGTAATCTTCTGGTCGGTGACGTACTTCAGCCGGTCGTTGGGAATGATAATCAAGGAGTCTACCTTCTCAGAAAGGTCGGCAATGCCCTGGTCGGCCTGACGCATCCGGTTTGCGCCCTCAAACTTAAAGGGCTTGGTCACCACGCCTACCGTGAGGATGCCCGCTTCCCGCGCCAGATCCGCCACAATAGGCGCCGCTCCGGTTCCGGTACCGCCGCCCATACCGGCGGTAATGAATACCATGTCCGTACCCTCCAGCACCTTAGCCAGCTGACCGCGGCTCTCCTCGGCAGACTTGCGTCCGATATCCGGCTTGGAGCCAGCGCCCATGCCGCCGGTGAGCTTCTCGCCGATCTGAATCTTGTTTTTACAAATGGACTTGTTCAAGTCCTGCTTATCCGTGTTCACGACGATGAAATCCACGCCGCCCACGCCGGACTCGATCATCCGGTTAATGACATTGTTGCCGGCGCCGCCGACACCAATCACTTTGATCTTTACAACACGATCCTGGAATGCTTCAGCCATATTACTTTCCTCCTATGTATCGTCTTCGAGCCGTATTTGCTTCGGAAGCAACCTCACAATTTGTACTTTTCTATTCTAACGTGAAATTTTCATTTGGTCAATAGAAATTCTGTAGTTTGTCGAAAAAAATTTACATAACAACCCTTAGTTCTCCGAAAAAGGCGTAAATCCGAGCTGATCCGGCCAAATGGTATAGCTTACATCCACAGTACCCGTCTGATAATCGCTGGCCTGGCGGATAAACGCGGCCATTTTGCTGATCTTCTCATCCAGGCGGGAATTGTCTCCTAAAATGACTTCATACCGGTCGCCATACCAGAGGACGATTCGAGACATTTCTGTAACATCCACGCTGACTACCTGCCCCAAAATGGCGTTGGCCTCCAGATATTGCAGCACATTCAGCGCTGCAGCCAGCTGATCGCTGGGCTGCACGGCAGTGCCGAGAAGAGGATCTGACGGAAGCGAAGCATCCGTCTCCCCCTCCTCCGTTTCCTCTGTGGTATCCGTAGTATCCGGCGTACTGGACGCTGCGGCGGCCGCCACCGCCTGCTGCCCCACCGCCGGGGAAGCCAAGGTCACGCCGAGAATTTGGGTATGGTTGGCCGCTTCGCCGCTTTCCACCTGCTCCACCACTTTTCCGGAGGAGGCCATAAGCCAGAAGAAACCGCTTGTGTCCCGTACGGCATAGACAACTTCCCGTTCTGTAATCTCAATATTTACCGTATCCGGCAATTTTATTCCAATGCGCACCGTTTCCACATAGGGAAGCTCCTCCAGGATCTTGGCATACGCCTTGAGTTTATTTAGGGAAATCAGATTTTCTCCCTCCTGAATCCCGGACGCTTCCCGCACATCCCATGGCGTGTACATTTTCGTGCCGGATACCGTTACATTGGACACCTTAAAAAAGATGGACATTCCCAGGCTCAAGGCCAGCACCACCGCCACAACGCTGGTCAGGCGCAGCAGCAGCCGCTTCCGGTTAAAGGGCTTCGGGGGGGTATACACCACCTCCGGCATAGAGCGGCGGGGCTTTTCCGGCTGCGCCGGCGCGCGCCTTCTCCGCTCCTGCTCCCGGGTGCGGGCATTCTGCCGTTTCGGCGGTGTTCTCCGCTTCCGCGCTGGCGCAGCTTTTGGAGACGCGCTGCCCACGGGTCTTCTGTCCCTGGAAGCTGCGCGCTGCGCGCCGGTATTTGTGGAGCGTTTTCCGCTCCCTGCCCTCCGGGGAGCAGTTCCGCGCTCCTTCTGCTCTTTTGTATCCATGCGTATATCTCCTTTGCGTTAGCCTCTTCCGCCTGCCAGCCGGTCTACAATGTCGCAGATTCGCTCTGCGGAATCCGGTACCGACATATTTTGCAGCGCCGCGCGCATATCCCGACAGCGTCGGGGGTCTAAGAGCAGCGCCTGCAGCTCCTGGTAAAGCCGCTGCGGCGTGCAATCCTTTTCCAAGATCACCACAGCGCCCCCCGCGCGTTCCAGCACACGAGCATTCTTTTCCTGGTGGTTATCTGTCACATTGGGGGACGGGATCAGGATACAGGGCGTGCCGGACGCGGCGATTTCATTGCAGGTAGAGGCGCCCGCCCGGCTGATGATCACATCCGCCGCCGCCATGACTGTGGGCATGTTGTAGACATATTCCCGCATATCGATGCTCTTTGCCTGGGATAGATCCACGCCCTGTTCTTTCACATATGCCGGCATCCATTCCCAGCCGAAGCTGCCCACGGCGTGAATATGCTGGAACGGGAAGCCCCCGTCCTGTTCCAGGCGAAACAGCTTTCCTATGGCCAGGTTCATTTCTCTGGCGCCCTGACTGCCAAAGGCCGACACCACCAGCGGCCGGTCGTCCAGCCCCAGTTCTTTTTTGGCCGCCGCCTTCTCCGTATAAATAAACTCCCGGCGTACCGGCATACCTACCACCTCCGCTTTTTCCGGGTGGCGGTAATGCCCCGCGCTTTCCGGGAAACAGATCAGCACCCTGTCTACCCAGTCCGCTACCAGACGGGTGGTAAGCCCTGGCATGGCGTTGCTCTCATGGACGCAGGTGGGAATGTGCAGCATCTTCGCCGCCTGCAGCGCCGGGAAGCTGGCATAGCCGCCTGTACCCACTACCACGTCCGCCTGAAAATCCCGGAGGAGCTTTTTGCATTTCTGAACCGCTCTGGCAATGAGAAATGCTGCCCGGACATTGTGCCGCAGGGCGCCGAAAGTCAGCCCCCGGCGGAAGCTTGCGCTTTCAAACCCAATAAATTCATAGCCCGCTTTGGGCACCAGGGTCTGCTCCATATCGTCGCCGCCGATAAACAGTACATTCCCCTGGGGATGCCGCTCTTTCCATATATTTGCCACGGCGATGGCCGGGTTAATATGCCCGGCAGTTCCGCCGCAGGTAAAGACCACATTCATATTGATGTCCTCCTGACCATGACTTCCGGCTCTATGCGCTTCCGATTCCCAGGCTGTGTTCCTGCCGTTTAGGCCGGTTTCGGCTGCGGGATATTCCCAGTACAATGCCCATCTCTCCCAGATTTACCGCCAGAGCCGTACCGCCATAGGAGAAAAATGGCAGAGCCACGCCTGTGGACGGCAGCAGATTGGTAACCACGCCCAAATTCAAAATCGTCTGAACGGCAATCAGGGTCACCAGCCCAGCCGCCAGCACTGTGGAAAATCGATCCTGTGCCCGCAGTGCAATCCAATAGCCCCGCAGGATCATCCCGGCAAACACCGCCATAATCAGCAAAGCCCCTGCCAGTCCCAGTTCCTCACATATGATGGCGAAAATATAATCGTTATATTGA
Organism: Candidatus Faecousia intestinigallinarum; assembly: GCA_018715805.1. Taxonomy (GTDB): domain Bacteria; phylum Bacillota; class Clostridia; order Oscillospirales; family Oscillospiraceae; genus Faecousia; species Faecousia intestinigallinarum. Next base: position 15,407 of record DVKX01000044.1, on the reverse strand, counting down.
AAAGGAAGATAGAGATACTTCTGCCTGCTTTTTCCCAGTCCCAGGCCGAACAAGCCGCCGGAGCCGATGGCATAGAGAGACTGCAGAATCTGATACCCCGTATCCCCAGGATCCTGCTCCGGGTGGAGCCATGCGGTGATCCGATCCCCTGCATAGCCCATAAAGCTGACATACACGATGACAAATATCGCCGCCGCTCCGGCGCCTGCCAGCAGCCATTTGACATCCGTTCCTGCTACGAACATCATCACCACCGCCACCATGCCCATAAGCATAATGGCGGACAGATGCTTCTCCAGCGCTAAGGGCACCAGGATACCAAGCAGCGCGCCGCCAAATCCCAGCACCCCATAGCGAAACTGCCTGACGTCCCGGCCATATTTGGTGGTCAGCCGGGCAAAGAGCAGGATCATTGTGAATTTCGCCACTTCAGAGGGCTGGAACTGAATCCCCGCCAGGTTGATCCATCTGCGGGCGCCGTTCACTTCCTCTCCCACCACCAGCACGGAAAGCAGCAGCAAAATACTCACGCCGTACAGCGGCCAAGCCATGCGATACCAAAATTCCACCGGGATACGGCTCAGAACCCACATAGCCGCCAGACCAATGGCGGCGCACACTGCCTGCTTCTGCAAATATCGCGTGGAAATAGCGTAACTGGTATCGTACTCGCTTTGGGCAAAGCTGGCAGAATAAAGCATTGCCAGCCCGATCCCCAGCAGCAGCAGAACCAAGGTCAAAAAAGGAATATCCACACGTTCTCCCGCCGGTTTTTTCCCCAGGCGGCGTTCCTCTTTGGCATACAGAGACTTCTCTGCCGCCATAGATTCCCCTTTCCCCGCTTATCCAATCCTTCCGGAGATGCCAAACCAGGCAACGACGCACATCACCGCCGATACGCCGGCAAAAACAAATACGATCTTTTCCTCTTTCCAGCCGCACTTTTCAAAGTGATGGTGAATCGGCGCCATCTTGAAGAAACGCTTGCCGTGCGTCAGCTTGAAATAGGTCACCTGAATAATATCGGATATCGTCTCCACGATGTACACAAAGCCCACCAAAATCAGGATCAGCGGCATATCCAGCGCAAAGGCCATGGCGCACACCACACCCCCAAGAAACAGCGAGCCTGTGTCGCCCATAAACACTTTCGCCGGGTGGAAATTGTAGAACAGATATGCGATCAATCCCCCAACCAGCGCAGCAGGCAGCAGCGCCAGGTCGTATCTGCCCATGGCGAACGCCGCCGCCGCAAAGAAAACCATGACCGGAATCGTAACGGAACTGCTGAGACCATCGATGCCGTCGGTCAGGTTGACCGCGTTTACGCAGCCCACCATGACAAACATGGCAAAGAAGATGTAAACAATGGGATGGATATAAAACGTCACATTGAAAAAGGGCACATAAATGTCACAGGTCAGCGTCCCCTCCCTGTATAGGACGTACAGGTAGATCGCGGACACCGCCATTTGCAGCATCGCCTTTTGCAGCGCCGTAAGCCCCAGATCCCGCTTGAACTTCACTTTACAGAAGTCATCCAAAAATCCCACCAGCCCAAAGCAAAGGCTCAGTGCCAGCACATAAAACACCGTGTAGTCTGTCATCCCGGGAAGGTTGCCCAGCAGACACAAAATGGCCGCAAAAATGAACATCAGACCGCCCATCAGCGGCGTACCCGCCTTGCTGTTGTGCCAGGTAGGGCCGATCTCCCGCACAGACTGGCCTACCTTCAGCGCCCGCAATACCGGAAGCAAGAAGTAACCCAGCACCCCGGAAAGCACTGCGCCCACCAGCGCCGTTACAATAATTCTCGTCATGGAATCATCCTCCGCTTATGTTTCCTCTAAAAATAGCTCTAGTACCTTCTCCATGTGCATACCCCGGCTGCCCTTGAAAAGCAGCACATCCCCCGGCTTTACCAGCCGCTTCAACGCCTCTGCCAGCTGCCGCTGATCGGTATAGGCTTTTGCGTAGCTGCCGGGCATTCCGCCGGTGATGGCGCCGTCCACCATTCTGGCGCCGTTGGGACCGTAGGTCAGCAGAATATTCGCTTTTTCAGCGGCGATCCGGCCGATGCAGTAATGCTCCGCCTGACTGCACACCCCCAACTCCAGCATATCCCCCAGCACGGCGATGCGCCGCCCGCCGGGGTGATTGCTCAAAACCTGCAAAGCCGCCGCCATGGATGCAGGCCCCGCGTTGTAGCAGTCCTGAATAATGGTACAGCCCTTGGCTTCCAGGATCTCCTGCCGACCCGCCATATTGCGGAACTGGGAAAGGTTCTCCTGGATCATAGCCGGGTTCACCCCCAGCGTTATACCCACGGCCACCGCCGCCAGAGCGTCCGGCACATAATGCTGCCCCTCCAGCGCCAGTTCCACCGGGAAGGAGAATCCTCCATGCTTTACCTGGAAGCGAAGCAGGCGCTCCGTCTCCTCGATTTCGCTGCCCTGCACATCGCACTCCGGATTTTGAACACCGAAGTAGGTGGTATGTATTGGATAGAGCTTCCGCCGGTTCCATAGGAGGTGATCGTCGCCGTTGAGAATGATCCGTCCGTCCTCCCGCATACCCTCCAAAATTTCCAGCTTGGCCTGGAGGATCCCCTCCATAGAGCCTAGATGCTCAATGTGCATATTGCCGATATTGGTAATCACCGCCACATCCGGCCGGGCAATGGATGCCAGGTAAGCAATCTCCCGGAAGTGGTTCATGCCCATTTCCAGCACAGCTACCTGGGTATCCTCCGGCATGGCCAGTATGGCCATGGGCATACCGATGTCGTTGTTGTGGTTCATCGGCGTTTTACCAACCCGGTAGGTGCCGTTCAGAACGCAGGCAATCATCTCTTTCGTGGTGCTTTTTCCCACGGAGCCGGTAACGCCCACTACCTTCATGCCGATGCGCTTGCGCTCCTGTCGGGCAATGTCTCCCAGTGCGCGCCGGGCGTCCGCCACTACAATGGCGGGGTAATCTCCGGTCAGGCGCGTGCACAGCACCGCCGCCGCTCCGCGTTCCAGCGCCATGGGGATAAATTCATGGCCGTCCCGTTCCCCCTGCAGGGCAACAAATAATTCTCCCGGCTGAATCTTCCGAGAATCGTTGTTAGCGCCCAGAAATTCAATATCCGCATACTGCGGCGCTACGCTGCCGCCGCACCACTGCGCCGCCAGCCCCAAAGTGATTCTACCCATTGTGTTTCTCCATTTCCGCCAGGTGTTCCGCCACGATCTCCCGCTCGTCCATATGCCGCTTTACGCCGCAGACCTCCTGGTATGTTTCGTGACCCTTTCCTGCCAGTACAATTATATCATTTTTTTCTCCAATGTCCAGTGCATACCGGATGGCTTGGGGACGATTTTCCATGGTGATATAGGTATTTTTTCCCTCTGGAATCCCCCGTACAATATCCCGGATGATGTCCAGGGGATTTTCGGACCGGGGATTATCCGAGGTAATGATGGCCAGATCGCTGTTTTCCACGCCGATGCGCCCCATAATCGGCCGCTTCATGGGATCCCGATCGCCGCCGCAGCCAAACACCACGATGACCCGCCCCTTGCAGTAACTCCGCACTGACGCCAGCACGTTCTCCAATCCGTCCGGCGTGTGCGCATAGTCGATGAGCACCGTATACGGCTTTCCCGGCGTAGGAACCACCTCCACGCGCCCCCGCACACCCTTGGCCGCAGCTAGGGCTTTTGCCGCGTCCTCCAGAGAAATCCCCAGTTCCACGGCAATGCCCAGCACCGTCAGCGCGTTATACACAGTGAATTTTCCTGGAATGGCCACGCGCACCGGGACGCGCTCTTCCCCCAGCACCGCCATAAAAGCAACACCGTCCGATGCCAAGCATACATCCTCTGCCCGCAGCTCCGCTCCCGGATGCCGGGATATGGTCAGTACCGGGCAGGACGTCCTCTCCCGGATACGTTCATAATAGCCGTCGTCCCGGTTCAGCACCGCCCGGTCGCAGCGCGAAAACAGCCGCGCTTTGGTATCGCAGTAGTTTTCCATGGTGTGGTGAAAATCCAGGTGTTCCTCCGTTAGATTGGTAAACGCCGCCACCTGGTAATGCACGCCGCCAACGCGCTCCAGGGCAATGGCGTGGGAGGACACCTCCATCACCACATGAGTACACCCAGCGTCCCGCATCTGCGCAAACAGCGCCTGCAGCTCCAGGCTCTCCGGGGTGGTGCGCTCTGTGGGCAGCGCCAAGTCTCCAATTTGATTTCCCATAGTGCCCACAAGCCCTACCTTGGCGTGCAGCGTCTGCTCCAGCACCTGCTTCAGCAGCAAAGCCACCGAGGTTTTGCCGTTGGTGCCCGTCACCCCAATCATGGTCATTTTTTTCGCCGGATGGGCGTAGAAATTTGCGCTCACCTGCGCCAGCGCCAACCGGTCGGAGGCTGCCAGGATATAGGGTATCTCCCGTTCCGGCCGTTTCGCCGTGAGGATTGCGGCGGCGCCTCTATCCAACGCCATGGAAATAAACCGATTGCCGTCCGTCTGAAAACCGGATACCGCCGCAAACAGCACCCCCTGCGTCACTTTTCTGGAATCATAAGCCACGGAAGCAATTTCCATTTCCAGATCGGCATGGACTTCCAGAATTTCCACACCATGCAATAGTTCTTTCAGTTTCATAGCTTCTCCTTCGCGCCTTAATCGGCCGCCTTTGTATCTACAAATTCCAAGCGAATGGTACTGCCCTGGGGAACCGTTTCGCCAGGGGCGATGGATTGCCCCTGCACCGTCACATCGGCGGCAATCTCATCGTTGCCCGCCACCAGGATATAAAGCCCTGCGCTGCCTGCCGCGTCGCTGGCCTGCTGGCGGTTCATGCCCGCAAAATCGGGTACCGTCACATTTTCCAGCGTCACTTCCTCCCCCATATAAAGGAGCACCTGACTATCTCCCGGGACGCCTTGACCCGCTGCGGGTATCTGCCCGGTAACGGTTTCACCGTCACCCACGGTCCTGGTAGTCAAGCCCAGCGCCTTCAGCGCCTTCTGGGCGTCCTGGGCGCTTTGCCCGGTGTAGTCCTCCAGCACCACGATCTGTCCGGCAGCCTCGTCCGGGGAAAACGTCTGCGTCACGCCCAGGTATGGCAGAATATCCGCCATGACTGCCCCTACTGTAGGCGCAGCCATCACGCCGCCGGAGATATAAATCCCCGTCTCTCGGGAGGGGGTATCCAACGCTACCAATACAATATACTGCGGATCTTCCATGGGCGCAATCCCCACAAAGGATACGATTTTATCCAAAACACGCTGGCCATTTTCATCAAAAACATCAATTTTTTCACTGGTTCCCGTTTTTCCGCCAATGGAAAACCCCGCAACGCTGGCATTTTTTGCCGTTCCCTCCGTGACCACCGAGCGGATCAGCTGGCACATGGTATCGCTGGTCTCCTCCCGGATGGTTCGGCGCACTACGGTAGGCTCTTGCTTCAGCACAGTATTGCCCTCCGCATCCACCACCTCGGAAACGATATAAGGTTCCAGCAGATAGCCGCCGTTGACAACGGAAGCAATGGCGCGCACCAGCTGCAGCGGCGTTATTTTGAAGGTCTGTCCAAAGGAACCGGAGGTCAGCGAGGCTGTGCCCCATTTCTCCGTGTCCGTGATCAACGCTTTGTCAAAAAACACGCCCTTGCTCTCTCCCGCCAGATCGATGCCGGTCTTTTCCAGCACGCCAAATTTCGTTACATAGTCATAGAACTGCTCTCCGCCCAGCTTTAACGCGATATGGGCAAAGGCAATATTGCAGGAGTTCTGCAGCGCCTGGGGCGTTTTTTCCGCCCCATGCCCCGCAGAGCGCCAGCAGTGGAGCAGCTGAGAGCGCCCCGGGATCTGTTCTGCTCCTTTACAGTAAAAATTTGTCTCCAAATCGATGGCGCCGCTGTCCAGCGCAGCCGCCATGGTAAGCACCTTAAAGGTAGAACCCGGCTCATAACCGTCCGACAGCACCCGGTTGCGCCATTGCTTCAGGCGGGCGGCGGTGAGCGCCTCCTGATAGGCAGCTTTTCCCGCAGCATAGGCTTCGCTCCCCTCCGCTTCCGCCAGATACGCCAGACGCAGCGCCTCCACTTCCGCTGCCGCTTCCGGGTCTGCGATCTCCTGGTAATGATTGGGGTCATAGCTGCCCAGGGTCGCCATAGCCAAGATCTCGCCGGTATTTACATCCATCACCAGACCAAAGGCGCCGTTTTGCACATCGTAGCGGGCAATGGCCGCTTCCATCTGTTTTTCCAGGCAGGCCTGGACGGTGGTATCCAAGGTGAGCACCAGACTGCATCCCTCTTGAGAAGCTACGTATTTTTCAAAAGAGAACGGCATATCCATCTCGTTGTTGCCCTTGGTGGTGATCACTTTGCCGCCTGCACCTTCCAGGTAGCTGTTGTAGGACGCTTCCACGCCCTCGGAGCCGGTGTTGGAAGCATTGGTAAAGCCGATGACCTGCGCCGCCAGGGTGCCGAAAGGATAGTAACGCTGGGAATTCGGCTCCAGGTGGATACCGGCGATCCCTTGATCATTGATATATTGGCGAATTTTGGCGCCGGTTTCAATATCAATCCGGGCGGCGATCTGCTTATAGCGCTTGGTCAAATCCTTTGCCTGTTCTTCGATCCAGGCAGGCTCCAGTTCCAGAAGCTCTCCCAAAAAAGCCGCCACCGCCGGGATGTCCGCCCGGGACTGCTTCAGCTCATGGGGGTCTAAGTACACATTCTCCACGCTCACCGAAGTGGCGAGGATATTCATATTCCTGTCATAGATGTTGCCCCGATCCGCAGTAACCTGGGTGGTACGGGTCTGATTCCGCAGGGCAAGATTGGCATAATAATCATAGTCTATCACCATCAAGCTGTAAAGCCGCAGCGCTAGGGGAAGAAACGCCCCAAGCCCCAGAATCACCGCCGTCAGCAGGATCCTGCGATGGTGTCCGCTGTCCCCGCGGATGCGGGCATACTCCTTTCGCTTGCTCTGTTTGGCCATATCGGCATCCGCCTCCCATTAGGATACATGGGCAGCAAGGGGGAAATCCTCGCTGCCCATGCTGCTATTTTAATCCTATTGGCCAGGACAAACTTTATGCAAAAAGTCCCAGAAGAAAATCTCTCGCCCGCTCCCACAGGCTTGCCTCCGCCGGCAGCTCCACCACCTGAACCGGCAGGTCTATATGCTGCAGCGCTTCCTGGGGAACCATTCCCATGGCCAGCGCCTGCTCCCGCACTTCCCGCAAATTATACTCGTCTGAAAATGCCTCCTGCAGCGCCTCGTTGCGATCCTCCACCTCCCACAGGTATTCCCGCATCTGCTGCTGCTCCGCTCTGGCATGACCTAATTCCGCCAATCCCAGAACCAGCACCACGCTCATGACAAGCGCCAGCGCCAACGCCGCCAGCGCCAGCGGATCCAGGCGAATCACCGTGACCGGCTTTTGGAAAAAAATAAATTCCACCCGCGGCAGAATCCGGTGCTTGGGCGGATGAAGTTCCGCCTGGCGCGCCGCGTTGCCGTCATAATAATAGCGGACATATTGAATATCGGTTCGGTCACGCTGCATAGTGTTCTCTTCCCTTCTCTTCCGGATTTCTATAGTTTCTGGCATACGCGCAGCTTCGCGCTTCGCGCCCGGGGATTTTCCTCCAATTCCTCCTGTGTGGAGGTAACGGGCTTTCTCCCCAGCAGCTTCACCTGCGGCTTCTTGCCGCACACACATACCGGGAATTCCGGCGGGCAGGTGCAGCCTCTGGCGGCGGCGGCCATAGCGGTTTTAACAATCCGATCTTCTAAGGAATGGAACGTGATTACCGCCAGACGCCCATCCTTCCTCAGCAATGGTACAGCGTCCGCCATTACCCGCTCTACTGCGCCCAATTCATCGTTCACAGCAATGCGAATAGCCTGAAAACTGCGTTTGGCGGGATGCTGTTTTTCCCGCAGGGCAGCGGGGGGCATAGCGGAACGAATCACATCCACCAGTTCCAGGGTCGTCTCAATGGGCGCCTGCTCCCGGCGGCGGCAGATGGCCGCAGCGATCTGCGGCGCGTAGCGTTCCTCTCCGTAGGCATACAGTATCCGGCGCAGTTCCTCCTGCGGCCAAGTATTCACCACGGCAGCGGCGGTGAGCGCGTCACCAGCGTCCATTCGCATATCCAGCGGAGCATCCGCCATATAAGAAAAGCCCCGGGAACCATCGTCCAGTTGGGGCGAGGAGACGCCCAAATCCAGCAGGATCCCATCAACCTTTTCAATTTCCAGCGTTTGCAGCACCCAAGCGATCTGGCTGAAATTGCTGTGCACCAGCTTGACCCGCTCCCCATAGGGGCGCAGCCGCTCCCCAGCAGCTCGCAGCGCCGTCTTATCCCGGTCAATGCCTATGAGCAGTCCGGTGGTCAGGCGCTTTGCAATCTCTTCCGAGTGGCCGCCGCCGCCCAAGGTTCCGTCCACGTAAATGCCATCCGGGCGGATATTCAGGGCGTCAACGCTCTCTTTCAGCAATACGGAGACATGGTGAAAATCCGTCATAGTCCGATTGCCCCCAAAGACGCCAACAGCTTATCCGGCGTCAAATTCTCCCGCTCGAAGGCGTCAAATTCCGCAGCATCCCAAATCTCCGCCTGTCCTGCCCGACCTACAATCACCACATCCCGGCCAATCCCGGCGTAGCTGAGCAAATACTGGGGCAGGCTGAAGCGAAACTGCTTATCCGGCAGGCACTCCGCCGCGTTAATGAAGATCAGGCTGGTGGCCTCCCCTCGCTGGGAGAGCGGGAGCCGATTATAGTTTTCTTCCAAAGTCTTCCAGTCCTGAGCCGTATACACCGTCAGGCACCGGCGGCCGCAGTTGACCCCCAAGGTCACGTAGAAACAGCTTCCCAGGTCAGCGCGCAGGCGAGACGGCAAAAACATTCGGTTTTTATCATCCAGCTTCGCGGTATATTTGCCGATCATTCCGCCGCCTCCTTTCCCTTTTGCTCCACTTTACTACCCTTTTACTCCATTTATAGACAGTATAACGGGTTCCTCCCGAAAAATCAATCTTTTTTTTGCCTTTGCCCGGGAAAAAATGAAAAAAAGTTTCATTTTTAGAGCATCTGTTCTATATTTTATCCTTTTACCCCTGAAACCGCAGCTTTCCATCCTCCAGTTTAGCGCGCAGCCGCAGATGGCTCTTGCCGCTTTGCAGCAGGTAAAGCGCCAGCGGCCCTTCCACCTGATCCTGTACCAGCCGCCGGAGATGCCGCGCGCCATCCTTGGCCTGGCACTTTCCTGCCAGCCACCCAGGCAGTTCCTCGGGCAATGACAGCTGAATGCCTGCGGAAACGGCGCGCGCCTGGAATTGCCGCAAGTACTTCTCCGCAATATCCTCCATGGCTTTTTTGTCCAGACGCTGAAAGCAGATGATGCGGTCAATCCGGCCTAAGAATTCCGGTGTAAAATACTGCCGCAGGAGTTCCTCGGTTTTTCCTGTTCGCCCAGTGGGGGAAAATCCCAATCCGTCCCCCTGCAATTCACCGCCGATATTCGAGGTCATCACCACAATGGCATTCTGAAAGCTTACCCGCCGTCCGGTGCTGTCCGTCAGCACCCCTTCCTCCATAATTTGCAGCAGGATTCCCGCCACATCCGGGTGGGCTTTCTCCAACTCGTCCAGCAATACCAGGCAGTAAGGCCGCCGCCTTACCGCTTCCGTAAGTTTGCCGCCATCCTCATATCCCACATATCCCGGCGGCGCGCCGATCAGCCGGGCAACCGACTGCTTTTCCATATACTCTGTCATATCCAGTCGAATCATGGCATCGCTGCTGCCGTATAGCTCCTGGGCAACGCTGCGGCACAGTTCTGTTTTTCCCACCCCGGTCGGGCCGGTAAAAAGCATACAGGCGATGGGACGGGCGGCGTCTCGGATCCCCGCCAGACCACGGCGGAGGGTATCCGCCACCACCCGCACCGCCTCCTGCTGCCCCAGCACCTGCTGAGACAGCGCCTCTTCCAAGTGCAGCAGCTGTTCCCGCCGGCTCACCGTCAATCGTCCCACTGGGATCCCGGTTCGCGCGGATACCGCCCAAGCTACGTCCGCCGCCGTTACCGCCCGAGGGCGGCGGCTCTCTCTGGGAGTGGGAAGCTGCTGCATCTTATCCCGGATCTGCGCCGCCTGTTCGAAACGGCTCTCCCGTACCGCTTCCTGCAGCGCTAATTCCAGTTCCTTCCGGACTTCGCTTTTCCCCCATTGCAGTTCTTCCATCCGTGCGTGCGCCGCGCCCTCGTCCAGCAGATCAATGGCCTTGTCCGGCAGATATAGATCCGGCAGATACCGCACAGAAAGATTAATGGCATCTTTCAAGGCTTCCTCTGTCATACGCAACCGGTGGTGACGTTCCAAACCCGGTTTCAGCCCCCGCAAAATGGCCATTGTGGCCTCGCCGTCCGGTTCTTCCACCCGCACCGGGCGAAAACGCCGTTCCAGCGCCGGATCCTTCTCAATATATTTCCGGTACTCGGTCAGCGTAGTAGCGCCCAGCATCTGCAGCTCGCCCCGTCCCAGCGCCGGCTTAAAAATGTTGGCTGCATCGATAGCGCCCTCCGCCGCTCCTGCGCCTACAATGGTGTGCATTTCGTCCACAAACAAAATAATATCGCCGCTGCGGCGGATCTCCGCCAGGACGTCCCGCAGCCGCTCCTCAAATTCTCCCCGATATTTTGTTCCGGCCACCAGATTGGCCATATTCAGACTAATCAGCCGTTTGTTTTTCAGCTGCGGGGGCACGCTGCCCGCCGCCATGCGCTGGGCAAGCCCCTCGGCAATGGCGGTTTTCCCCACGCCCGGTTCCCCTACCAGGGCAGGATTATTCTTGTTTTTCCGGCTAAGGATCCCGATCACCATATCGATCTCCCGCTCTCGACCCACGATTGGTTCCATATTGACCGCCTTGGCGATCAGATCCTCGCTGAACTGCTCCAACAGCTTCAAAATAACGCCCTCCTTTTTTACTGGCTCCACTTCTCCCCATTGCAGGTTCTCCAAGGTTCTGGTGAACAGCTCATCCACATTCACGCCGCCCCAAGTAAGGATCTCCCAGGCAGCGCTTTTTTCCCGGCGCAGCAGCGCCAGCAGCAGGTGCATGGGCAGCACTTCCCGGTATCCCGTTTGCTTTGCCTCCTGTCCCGCGCCGCAGAGGATCCCCTTTGCCTGATAAGACCATCCCTGCGGCAAAGGCAGTCCCGCGCTCCCCAATCCCCAGCGCACAGCCGCCAAACTATGGAGCAGTTCGCTGCCTACGCCTGCGCTCCGCAGCAGTTCCCCCGCCATGCCCGGACTCTGGCTCAACGCCAGCAGCAGATGGGTAGATCCTACACAGCTATGCCCCATGGCTCTGGCTTTTTCCGCCGCCAAAAGCAGTATCTCCCGGCATCTTTCTCCATAACGCACCCGCCCCACTCCTTTGCCCGGAAATTCTCCCCGCGGCCGGTAAAAAATATACCCATTATCGAAAAAAGGCATTGCTTTTTCCAAAATCCATGCTAGAATAAAAGTGCATTGCTTATTGATGCGCTACTACATACATAATGGGAGGGTAAATCATGGCTTACAATATCACCGATGCTTGCATCAAGTGCGGCACCTGCGCCGATAACTGCCCCGTCGAAGCGATTTCTGAGGGCGACGAGAAGTACGTTATCGATGCGGACGTTTGCGTCAGCTGCGGCGCCTGCGCCGACAACTGCCCCGTTGAAGCGATCGAGGAAGGCTAATTCCCCACGGTTCACCATCGGTCTGCGCGCTGGCTATCCGGAGCGCAGGCCGGTTTTTTATGGAGACAGCAATGGAATATTTGCATAACGGCCTGACCCTGGAACTCTCTCCCGGCGCGTTCCTATTGAGTACGGATTCCATGGTATTGGCAGACTTTGTTCGTCCAAGGCGGGGTGCCCGCGTTTTGGATCTTGGATCCGGCTGCGGTACGCTGGGACTGCTGCTGTGCGCTTCCTGCCCGGACTGTCATGTCACCGGCGTGGAGCTGGACGCGCAGGCGCACCGCATGGCGCTGGAGAACGCCCGGCGCAACGGAATCACCTCCCGTCTGGAAAGTATATGCGCGGATCTCTCCGCCATCCCCACCTTTCTGGAGCACGGGAGCTTCCACCTATGCTGCTCCAATCCCCCCTATTTTTCCGGCGGATTGGAGAGCCAAACATATCCCATCGCCCGGCAGGAGCGTTCCTGCGCCCTGCCCCAGCTGTTCGCAGCCGCCGCCTGGGCAGTGCGGTATGGGGGCGATTTCTGCCTGGTGCACCGTCCCGAGCGTTTGGGAGAACTATTTGCCCAGGCAGACAAAACAGGCTTTGCCCCCAAACGCCTGCGGCTGGTACGCCACCGGGAAGGCGGCCCTGTAACGCTGGTGCTTGTTCAGTGCCGCCGGGGCGGTAAGCATGGGCTTACCTGGGAGGAAGAAGCCCTGTTTACCCGGCAAGGAGAAAAAACGGCGTATTATCGCCGTGTATATCATCTTTAGGAGGACGCTATGGCTGGAACGCTGTATCTGGTACCCACCCCCATTGGAAACCTGGGGGATATTTCTCAGCGCTGCCGAGACACGCTGGAACGGGCGGATTTTATCGCTGCGGAGGATACCCGGGTCACACTGAAGCTCCTGAACCACCTGGGCATCAAAAAAAGCCTTGTCAGCTACTATGAGCATAACAAGGCGCAAAAGGGCAATATAATTTTGGAGCGGCTCCAGGCCGGGGAAACCTGCGCGCTGGTTTCCGACGCGGGCAGCCCTGCCATTTCCGACCCCGGAGAGGATCTGGTGCGCCAGTGCGCGGAGGCAGGCATTACCGTCGCTGCCATTCCGGGTCCCTGCGCTGTTATCACCGGGCTGTCCATCTCAGGGCTTCCCACGGGGCGATTCTGTTTCGAGGGATTCTTGTCCACGGCAAAAAAGAGCCGCCGGGAGCATTTGGAGTCCCTGCTCCGGGAGGAGCGCACCATGGTCTTCTACGAAGCTCCCCATAAACTGCTGGCCACCCTCCAGGATATGGCCGCCATGTTTGGCGCGGAACGAAAGATCAGTCTCTGCCGGGAGCTGACCAAACTTCACGAGGAAGTTGTGCGTACAACTCTGGGGGAAGCCGTGGAAAAATATTCTGCGCAGCCGCCCAAGGGAGAATTCGTACTGGTGCTGGCCGGCGCCGAGCCTGCACCGGAGTCCGCCGCCACGCCACAGGACGCCAAAGCCCGTGTAGCGCAGCTGATCGACAGCGGTATGAGCCGCAAGGACGCCATCCGTCAGGCAGCGCAGGAATTGGGGCTCCCTAAAAATCTGGTCTACGAGGCCGCTATTTCCGAATAAAAAGTTCGCCGGAACATTCCGGCGAACTTTTTATTCCAGCCCCCGCAGGGTATTGATGCAGTTCCTGCAAAGGTTTTTTCCATGAAACCGCCGGAGGGATTCCCGGGCACCGCAGAAAATGCATCCATTCTCCAGCTTGCACAGCACGATGCGTCCGTTCTCCAAATAGAACTCCACATCCGAACCCTCTTGAATGTCCAGCATCCGGCGGATCTCTGCCGGAAGCACAATGCGCCCCAGATCATCCACCTTCCGAACGATCCCAGTCGATTGCATGATCGCACGCTCCTTTTCTATTTTCCATTGATTATAATTGCGTTTGTGGGAAAAGTCAAAGGCAAATTCTAAAAAAGCCGGGGATACGGCAAGTCCATCCTCCCCTTGGCATAGACTTCCAGGGGAGGCGGTAACCATGACTTTAAGCTATCTCTGGGGCGGACTCATCCTTTTTTCCATCATCAGCGCCATGATTACCGGCCAGGGCGCCGCCCTCAGCGCCGCTGTGCCGCAGGGCGCCCAGGCAGGCGTCACGCTGGCCGTCTCCATGGCGGGTTCTCTGTGCCTGTGGAGCGGCGTTGGCAGACTGATGGAGAAAGCAGGCATTACCGACCTGCTCTCCCGGCTGTTCCGACCGCTGCTGCATCGGCTTTTCCCATCTGCCCGCCGGGATCCCATCCTCGCCTCGGCTTTGAGCGGCAACGTCTGCGCCAATCTTTTGGGGCTGGGCAATGCGGCTACCCCTATGGGAATCCGCGCCGCAAGGCGCCTGGTGAACCCCAAGACTCCCGGTGCCGCAGGGGATGAGCTGTGCCGGCTCATTGTGCTGAACACAGCCTCCATCCAGCTAATTCCCGCAAATGTGGCGGCTGTGCGGGCGGGATTGGGCTGCGCCAGCCCTTTTGATATCCTTCCGGCCGTATGGCTCACCAGCTTCTGCTCTGCCGGGATCGGCGTTCTGGCCGCCTATTTTCTGGGAAAGCTGTGGCCAAAATGCTAGACTATCTGGTGCCTGGACTGCTGGCCATCATCTGCGCCGTCGCTCTCGGCAAACGGGAGAACGCCTACGAATGTATGCTCACCGGGGCGGCGGATGGGTTAAAGCTGCTTGTATCCATCCTCCCCACCCTGGTGCTGCTGCTTACAGCGGTCAATATGCTTCGCGCCTCCGGCGGCGTCGCCTGGATCAGTCAATTCTTCGCCCCAGTGTTTTCTCTATTCGGCATCCCGCCGGAGACCGCTATGCTGGTGCTCATCCGTCCCATCAGCGGCAGCGCCGCGCTGGCGGTGGGTTCAGAACTGATGGCCACTTACGGCGTGGATTCCCTGGTGGGCAGAACTGCCGCCGTGATGCTCGGCTCTACGGAAACAACATTTTACACCATCAGCGTTTATTTCGGCGCCGCCGGTATCCGAAAAACCCGTTATACGATCCTTGCCGCTTTGATCGCCGATTTCACCGGTTTTTTTATGGCTTCCCTGGCCGTGCGGCTGTTCTTTTCCGCATAAAAACCGCCCCCCCGCAAAAGGCAGAGGAGCATAAAGAAGTATTGCGAAAATACTAACCTATGTCAAGTGAACGGGAAATAAGAAACCTCTATGTGAATGGACGAACCATTTGCATAGAGGTTTTCTTTTGCTTCTTAAAATTTTTCAGCGTTCGCAGGACGCGCAGCCGCTACCGAAGGTAGCGATCTTGGGGGCTTGGGGGTTATCCCTCAACAAGCGTTTTGGCGGGTCTGCTCCCCGCCAAAATCGCAAACATGTACATGTTTGCATTGCTTGCCAATCTGTGAATATGGATTTGAAGTAAAATGAAAGGTGTGACAGCGTTGTATGCTGTCGCACCTTTTTAATCATCTTTTTTACAAACCAAACAAAGCCAATCTTTTTTGCTTTGATCTACCTCGATTTTTGAAAACCCGGCATTTTTTAATGCTTTCTCGATCTGCCCGGAAGTGTAAATTGTCATACCTTGGATGATGCCCGTCCATTTTTCGTCCTTTGTATTTTTTCCATTGGACTCATTACAGATTAGAAAT
>DVKX01000043.1 GCA_018715805.1 Candidatus Faecousia intestinigallinarum | reverse complement strand
ATTTTGCGCTTTATGATTCCAGATTTTCCCTAAAAGCAGCAAAGGTGACAAATCTAACAAGGAAAACCGGGTAAATCCGGCTATTCGACAAAGTGGATACAACTTATAATGAATTCATCCTGAACCAACCGGTTTCTGCGTACAAACCGGATTTTCTGCAGAACAACAAAGGATAATTCAATGTAAAGGAGTATCTATTATGCGGGAAAACCAGCTTACCTCCGACCGAAAAATCCCACTGCGCGAGCAGCTCAGTTATGCGATGATTGAATTCGCCCTCAATCCGCTCTACACAATCTATGCCTCGTTTCTTGTCTTTTTTTATACGGATACAATCGGTGTAGACGCAGGAATCGTCGGCGTCATCATTTTAGTTTCCAAAGTATTTGACGGCATCTCAGATTTCTTTGCAGGCAGCATCATCGACCATACGCATACTCGGAATGGTTCGGCGCGGCCGTGGATTTTACGTATTGCCATACCACTTCTACTGGCATACATCATAACTTTTACCGTTCCCTCAGTCGGCAATGCCGGCAAGATCGTATACATCTTCATTTCCTATAATGTATCACAGGCCATCATCTACACTATGGCAGATGCAGCGGCTAACGCACTGCCAACTTATATGACCATTGAACCCAAAACCCGCTCGTCCAGCTATGCTTTCCGGCTGTTGTTCGCAGTTATTATTCAAATGATTTTCTCAGCGATCTATCTGGACATGGTAGAATGGCTGGGCGGCGGCCAAATCGGCTGGATTTTGTCTGCGGGTATTTTCGGTGTGATTGCAGCGATTGCTCTGGTAATTGTTTTTGGCGGCACCAAGGAAACCGTTCGCGCAGAGGACATCGGCAAGGAAGACGTCCCGATCTGGGTTGCGGTCAAGGCGTTACTGCACAACAAGTATTGGTTCATGGCCCTGGGCCTGAATTTCTGTTCCGTGCTGCATCAGGTTGCAACCTTGACAGTTGGCGTTTATTATGCAAAGTATATCCTGAATGACGCGACTTTGGTCGGTGCGCTGACCCTGTACCATCACATCCCGGCAGCGGTTGCCATGCTGGCTCTGCCGGTAGCGTTGCAGAAGGGCGCATCCAAGCGCAATTTAGCCATTGTATCAGGCCTGATCATGTTGGCCGGATCGATTGTATCGGTCATTTATGCATCAGGTGCGCCGTTTGTTCTTTCGCTGGGTCTGCGCGGCTTCGGCTATGGTATTGTAGCAGGCATTTTCCAAGGCATGATAGCAGATACGATTGAATATGGAGAATGGAAAACCGGTATACGGGCACAGGGCGTCACGGTCAGTGCGGGCGGCGCCGGACAGAAGCTGGGGGCCGGCATTGGCACAGCGCTGCTCGGCATTTATATGTCCATGAACGGATACGACGGCACAGCTGCCGTTCAGACTGACAGTGCGATTTCAGCGATCCGCATCTGCTTTATCTTTGTTCCGATTATCATCTATTTGGCGACCATTGTGTTAGGCTATTTCTTCAAGCTGGACAAGCAGTATCCACAGATTGTCAAGGAACTGGAAGCGCGCCATAAAGGCAATTCTTAAACCAGGTGGTGATCAGATGAATGCATTTCCGATTTCGTCGCCAGCGCAGGAAGGGGTAGATCCCGCCAGCTTAGCTGCATTTTTCAGACATGTAGAGCGGGAAAATCTGCATCTACATGCCTTTGAAATACTTCGTCATGATAAAATTATAGCACAAGGCGCCTATACACCTTATCGCCTGGATCAGAACCATTTCTTCTTTTCCATGAGCAAAAGCTTTACGGCGATCGCGATTGGTTTCGCGGTACAGGAAGGCCTGCTGTCCTGTTCGGATAAAGTGCTGTCCTTTTTCCCGGAGGAGGCGCCGGCTGCACCCAGCCCATACTTTCAGGCGCTGACCATTTATGATTTGCTGACCATGCGCAGCGGGCATATGGAGGAACAGCTGCATATTTTGCTGGGAAATGAATGGGTACAGCAATTTCTGCACACGCAGCTCCCGCGGGAGCCGGGGACATTTTTTGCTTACAACACGGTCGGGACTTATCTATTGTCGGCAATCCTGCAGAAAAAGACTGGTCAAACTCTTCTCGAATACCTCAGCCCCCGGCTGCTGGAGCCGATAGGCTGCAGTCGTACACTTCAGTGGGAGGAGTCCCCGGAGGGTGTTTGTGCAGGTGGCTTTGGTATCAGCGGGTTGGTCGATGACATTGCCCGGTTCTGTACCTTCGTGTTGCATAAGGGCAGCTTTCAGGGCAAACAACTGCTCGATCCCACTTGGTTGGAGCAGGCTTCCCAGCCGCATGCAGACAATGCTGCCGCATCGCCGTTACCCGATTGGCAGCAGGGTTACGGCTATCAATTTTGGCGCTGCGTGCCGACTCACGTGTTTCGAGGAGACGGCGCCTTCGGACAACTGGGTATTGTTTTGCCTGATCAGGATATGGTGATCGCGATTCATGCTGGCTGTGCGAACGATGATGAAATTCAGGTATTGTTCAATCTCCTGTGGGCAGACCTTTTGCCTGGAGTGGACCGGATCCCGCAGTCTCAACTAACGGAGCCATTTATGCCGATGGATCTGGAGCTTCCTACCTATTTTCACAATACCGGCTGTGTGAATTCGATTTGTACGGGTAAAGTCTATGATTTAGCGCAGAATCCATATGGGTTCCACACAGTGGAATGGATAAAGAAGCCGGATGCTTCAACTGCGTTGGTTTTGCGCAGTACAGGATCTTATGCGGAAATACCTCTGGATGCCCAGCAGTGGATTGAATTCGATTGGCCGGAAAGCCTATGCGCGAACAAGCCGCAATGCGTCAGCTTCTCTTCCTTGCGAGGCGTTTTACCCAAAGCAGCTGCAAAAGCCTGCACTGCCGGCAATACCTTGTGGGTGGATATCGCCTTTCTTGGAACGCCATTTCAGGATAGCTGGGAATTTACATGGAAAGATAATCAGCTTACCTGGCGTTTGCGGCGTGCCGCCAGCTTTTTCCCTGCAGACTTCACCATTTCAGGGCGCGTCAATGCTATCCCGGCCTGAGTCCCCATCCTAATGAAATCCTTGTTCTCGGTTGCGAAGTACGACAACGCCCTTTACTGGCCCGTTGCAGAATAGAAATATTCAGCAACGGGTCTTTTCCATACATTAGAAAGCGAGGAAAGCAGGCATAATAGATTGAGCTCAACACATATACTGCAGGCAACCAGATTCAATTTTTCTTCTGAAACAATAATATGTCCCGCAACATTCATTATATCTGACCTTTGAAAATAAAAGTGACCTTGAGATTGTACTCCTCAAGGTCGCTTTTCTTGTATTCATTTTTGAGCGGAATCGCAAGCTTTTTCATCAGTTCCATCGTTTGATCAACTGTCTTTTCGTAAATGCTGCTGTGCTCTCTACCCTTGTCCAGCCCCCGCAACCACTAAAAAGCACTGATTCGA
>DVKX01000042.1 GCA_018715805.1 Candidatus Faecousia intestinigallinarum | reverse complement strand
CGGAGTTGCGGCATATTTTTGCCCCCAGCGCCTGAGTGGTTTTCACCATAAACCGTCTGGCCTTTTCTACTGAATCCTCGCACGGTTCAAATGACCGGACATATTCCTCGCGGCTGTACGGCGTCAGTTCCAGTACTCGTTTGAGATCTTCTGGCTGCTCCCGCAGCACGCGGAATAGATTGACCACATCCCCGTCCAGGTCATTGATGGTTTCCACCACTCCAGGCTGCTTGTTAAAGAAGACGGCGCTGGAGCCGCAGTAAGGCTCAAGATAGACCATCTTCGGATAATCTGCAGGGAAGTGGGAGATAATCCACTCTGCAATTGACCATTTACTTCCTGGGTA
This sequence comes from Candidatus Faecousia intestinigallinarum, assembly GCA_018715805.1. Lineage (GTDB taxonomy): Bacteria > Bacillota > Clostridia > Oscillospirales > Oscillospiraceae > Faecousia > Faecousia intestinigallinarum. The sequence continues at coordinate 6,170 of DVKX01000042.1, read as the reverse complement.
GCGGAAGATCGATTTCATATCGCTGCTGTACCTCCCTCCGGGAGATTTGGAAGCGGCATCCGCAGTTTTTTGATTGCAAAAACAAAGTTGTGTACCATCACGGCACTTTTCGCTCCTTTCTAAACTGCTGCCACATTGGCCAGCTCTGCCATGGTGTTGATAGTCACCACACAATATTCCGGCAAGTTGGCTCTCACCATAGCCGTTGCTAGCGGCGGGCACACGGCATTTCCACACCGCGCCACTTGGGCGGCCTTTTTATAAATCTTGCCCTCTGCGTCCCGGTCTATAATGTAGTCTGGTGGGAACCCCATAGCGTTGTACAGCTCCCGGGGGGTCAACATCCGCAGGAGAATATCGGCAATGTAGTAGGCCACGCCGCCTATAATCAGTAAGAGGACTTCATCTTCTTTCAGATGATACCCGCAATATCTGTTCAGAAGTTCACGAATCTGGAACCACCGTCCGAGGTCAGCGCCGGGAGCAGCCTTGACTAGTACTGTTTGGGAAATAGCAAATTCTCCGGCGCTGGTTGTAATTGTCCGCAGTGGCGATTCCGGGTGCTGCCCGATGTCTTGACCTTTGAACTCCACAACATGCGCAGCGGTAACAGCGTCATGGTCGATAGCCATCACAGTGTGGAGCGGTTCCTTTGGGTTGATAGGTTTCCCGTTGCCGTAATACTCCACCAGATTTGTAGAGGCCAGCCCGTAGCGATTGGAGGCATCCGCGGTACACAATGGCTTATTCAACCCATAAGAGCGGGTGGTCGCAGTCTGCTCTTGGTGATACTGTATCAGGATAGGAGCGGATAGGAGTTGCCCGCCGGAAGACCGCACGGTATAGACCGGCTCATTTGCTGGGCTTCCAGTAGAACCGCCTGTGTTAGAGACAGTTATAGGAACCAGCATAGGATCAACAACTTCAATCCCGTGCTTTGCAGACACGGTAGGCATCCGCTCATCCAGACCCTGTGCCCGGTCGCCGCTGGCATGGTTGCACCGGACGATAAAAGGCTTCCTGCTCTTGACGATGAACTTGTCCACGCCCCGAATCACCCGGCGCAAGGTATTGTCTGCCAGAGGTCGAACAGCGTTGACCCCATACCGCTCTTTGATCTCCTGCTTGGAATCGAAAATGCTATAGGCCGGGATACTCCAATTGATGATCTCAGCAGCACTGCGCCAAGGCTTTCGCTTTCCGGCCTTGACCTCTGGGCTGTCCATAGGCGCGTGGGTAGGTTCCGGCCATACGATGGGGTTCCCATCGCAGCGAGCCACCAGTACCAACCGTTTGCGTATAGTAGGCGCACCGTAATCAGCGGCTACCATCTCCCGCCATTCTACCTCATAGCCCAAATCACGGAGCTGACCAACGAACTTGTGGAAAGTCTTGCCCTGCTTTTTCTTTATGGGCGTTCCCTTGCGGACAGGTCCCCAGGTGACGAACTCCGGCACATTCTCCAGCATGATAATCCGAGGGCGAACTGTCCCAGCCCACCGCAGGGCAATCCATGCCAGACCACGAATATGCCGGTCAACCAGAGCTGCCCCCTTGGCGCGGGAGAAGTGTTTGCAGTCCGGAGAAAACCATGCCAGCCCAACAGGCCGCCCGGCGCACTCTTTAACCGGGTCAACATCCCATATGTCGGTCTGCAAATGCTTTGTCCAAGGGTGGTTTGCACTGTGGAGCCGGACGGCGTCCAGATCGTGGTTGATGGCAATATCCACGGGACGTCCAGCAGCAAGCTCAATACCTGTAGAAGCCCCTCCGCCTCCGGCAAAGTTGTCCACCATAATTTCGGAGAAAAGATTGATTTGAGAAGTCATGTTCCGCACCTCATTATTTATTGGGGCGCCCTCGCCGCCCAATATCCGGACACATACATCTTATCGGTTTTGTACGCAGAGATCTCTTATCTATAAGCTCCGGCGACAAAACCCTGAAGATCATCGGAATTAACGAAGACGAGAATGCCGCTGGTAGTTTCTGCCCACATGGCGTCATCTATTTTTTGAGTATTCTTGACGCGGAAGCCCAGGGAACGTAGCTTCGCGGTAATGGAGTGAAGATCATTGCAATAGGGTGCCAGCCAGGGGACGCAGCTCCCGCTGGGTTTGTGTTTGGCACGGTAGTCCAATTCGCATTTTTGTAAATATACAAAAATCTCTTCTTCAAAGGTCATTGGGAAACTCCTTTCCTTATTGTCAAAATTCTTGCAATGTTAGTTTCTATATCTGAATTGCACGTCAGATAATTTGTGCTTTTCAAAGCAATAAGGGCATATAAAGGTTGTTTTCATCCCCATATCCAGTCCTCCTAATTGATCTTATAGTTTGATTTCAATTTCAAGCGAAGCTGATTTCCTGCTTGCGCTTTTTCATCCTTGAAAAACGCTTTAATATAAGTGTCTTTCGCCATTCCCTTTGGAAACGGAATTTTAACCTGCAAAGAACCATCTACGTGCTGTGCTGGAATAGAGTGGAACAACTTCGCAGAAGATTTGAACATAGGTGTATTGCCTATAGCAGACATCACATCAATCGCAGGTAATTCAAACGCTCTATTCTCCGCTTCAAACTCAAGAATCACGCTACTATCTCCAAACAGCTTCTTATTCACGGAAATAGAATATGTAATGTTTTCTCTTGGGGAGTTATCAAACAAATAGTCTGATCCTGCCGAGTAGTCTTTTTCTCCGTCACGCTTAAATTCTGCGAAAACAGAGAAGTAATACTTTTTAGGCTCAAGAGTATCCAACACTATTGCGCTATTTAACTGTTACTGTTTGAGTGGAATGTACTTCCTGATTGTTTTAACATCTCCAATGTCTGAAGGAAATTGATCAAAACGATGTAGCACTACAAAGCCAGTAGCTGCTGCCGGAGCATCAATATAGATGTTAATTTGCCCATTTACAGGTCGAATAGCTTTAATATTTACAATCTCTTTTTCAAAGGTCATTAGGAAACTCCTTTCCTTTCTCGACGACTTTCCAGCCGGTATGTCATGCAGTAAAGATTTTTGCGGCATAGGGTGCATGTAAACTTCCGAACCCGGCTTCCGGGCAACATGGTGACGATATAGCCCTCTTTTACTTTGTCTGCACATTGACCGCACAAATGGACAATCTGGCTCATTTTTTCCAATGCTCCTGAACGATATGGGCTCCTCCGCAATTAGGGCAATGTCTGGCTTCCTGGGGAGAGGTAGCTGCTCGCCGATTGCTGGACATAACAAACGTGCTTCCACAATCCCGGCAACGATAGCTTGCATATACCATATCTTTGGCGGCTTGCGCAATCAGGCTGGACATGGTGCAGCGCTTTAGATAGACGAGCCAGCGCAACTTGTCGTAGAGTTCGGCATCCATGTAGAGAGAGGTGTGTATCGTATCTTCTGGAGAGGATCTGTATCTTTTATTGTGCGCTCTGGATTTGGGAGTACTGCCGGGCTCTCTGCGTGCGGTCTCATCCGCGGACATGGCTATAGATTGCGCCGGCTCCGTGATGCTGGAACCCTGTTCCGGGCTTATTTGACTGGTTTCCAAAGGGGAGTGAGATTGGCCGGCCTGATCAGAGTTAAATTGACTCAGTAAAGAGTCCAGACTGCCGGATGGAACTGACGTTTTACTGCGCATGACCTATTCCTCCTTCTGAAATAGCTGATAATATTGCTCCTCAGACACCATTTCCAGTTGCTCTAATGTAAAGATGTCTTCCAGATGCAGCGCATGGTAGATATCTTCCAACGCTACATCAGCGTGGGGCACGGGTACTGTTGTCCCAACCAGTCCATTCTTTCCCTCTGCGTTTACAACGCCGTGGATCAGGATGTAGGCATTTATGATCTTTGGAAAATCCATGTTCCGTCCTCCTTATGTACCCCGGGGTAAAGTACCTTTGGCTCCATATTTCGCGAGCACAGGAACTCCAGCGCCAGGTTCAGCGCATCGCTTGCGGCGGAGCCAAGATGGAGATAATCCATGATAGGACGGCAGCTTTCAGCAGCGGCAGGCATATTCGCGGACATACGCATTTTGGTGCGATAGCAGCGAATGTGAAATTGCTGACAGATAGCGGCTATACCCTGGAGACTTTCCCGGTAGCTTTTGTACTGCTGAGAATACTTGGTGAGTATGATCCCCTCCACTTGAACTTGGGTTGTATAATACCGATGTGCAGCAATCACACTGTTCAGGAACATATGAATGCCGTCCTGAGAGGAAAGGGACGGCTCACAGGGCATGAGCACCTTATCTGCCGCTACGATTGCGTTGGTGACAATGATGCTGTCCGAGGGCGCCGAGTCGATGATCACAAAGTCATATAGACTCTCCAGGTCATTTTCCTCAGCCCGGAGAATGGCGGACAGGAGATACTCTGCACCACGCTTGCCCACCCAGGCGTTGGCTAATTGGTTGAGGGATTTTTCCTCCAAATCATTCGCGGCACCATTCAGCTCGGCCAGCTCTCGCACAGTGGGGAGGATATCGGCGATGTCCGTATGGGAGATGGCGTCACGTAAGCTGCAGCGGCGCCGGAAGACATCATAGATAACGTGTTCGGGCGGCTCTTGAAGCATGGCATTGGAGAGATTGCCGGAAGGGTCGAAATCCACCGCCAGTACCCGATAACCCAGGGTTTTGAGCGCGTTGGCAAGGCAAAGCACGGTGGAGGTCTTTCCAGTACCTCCTTTTTCGTTGGCAACAAGTATGATTTCCATAGATATTACTCCTCGTGTAGTAAGATTTGCAGACAGTTTTAAGTGGTCTGCTAAATTCAGCTGTAAGATTATCAGCAGATTTATCAGTTGATGTGCCAGATGGTCAGTAGGGGATTCCCCCAGATGCTTTCGATGGGAACAAGGCCGAACGCCTCGTTGCGGCTGTCGTAACTTGTCTCCAGGTTATCTCCGAGGACGAATACATAGCCGGGCGGAACGGCGCTGTCTGTGGCGTCCCAGTAGCAGATTGACATCCCATCAATGACGACCGGATATCCAGAAACCGCGTAGACCCGCTTTAGTACCCAAACACCGTCTTTTTGAAAGAGAATTTCCTCGCCGGCGGCAGGAGGGTGGAAAGAGCGGATGCAAAGCAGTATATCTCCTTCTGCGTGGGTGGGGTACATGGAACTTCCGGAGATGGCGATGACACGGAAACAGAGAAGGAAAACGATGCAGACCAGAATGAGTGCCAGATACCTTTTCTTCATTCGTAGTTCCCTTCCCCGATATGAGCGAGTCCGGAAGCATCGATGGCCTCTTTCATTGCCGACTGCTCAGAACACCGCTTATGTACCAGGTGATCAAAGCGACCGCCAGCATTGGGGGTTCGGTAGCCCAGGTAGAGAAAGACATCTTGCCGTTCCGCGTTGCTTTTGAGAAGCATAGCAGCTGCGGTATCCCGCAAATCGGTAGGAGAAAGGTCGGGAATTCCGGCGGCCTTTGCGGCAGCGGTCAGGCGTTTTCGAATCATTACTGGAGTCAGTCGGCCGTGTTTGCCCACAGAGGAAACGAATAGCGGGCTGTAAGGATGGAGGGAGTCCCGGTAGTCTGCATCGTCCAGAATGGATAAGTACGCCTGCAGCGACTGTTCTGTGGCGGCAGTGAGGTAAATGATTCGGTTTTGTGTGCCTTCGCGTCCCCGGATACGAATCCTCCGGTCGGAGAGAATGTCCTTGCGGTTAATGCCGGTCAGATCGGCCATAGTCAGGCCGGCGGTGACCATAAGCAGAAACATGGTGCGATCCCGATGGGCAGTTTCTCCGGATACGCTGTTGAGCAAGCAATCTATCTGATGGGAAGTGAGAACCCTAGGCATCGTGCGCTTTGCGGGGGGCGCAACTACTTTTGCCATTGGATTTTCTCTTGGGAATTGAATACCCAGTGCATCAGCATTTTTTTCCAGGTAGGTATAGAAGCACCGAAGCAGGGATGTCTTCTTTCGGATCGTAATAGGCGCGTTGCTTTGTTCCAAAAAGACAAGATACTGTTCAATATTCTTGGGCATAATAGAGGTAATTTCTGTGAGGGACATTTTGGATATATCCATGTCCTTGTGGTCGTCGTAGCGTTTCGGAAATTCGCCGGTAAAGAGATAATAGTGAAAGTACTGACAGTACTCCCGGAGCGCACGTTGTGTCTCAGCAATACAGTAGTCGCTCCTT
>DVKX01000003.1 GCA_018715805.1 Candidatus Faecousia intestinigallinarum | reverse complement strand
ACAGTTTCCACCAAAATGGAGAATACAGTAGCCTAAACGAATAATACAGTACCCAGAATAAAGAAATCAGTATCCTGAATGGTCATTCTTCTGATGATCCGGATTTGGCGCCCAATGCGGTAAAACGGCGTTTTCTGAACATTTTGGCGTTATTTCCAAATAGACGCCTGGAGATAAATCATCGGTGAAAATGGTCTGTAAACCGAGGGAAAAGGTGGCGGCGGAGTCTGAGAAGCCCAGGTTGAAGGCAAGGATGTCGATACACCGCTTATAGTCATAATTATCAACGTCCTTGGGAATGTTTTTAACGGCGGTGGGAAAAACATGGAAAATATCCAGGTGGCAAGCAGGCCATCTGGGAATGCCTTTGGTGATGGTGAGCTGCGACATCAGGAGGTCGTTTACCAGACAATCCCGCTGCTTTCCCCGCTCTGGCAAATAAGGAAGGCGAATAACGCAGCGGTCTGCGTGTATTTGGATGGCAATAGAATCGTCTGGATCCAGTCTTCCTGCCTGCTGAGCAGTACGCGCCATATCGTAGATGTTATAAGAGTTGATTTCAGCGTAAATATAGAGCTGCTGTTCTACTTTTCGCAGAACACGCGCTAAATCCAGAGCATAATCGCTGGGGAGAGCGCCCCAGGCGCTTGTTATTTTGCCTGCGTCAATGTCTGCGATCTCACGCTTTGTATCCCCAAGCGCTTGGTGCAGAGACGCCTGAATTCGCAGCAAGGTTTCCTTGAGCGCCTTCATTGCTAACGACATAGACTCATTCATATGAGATACCTCCATACTGTTTTTGTTTTACGGTGCAGAGTGACAGCACTGTGGTTTCCTAAAACATGAAAGCTACAGTTCTATGATTTTCTGAAACGGAAGAACGATAGAACTGTAGCCATATAGTTCTATGGTTCTGTAGTTCTATGGTGCTGCGGTTCTCTGAAACGGAAGAGCTATGGCGTTGCAGTACCGCGAAACGGGAGAATGACAGCACCATAATGTGCTGATATGGCAGAACTACAGCAGTGCGGTTCCATGGGATCACAGCGTGATAACACTGCTGTGCTGCGGCGCAACGGAACGACGGGGCTTGTAGTTCTATCCTGCTATTCTGAATCGTAGAAGCTGAACAGCTCTGCCTTACCGGTTTGTTTGTCAATGACGGCATACAGGCAGAATCCAAGCGAATCAATGCGGGCGGCAAGGGAATCATTAGGAACTACTGCCACGTGCTGCACTGGATCTTCCTCCGCCTCGTCCATCTTCTGGCGGGAATTGGGAATCATGGAATATTTGAAAGCCCAGTCATCCGCATTAAAGACCGCCACATCATAGACAGCATTATCAATCGTACCAAATATCAGCTCCACAGGATAGGACGTCCGGCTATACCATCGGATCTTCTGAGATTGGAGCGTGAGCATAACATCGATGGCACAGAATACGTCCTGGTAGGACGATAAAGGAGCGGGAAGTTTCCGGGCGGTGCTGAGGTATTCCTCCTGGTGGCGGATCAGCGCTTGCTGATCCAGAAGCATTTTCAGGGCGGCATTTACGCTCCCGTACCCCCAGTCGGAGAAGAACTTCCTGATCTGCCGTTCTTTTACCACGGAGAAAGACCTGACAAAATCAAGGATTTGCTGTTTTAAGTTTACAGCGAGCATGGAGATTCCCCCTTATTGCTGTAGATTATTTTGAAGGACAGTAGGATCGGTGTTGATGAGTGCATCCTCTAGGGCGGACGCGACAATATGGATCTCGGCGTGGTTCCGATTGGCGACAAGGAGGGCGTCTCCCCGATTATAGGTGGTCAGCCGCGCCTCCTCCTGCTGGCTCAATCCGATCATTTGGGCAATCGTCCGGGCTTCCTCCTTTTCCTGCCGCAAGATAATTTTAATTTTGGCATTTGCCAGGATGCCTCTGCCGTAGACTCCGTTTTCCAAAGCAAAGAAATCATTGGTATCTTGGGTGGCGGTGATTACCACGGTATTGAAGGCGCGCAAGGTCTTATAATGCTGCAGGACGGATGACGCGGCTTCCGTAGAACTGCTGACACCAATCATCTGTGATAATTCATCGATGATCAGTACTTTCTGCTCGGTAATGTCCTCGCGAAGTTTGTCCACGGCCAAGTCGTTGGCGATGAACATAATAGCCGGAATCATCTTTTTTGGCGTGTTGGACACGTCCAGTACGATATAGGGATTGTCCAGGTTGACATTTGTTGGGGCGTTGAAAGAGCGGGCAGATCCTTCCACGAATAACGCCAGCGCCTCCCGAATACCAGCGCCGCCCTTAAAATGGGTCAGTTCCTGGTAAAGATCTCCAAGGGTAGGCATCGGCTTGTATTGGGAAGGATTTTGGGGGTCTACCAGAGATTTATTGCCAAGAGTAATGCCGTACTTTTTGTAGGTTGCCAGAAGGGCGTCGTCCAAAGCCTGTTTTTCCTGAGGGGAAATGTCCGGCTTGAGGATGGAAATGAAAGCGTGAATCTGAGAGATCTTTTTGGAGAGGATGGAAATATCTCCCTCGTTGGAGCCAAAAAGTTCGTCCTTTACATTCTTGTACTTTCGGATAGCCATGATATTGATGTTCTGTGGACTGCCGGGAGCAATGGAGACAAACTCGCCGCCCACGGCAAGACATGCCCGCCGGTATTCGTGACCTTTGTCCGGCGTGATAATGATGGTACGCACACCCCGCTGCCGCATTGCCAGAGCAATCGTTTGCAGGGAGTACGTTTTCCCAACACCGGAATATCCAATCAGTACAGCGTTCCCAGAAGCATAAATAGAGCGGTCGAAAAAGTCCACAAAGACAGGACTGTTGTTGCGGATGTTGATTCCCAGCAATATCCCGTGGGGATCGTTCTGCTCATAGCTGGTAAAGGGATATGCGGAACTGAAGTCGCCGTTGAGAATATTTCTTCTGGCTTTTTTCAGGAGCTTGCGATCTGGGGAGCAAAGCGGCAATGACAGTAAGAAAGCCTGGTCATGGCGGAAGGTGAGCGGAATAAAGTTCAAGCCGGAATAGGCGGAGAGGTCGGATTTAATGGTTCGCATTTTCCGTTTCAATGCTTCCGGAGAGTCGGCGATCGCGGTGATCAGAATATGGAAGTTACACAGAACCTGCCGGTTTTCCAGTTCCCGCTTGATGTACATGGCGGAAGCCATCTTGTTCTCCAGGCTTTCTGAGTCGGCGCTGGTGGCGTTGCGTGTGAACATGGTGCTGGCATTGGCACGCATGGAGAGATAAAGCCTTCGCCGCACCTCCTGAGAAGGAATTTTATCCACGAAAATGTCCAGGTCGATGCCTTCGTCCCGGCCAATCAGCTGAGAGACCCAGCCGGCAAGACGTTCGGTAGGATAGCTTCCGCCGTCGATGCAACCAAATGCGTAATACTTGCCGTCTACGATGATATAAGAGGCGCTGCTGTGAATGATGGAGGATGGGGCTATAAAATTATTGATGGGGATGATTTTCCCGTTTTCCAGGCGCCCTGCTGCGGCGTAGTGAGTAACCACATCCAGCACTTTGCCAAAAATTGGCTTGCTCTCCGCTTCCTTGCGGCACATACACTCGTAGAGAACTTCCAGCTGGGCATCGGAGAGCGCTTCTGGAGGGTTCATGGGCGTCAGCAGCTCGTTGTTACATGGATCACCGCTTAATGGCGCGTAGATCTGGAAAGCGGTGGTCGCCATATCGGAGCGGATCTCCTCCCAGCTGGGGCGGTAGAGTGCGCCCCGGGAATTTTCATAGGAAAAGATGATAAAGAACCGGCGCGTTACACTGGAGGACGCAGCGCCAAGTATTTTTTGGATGGTCATGTCCTGCATTTTCCGGCATAGCTCGTTGGTTTCCACCTTCTGAGCGTTGCGAATATCCTGGATGTGCATATCCACATTGGCGCGGCGGGACAGGATTTTAATCTGAAAGTGATTGGGATATGTACTTACGGCGCCGCCAAAGGTATTTGCGATCATCACCCGTTCCATATCGGACAGGAGCTGGAAGTTGATGGGGCTGAACTCCAGGATCTGCACATAGCGTCCATCCTTGGTCAGGATGATCCCGTCTTTAATATCCAGTATGGGCGACCACATCTGCGTCGATTCCAAAATATGAAGCGGCTTTTCCTTTGGACGTGGTGATTTTGGCGCTGTCTTTTCCTTTACTGCCTCTTTGCGCTTGCTTTTTTTCGTTTGGGAAGGCTCCGGTTTCTTCTTCATTTTGATCCCTCCTCCAGATCTGGTAATACAATGTTTGCCAGGACGTCTTGAATCGCAAAGTCTGCGGCTGTTTTGTGCTCCTCCACTGGCACAGGCTGCTGGTCATTCTCGGCCATATGCAAAGCGTCACTATAGGGGTCGCTGGCAAATTGAAAAGTTTCCCCTTCCACAAAAATCTGCTCTTTGGGGGCGGTGATTTGTCCTAGTTTTTCCAGGAGTGCGGAAAGATGATCTTCCAGTCTGGTGGCATTGAGCGAGTAGTCGGCGGCGGTAATGCGAAATGCCTGCCCGTTGTGATTATAGAAATATGGCTTGTGGCGAACCCGCAGCCAGCGGATCAGGTAGAGCAGGTAGGAGGACCAGGGTTCGTCCCGGATCCCGACAAGCCCGATCAAAGCCAAGAAACCGCAGACCAGGATGTAAACAGCGATGTTGGTAAGGCTGCTGCCCAGAGGGAGGATGCTGCATAGGAGAAAGCCGAGCAATGCGCCGCCGATGGCATCGTATAGCTTCCGCATGGAGACCATGCCATTTAATGCATATCCGGAAGCGTTGTAGTTCCGCGGAATATAGTAGACATATGACTCTTGCATAATTACCTCCAATTTGCGTTTGCCGGCAGCCAGCGCGTGGCTGCCGGCAGCGGATTAAACGACTGTGCGAATCTTGCGGATTGGACGGCAATGGAGGTACCCTTTGGCATCCACGCCGTTGACCGTTACCAGAAGACGATCTCCGGTACAGATCGGGTCGCGCATAATGGGCGTGGACGCATAGGCGGGAATGCCCTCATCCAACCATAGAGAGGCGCGGTAGCGAGAGACTCCCTCATCCGTGGTGATCAGGCGTATGGTGGTAACGGTACCAACGCAATAGGCTCCCTGCGCAATCTTCCCGGTGAGTGTACGCGCCCGCTCCATTTCCAGCGGCTTTTGGGATGCTCGAATGATGTTCGGGTTCTCCGTCACATCCAGAATCTGCATCTGGACGCTTTCCCCAATGGCATAAATCTGCTCCATGTTGTCAATGTACCGATGAGTGAGCTCGTGTATTGGTATCCGAACATCCACGCCGCAAATGTTGAACCAAGCGGAGTGGAAGCCGACGCTCAGCACCGTGGCGGCGACAATATCGCCAACGGCGGGATGATGAACGGCATTTGGACCAAAATACCGGGACTGCACCCGGGGAAGCGCTGCCTTGCGGGATCCGATGACCATAGTTGTTCCATCTGCCAAAGAGGAGAACTGCTGAATCGTAAAGGGGATGGACAGGGAAAGGGACTTACGCAGGAAACGCGCTCGGCGCTGTACCAGGTTGGGAGTTTCCCTATTCAGCAAATCCTGTGGAAGTTCGGCAAAGGTTTCCTCAAAAGGAATCCGCACGAACGCATCGTTGAACAGAACACACCAGTAAGCGTTCTCTGCATCGTTCTCGACGCGGATGATTTTTCCGGTCAGGACGGCTTTTTCCTTGGCCGCAGTGATCAAGGAGGCAATATTGGAGTAATACACTTGCCGGGTATCCCGCTGTTGCGCGAAATACTGATCCCGGTTTTCTCCGGTGTAGCTGGCGTCCGGCGCCGCCTCGGTGTCTACAGCCCCAACGGGAACATCTTCCTCGGGAACTGCGTGGATTACATCGTCTTTTTGGGTAGGCATAGGTAAATATCTCCTTTCAATAATTTGAGTGCCGAACACTCAAAGCAAACCTGCCAGCGGCAGATGTGCTTTGAATATTCGCCGTGAAGAGCAGAACAGCCTTGCGCGAGAGAAACTGAAAAATAACGTATGAGAGATAGACTGCAAATACTTTTGCTGTGGCGGCGCTGTGCGCCTTGTGGAGCGTATTCGTTGTGCACAGGCTGCTCCCGGCAAACATATGGCGGGGCGGGCAGGAGTCGAACCTTCCCATCAGGAGCGGCTGCCCCTGGAGCATCCCTGCGCCCCGTATTGGCATAGCGCGTACTATGCCATTTCGTTTTTTCGCTGGCGGTGACAGATCTCTGCCAGCGCGAATAAGACGGCAGCTCCCAGCAGAAGAAACCCAATAGCTCCGCCGCCGTGCCAAAAGGCGGCGGCTTGGTGGGGATATAACTGGGGTAATACGAGTTCATCGGACAGCTTAATGCGCAAGGGTAAGGTATTTCCCATATGCAGCGTTCCGTCTACAGTGCAATTTCCGTCTCTTAAAACAACGGAAGCCGTGAGACGCAGTATCCAATCAAAGTTTTCGGTTTTCTGGTATACCTCCATCTGGTATTCCCCGCCGGGCAGATCTTCCAGGAGCAGACG
>DVKX01000041.1 GCA_018715805.1 Candidatus Faecousia intestinigallinarum | reverse complement strand
AAGGTCTGCTCCTTTTCATCATGGCCGCCGCCCAGACCAGAGCCGCGCTTGCGGCCTACGGCATCAATTTCGTCGATGAAAATAATGGCAGGGGCGATTTTCTTAGCCTGCTCAAACAGATCCCGGACGCGGCTGGCGCCCACGCCTACATACATTTCTACAAAGTCGGAACCGGAAATGGAGAGAAACTGTACGCCGGCTTCGCCCGCGACGGCTCTGGCCAGCAGGGTCTTGCCTGTACCCGGAGGTCCCACCAGCAGCAGACCGTGGGGGATTCGCGCGCCGATCTGGGTGAATTTCTGGGGATCCCGGAGAAAATCCACCACCTCCTGCAATTCCGCTTTCTCTTCCTCCGCGCCGGCTACATCATCGAAAGTGACCTTCCTGCCGTCCGGAACGCCCAGCACGGTGCGCGCCTTGCCAAAATTGGACATGGGATTGCCGCCGGCGTTGCTGCTGACCCGGCTCATGAGCAGGAACCACACCAGCGCCACCGCCAGACCAGCGAGGATCAAGGGGAGCACCCAGTCATAGGGAGAAGCGGCCTGCCCCGGCAGGAAATCGTAGGATTCCAGGGTGCCGGCCTGCTGCTGTGCCTGGATGGACTCCCACTGCTCCTGGCGGAAACGTTCCGGGTCTGCCAGAGTGGCGCGCAGGGTGGTGCTGCCGTTGTGAGGCTCCCACAGCTGCAGCACGATGGTGCTGCCCTGGACGATAAAGCTGCGCACTTGTCCTTCGTTCAGCAGCGTCACGATCTGGGAATAGGGAACGCCGCTGTCCCGAGGCTGAAAGATATTAAGAACCCAGCTTAACACCAGCGCCAGAATCAGTACATAAAGGATGATGGATAGGAAATTGCGTTTTCTCAAAATAGGATTCTCCTTATTTTTCATAAACTTCCGGCTTCAAAACGCCGATATAGGGAAGGTTGCGGTAGTGCTCATTGTAGTCCATGCCATAGCCCACAACAAACGCGTTGGGGATCACGAAGCCGGTGTAATCCGGCAGCAGCGTGATGCCTTCTTTCCGGCGGGCGGGTTTATCCAGCAGTGTGCAAACCCGCAGAGAAGCGGGCTTCTTTGCCAGTAAATGCTGGTAGGTGAATGCCAGAGAATTGCCGGTATCGTATATGTCCTCCAGGATCACCACATGGCGCCCCTCCAGATCCTGGGTAACGTCCCGCTGCACGATCATTTTTCCGGTGGAGTCTGTGCCTTTATAGGAGGAGATCCACATAAAATCCAATTCACAGGGGGCGTTGAATTGCCGTACAATATCCGCATAGAACATTACCACGCCTTTCAGCACGCCTACAAAGACCGGATCTTTATCGGCGTAATCTTCCATCAGCTGCCGGGCGAGGAACGCTACTTTTTCCTGTAGCTCCTCTGTGGGAATCAAGATTTCTTGCATATCGTTTTCCATAAAAGCCTCCCGTTTGCATAGCATTTTATTTCTCTACAGCGTTTCGCTGGAATGGACTTTTTCAAACTGAATGGTGACGCCGCCGCCGGCGCGCGCCAGGTTTGCGCCGATGCCGTAGACGCCCAGAACGCCCTGGTCGTCTGCAATTACAGGTATGAGCGGCCGCTGCCGTGCAGGAATCTTTCGATCAATATAGAGCTTTTTCAGCGATTTTGTGCCGCCCGACAAGGTGATTTCATCTCCGGGCAGCCGCCGGCGGACGACCATTTCTCCCACCGGCTGAACGGTGAAGTAATCATAAGCATTTTCGGGCAGCGTTTGCTGGGTGGCGGTGATCCGCACGCCCAGCGCCGTTAATTCCACGCAGCCGGGGCAGGGAAGGGGAGTGTGCGCCAGGGGAATGGCTTCCTCCCGGATAAAGAGCTTGCCATATTCCCGGTATAGGCGGTTTCCCCAAGGAAGATCGGCGGCGGCGGAAGGGTTCTCTGAGCGAGCTACTTTCAGGGTAAGGGCAATGTGCTCCGCCTGAATATCCGGGATGCCGTTGGCCGCAAAAAAACCGGCGATAGCGCGGCTTTGCAGTGCCGGGGGGAGCGCCAGCAGCGGGGAAATCTCCAGAACTTTCACAGGAGAAACCAGCGAATCTAAAAACGCTTCATCCTCCCGCAGACGCAGGGCTGTGGCGGAAAGATTTTCCGCGAATCGGGGATTTTCCTGCGTCAACAGAGGAATGACATGGCGCCGAAGCCGGTTGCGCAGATAGGCGTCGGAATGATTGGAAGCGTCTTCTACCCAGGACAAGTGCTGCTGCTCCAGAAAATTCAGAACATCCTGCCTGGTGATGGACAGCATGGGACGGATGATTTTTCCCCGTATTGGGGCGATTCCTCCCAACCCCTTCAGGCCGGTTCCCCGCAGCAAATGGAGGAAAAGAGTTTCCGTATTATCATCGGCGGTGTGCGCGGTAGCAACTTTTCCGGGCAGCGTGGCGAAAAAAGCATACCGCGCCTCCCGGGCGGCAGCCTCCAGACCCCGTTTACCGGAAACCACCCTGCCGGAACCGATATGAAGAGGAATGTCGTAGTGTTGGCAGAATTCCCGAACAAAGTCCTCGTCCCGCAGGGATTCTTTCCCGCGGAGGTTATGATTATAATGGGCGGCTTCCACCCGGATGCCCAGCCGCTCCCGCAGCAAATACATGCCCCACAGGAGCGCCATGGAATCCGCGCCGCCGGAAACGGCGCAGACCAGGGTCTCCCCCGGGGTAAGCATAGCGTATTCCCGAAGAAAAGCCTGGAGTTTATTCAGCATGCTTCCACTCCCGATCCGCAAAGGTGCCATACTGGCCAAGCCATTGGAGCTTTACCGTGCCGGTCTCGCCGTGGCGGTTTTTCGCCACGATACATTCCGCCACATTCTTTTCCTCGGTATTCTCATTATAGTATTCGTCACGATACAAAAAGAGCACGGAGTCTGCATCCTGCTCAATGGTGCCGGATTCCCGCAGGTCGGAAGGAATGGGACGTTTATCCGTCCGGCTTTCCACAGCGCGGGAGAGCTGGCTCAGGCAGATCACAGGGACATTCAATTCCTTAGCCATGATCTTCAAAGCCCGGGAGATCTCACCCACCACAGTGACCCGGTTTTCTCCGCTGCCCTTCCCATAGCCGGAGGCGGTCATCAGCTGCAAATAGTCGATGACCACCAGCCCCAGATTATCCAGGCGGCGGCACTTTGCGTTCATCTCCGCCACGGTGACGGATGGGTTGTCGTCAATACGAATGTCCGTTTGGCTCAGGGCGGAGGAGGCCATGGCCAGCTTGCCCCACTCCTCTTCCGTGAGCTTGCCGGTGGCCAGTTTCTGGCTGTTGACAAAGCTTTCACTGGACATAAGGCGCATGGCCAACTGCTCCCGGGACATTTCCAGGGAGAAAAAAGCCACTGTCTTATTATACTTTTTGGCCACGTTCAGGGCAATATTCAAAGCAAAAGCAGATTTTCCCATGGCGGGGCGGGCGGCCAAAATAATCAGGTCGGATTTATTCAGGCCGTTAATTTTGCTGTCCAGATCCTGCATACCGGTGGAAAGACCGGGGATGGCGGAATCCGACTGGCTCAATTCTGTTAAGCGGTCAAAAACCTTGTGCAATATGGTGCCGATGTGCTCCAGAGAATCTCCGCGTTCGCCTTTGCGCAGGGCGTAGATCTTTTTCTCCGCGCTTTCCAGCATTTCCTCCGGAGTGCCTACCTGGGAATAGACGGTTTCCGAGATCTCGTCAGCAGCTTGTGCCAGACCCCGGAGCATAGATTTGTCCCGGACAATGTGGGCATAGCGCACCGCGTTGGCGGCGGTGGGAGTGATCTCCATGAGTTGGAGCACATAATCCCGGGAATTGTCGTGATAATAACCCAATTCCCGCAGCTTATCCAGCACCGTCACCGGGTCGATGGTCTGGGAGAAATTAAACATGGTATATACGGCTTCATATAATTCCTGGTTCTGTTTCAGGAAAAAATCCTCCGGCCGCAGAATACCGATCACATCGGCGACGCACCGGCTGTCGATGAGGATCGAACCCAGTACCGCCTGCTCCGCCTCCAGCGACTGGGGCGGCTGCCGGGAAGTCAATTCTTCTTCCATGCGATTTCTCCTTTCTTGCTCTTTTGGAAAAACGGTTATACTTCCTGGATTTTTACCGTCAGGGGAGCGGTAATCTCATAGCCCAGCTTGCAGGTGACGGTATAGGTGCCCACATTCTTGATGGGGTCGGAGAGGACGATCTTCCGCTTGTCTAGGGTGATGCCGCTGGCGGCTTTCAGACTATCGGCGATCTCCTGGGTGGTAATGGAGCCGAACAGCTTCCCGTTTCCGCCGCCTTTGGCGTTCACGGTGACGGTCAGATCCCGGAGCTTCTTGGAGATATCCAAAGCCTCCGCCCGCTCCCGGGCGGCTTTTTCAGCGGCGGCCTTATCGTTCATGCGCATGGTGTTGACGGCGTCGGGAGTGGCCTCCACAGCGATTTTCTTGGGCAGCATATAGTTCCGGGCGTAGCCGTCGGAAACCTCCAGCATCTGCCCTTTTTTTCCTTTGCCTTTCACATCTTGTAAAAGAATGACTTTCATGGTTTGCTTCTCCTTTAGTTTTCATAGAATCGGTCGATGGAGGCCATCAGTTGATCCAAAGCGTCCTTGACCGTGGTATTTTTCATCTGCGCCCCGGCGGTGGCGGCGTTGCCTCCGCCCCCCAAGGGCTCCAGAATCATCTGCACGTTGGCCTCGCCGATAGAGCGGGCGGAAATGATCACCTGATCCCCGTCGGGATAGAGGACAAAGGAAGCGGTCAGGCCGGAAATATTCAGCATTTCATCCGCTGCTTGCGCGGCCAGTACGCGGGAGGTTCCGGCGTTAAGCGCGGCAATGGCGATTTCCTGCCGGTAGAGACGGGCGGAACGGATGATCTGATATTTTGCCATGGTATCCTGGAAGTCGTTTTGCAGCAGCAGCTTTACCTCCACTGGGTCTGCACCCAGCTGCCGCAGATAAGCGGCAGCCTCAAAGGTACGTTCGCCGGTGCGGACATGGAAACTCTTAGTATCCAGGAAGATACCGGCCAGCAGACTTTTGGCTTCAATGGGCAGTACATCTACCTTTTCCACGGCATACTGCAGCAGTTCCGTTGCCAGCTCCGAGGCCGAGGAGGCGTAAGGCTCGTGCAGCTGCACCACCGGGTTGATATAGTCGGCGGCACGGCGGTGATGATCCACCACGCAGACCTTGGAAATGGCTTCCAGCAGCGGGCGGCTTTCCACCTGATCCGGGCGATTGGTGTCCACCACGATCAAAATGCTGTGGCTGTCGCACAGGAGCAGGGCGTCCTGCCCGGAGATAAACGCGTCTTTATAAGCAGGCACGCGGCGAATCTCCGCGATCAGTTTACCGGCGGCGTTATTCTCCAGATCCAGAACGATATGCGCTTTCCTGTTTTTCTTCCGGCACAGGCAGGCAATGCCCAAAGCGGCGCCCACAGCGTCCAGGTCGGCATTTCGGTGCCCCATAATAAATACCTGGCTGCTCTGCCCAATCAGCTCCATAAGGGAGTTGGCGGTGACCCGGGAGCGGACTTTGCTCCGATGATCGGCTTCCCGGGTGCGGCCGCCGTAGAAAGTGAAATTATAGCGGTCTTTGATTACGGCCTGATCGCCGCCCCGGCTGAGCGCCATTTCAATGGCCAGGGAGGCAAAGTTATAGCACTCCTCATAGCTGACGCCGTCCACGCCCAGACCGAAGGAGATGGATGCGGCCAAACCGGAGGGGCTGGTAATCTGGTGAATATTTTCCAAAAGGGCGAATTTTTCCAGGGTGGCGCGGTTCAGATCCCGCTTTTCAAATATAAATAGATATCGGCTGCGTTCTGTGCGCCGCAGCAGGCCGTGGTATTGCTCTGTCCAGGCGGTGATGGCATCATCGATGCGGGCGTTCAGGGTAGAGATAGCGCCTTCCGTAAGGTTTTTGGTCAGTTCTTCATAGTTATCGATGAGGATGATGGACACCACCGGGCGAGAACGGACATATTCGTCCCGCACCTGATATAACTCAGTGAGATCCGCGAAGAACAGAATGCCCAATAGTGTTCCTGCGGGGTCATTGGCACGGGATGGTACCCCATATATCCGATAGCGGCGTTTTTTCAGCGTTACGTCGTATGGATATTCCTGCTTGCCCTCGGCAAGCCAGTCCAGGGTAAAGTTGGGCAGAACCTGCTGGACGCGCCGCTCAGCCATGGCGTCCCGGAAATCCGCCGCGCTGCGGAATTCTTCGTTGGCATATACAATGCCGCCGTCCGCCATCCGCAGCACCAGCATGGGAAAGGGAGGCTGGGTATTGGCGCCGGCATTCACATTGCCCAGGGCGGCATGGAGATATCCCTGCAGCGCCGTCTGGCGGCGTTTTTGCAAATAAAGATAGAAGCCCAGCAGCGCTAAGGTAAACACCGCTTCTACCGCCGCCAGAATAAAATACTGCATTGCCGCCGCCGCTGCAACGAATAGACCCAAAACCACCGAAAAAAAGCCGGCGCTGGGCTGTAGAAGTTTTCCTAATTTTTTATCCATCTTCCCGCCTCCCAAAGGGGCATACCGCCCCAATTATCCAAATGATAATTATAGACCATTATAGCAAATTCTCAGGAAAGGTGCAACTGCTTTTCTGCGCTTTTCCCGGGAATTTTCCCGGGAATAAAGGAGTGGAAAAAATAATAGTGTACTTTTTGCTTTTTTGTGGTATAATACATCATGCGTGGGTCGGGTGGGCAGTCCCGACAAACCTAAAACCAGCTTAAAAATCGGAGCTGGAGGAAAACAAAGGAACAAAATTGCAGGCATTTTCTGGATAAACGGCGACACAGGGCCGGGCGTTCAGCAAGTGGGTGCCGGTTTTTGTGCGGCCTTTGGTGTATTTTGAAAGGAGTATTGATATCATTTGGCAGAAAAACTGAAAATTATCCCTCTGGGCGGACTGGATGAGATCGGAAAAAACATCACCGTCCTGGAATATGGCAAGGACATGATTGTGGTGGACTGCGGCGTTGGCTTCCCAGAGGAGGATATGTACGGCGTGGATCTGGTAATCCCGGACTTTTCTTATCTGGTGGCCAACCAGAAGAAATTGCGGGGTATGTTCATTACCCACGGTCACGAGGATCATATTGGTTCCATCCCTTACTGTATGCAGCAGGTGAATTGCCCCATTCATGGCACGGCCATGACCTGCGGGCTTATCAAGCTGAAGCTGGAGGAACACGGTCTGGCCGGGAAAGTGAAGCTGATTACCCATAAGCCCCAGGATGTGGTGCGGGCGGGCTGCTTCACCGTGGAGTTCATTCATGTGAATCACTCCATCGCAGACGCGGTGTGTTTTGCGATCCATACCCCGGTGGGTACGGTAATCGTCACCGGCGACTTCAAGATAGATCCCACCTCCGGAGACGGCATGATGGATCTGGCGCGTCTTGGCGAACTGGGCAATGAGGGGGTGCTGGCGCTGCTGTGCGACTCCACCAATGTGGAGCGGCAGGGCTATACCCCCAGCGAAAATCTGGTGGCGGAGGGGCTTGACCGGCAGTTCAAAAACTGCGACCAGCGAATCATAGTGACGACTTTTGCCTCCAATATGCACCGCATCCAGTCGGTGCTGGCCACCGCTCGGCGGTATGGCCGGAAAGTGGCTGTATCCGGCCGCAGCATGGAGAATATGCTGAAAGTGGCGCAGGAGTTGGGCTACCTGAAAGTTCCTGCGGGGACGATTGTGGATCTGAATACCATTAAGAGCCTGCCGAAAAACAAAGTGGTGATTGTGTCCACCGGTTCTCAGGGTGAAAATATGTCGGCGCTGTACCGTATGGCTTTTTCCACCCATAAGCAGGTGGAGATTCAGCCCGGCGACCGAATTATCATATCCGCCTCCGCCATTCCCGGCAATGAAAAAGCGGTATCCAAGATTATCAACGAGCTTTACCGCAAGGGCGCGGAAGTGGTATATGAAAAGAGCGAAGGACTGCACGTCTCCGGCCACGCCTGCCAGGAGGAGCTGAAAATCATCCATGGTCTGGTAAAGCCTGCCTTCTTCATCCCTGTGCATGGCGAGCAGCGGCATCTGCAGATCCATGGCAAGCTGGCAAAAGCCATGGGGATGAATCCCAAAAACATTTTCATCGGAGAGATCGGCACCGTATTCGAAATGTCCGCCAAAACCTGCAAGATTACAGGTACCGTTCCCGCCGGCAAGGTGTTTGTGGACGGCACTGGCGTAGGCGATGTGGGCAGCGTGGTGCTCCGGGATCGGAAGCATCTTGCCCAGGACGGTATGATCGTGGTGTGCGTGAACTTGAGCGGACAGGACGGCAGCGTTATCTCCGGCCCGGACATCATTACGCGCGGCTTCGTCTATGTGAAAGAATCGGAGAATCTGATGGACGAGCTGCGGGAGGTGGCTATGGAGGCCATTGAGCGCTGCGGGCGAAAGCGCAGCCGGGACTGGGCCAGCATCAAGTCTGCCATCAAAAGCGATCTGAGCGGCTATCTATACAAGCATACCAAGCGCAATCCGATGATCCTGCCGGTCATCATGGAAATCTAAAAATATATCCGGGTCATAGAAAATGACCCGGATTTTTTGCGTGTATCTGCTCGGTCAACACTGGCCGGGCGCTAGTCTTTATGAAACAGACCCCGAATCCATAAAAAGTCCTCTTTTTGGATGATTTTTAGCAGGAAAAGGGCGCTGCCCAGCAGACCTAGGAAACCTGCGGCCTGTACCAGCGGCAGGGAGGCGAAGTCTGCCAGAAAGGCGGAAAACAGAGTGGCGGCGATGGTGAGCGCCGGGCGGTAGAAGGGAATGGTAATGCCGGTAATTTTGAGCAGCAGGCGGATACTCAGCAGGAAGTTCACCAAGTGGGTCACCAAAAAACTAAGGAAATAGCCTTCCATTCCGTAGCGGGGCAGCAAAAAATAAAGAAATGTCACATCCATGGCGGAGGTGAGGATATTGTAACGGACGCAGACCTTCTGCTGGCCGAGCCCCTTGGTCATGGCGTCCGTGATGGCGTCGCAGTACAGCATGGGCGCAAGAAATGCGTAAAGTTTCAGGTATTCCCCGGCTTGGGGACTATCGTACAGCCACAGGCACAGCTGCTTGGCCAGCAAAAACAGCAGTCCGCCGCACAGGCAGCCATAGAGCAGGGCAAAGCGCAGACATCGCCGGACAAGGTAGTGAATACGCTGCTGGCTTCCGGCGGCGCGGCAGCGAGCCAGCTCGGGAATCAGCAGTTCCGCCAAAGCGAAAAGAATGGCTGCCGGAAACATGAGCACCGGGAATACCATGCCGCAGACCAGTCCGAAGGCGGCCAGGGGGTTCCCGATCTCGGTGAAAAGGGACAGGCGCTTGGGTACCATCAGGTTTTCCAGCGTGGAGATCCCCGCCTTTACATCGTCCGCCAAAGCCAAGGGCACGGCGGTATGCAGAAGCCTGCGCGCCACAGGCAGCCGTGCGCCCCGAGGGGCGCGCTCCCGATGCCGCAGAATCAGCAGGCAGAGGAGGGTGAGACAGGAGCCGACGCTGCTTCCCAGAACCACACTCTGGCAGGCTCTTCCGGGATCCCTGCCGGCCCAGAGGATCAAAGCACCCATGGTAACCGCCATGGAGCAAAGCTGCTCTGCAATTTCCACGGCAGCCAGAGTGCCGATACGGTTGGCGGCGGTAAAATAGCCGGTCATACAGCCGCACAGGCACACGACGGGCAGAAACGAGGAGAAAGTGCGCAGGGAAGCAAGGGCGCGGATATCGCCAATCCAATGCTCCGCCAGCCAGGGAGCGGCGGAAAAAAGCCCCAATGATAAAATGCCGCTGGCCAGAATACTATATTGAAATGCTCCGCGAAGCACCCAATGGACATTCTGGGGGCGTTTTCGCCCCAGTTCTTCAGCGGTGAGATACATGGTAGCGGTGCGGACGCCCGCCATACCGGCGGTCATAGCCAGCATACCCACGGACATTACCAGCTGCAAAAGCCCCACGCCTGCTGCGCCCAGGAGACTGGAAATATATACCTGGAAGGAGGTGGAAATCAGACGCAGCAGCAGATTCACTCCGGTCAGCAGCAAGGCGCTGTAGAAAATAGGCAGTTTTCTGGGCAAAAAGATCCCCTCCTTGTTCAAACTCTATGCTTGGACAAGGAGGGGTATTCAAAGTTTGGGATGCTTATTCTCCGCGTACCTCTTTGCACCAGGGGGAGAGGGGACACTCGCCGCATTTGGGAGCGCGGGCAGTACAGACTTCCCGGCCAAAGAGGACGATACGGTGGCAGAAGTCGGAGCTTTCCTCCGGGGGCAGGATGGCGCGAAGCTGGTGCTCTACCTTTTCCGGGTCTTTGCCTTGGGTGAGTCCCAGTCGGCCGCAGATACGGATGCAGTGGGTGTCGCAGACCACGCTGCCCGGTACATGATAGATGTCTCCCAGCAGCAGATTTGCGGTTTTTCGCCCGACGCCGGGCAGCCGCAGCAGTTCTTCCATGGTGCCGGGGACTTTGCCCTGGTAATCGCGGAGGAGCATCTGACAGGCCAGCACAATGTCCCGCGCTTTGTGCTTATAGAACCCGCACGAATGCACCAATTCCTCTACATGGGGAATGGATGCGTCTGCCATGGCTTCCAGGGTAGGGTAAGCGGCGAACAGAGCGGGAGTTACCAGATTCACCCGGGCGTCGGTGCACTGGGCGGACAGCCGTACGGCGATCATCAGCTCATAATCCTTTTCATAATGCAGCGCGCACAGGGACTGGGGATAGCGCTCCTTCAGGCGCTGGATAATGGCGGCGACTTTCTCGTTCATAGTGGTATTCTCCCATTTTTCTTTTCATCATAGCACAGCTTTCCCCGAAAGAAAAGGGGGGCGCACAATTTTTCTCTCAGCGCCATAAGATGGCGCAGCGATGTTTGGAGGGATTCCTATGGAAACTAGTTTGGATGCGATCCGGCCGGGAAAGCAGGCTGTTGTGATACAAGTAAATACGGAAGAGGCGCTGCGCCGGCGCCTGCGGGATTTTGGCCTGGTTCCGGGCACAAAGGTATCCTGCCGCTATCGCAGCCCGTGGGGGGATGTGACGGCGCTGTCCCTGCGGGGATCGGTGCTGGCCATGCGTACCAAGGATCTGCGGAAGATCCGGGTACGGGGATAAATGGAGAAGCACGCTCTGCAAAAGTGGACGGTGGCGCTGGCGGGGAATCCCAATGTGGGAAAAAGCACCCTCTTCAACAATCTGACGGGAATGCGCCAGCATACCGGCAACTGGCCGGGAAAAACCGTAGAGGTGGCTCAGGGGATCTGTCGCTGGGAGGGCTGGGAACTGCACATCACCGACCTGCCGGGTACTTATTCCCTCCGGGGAAGCAGCGAGGATGAACGCATCGCTGGGGAGTTTCTGGACAGCGGGCTGGCGGACTGCACAGTGGTGGTCTGTGATGGCAGCTGTCTGGAGCGAACCTTGATTCTGGCGCTGGAGATTCTGCAGCGGGTGGAGCGGGCGGTGGTTTGCGTGAATCTGATGGACGAGGCGAAGCGCCAGGGCATCCGCCTGGATACTGAAAGGCTGGAAACTCGGCTGGGTGCGGCGGTGGTAACAACCTCCGCCGGAGATCGAGCGGGCATGACCCGGCTGCTCTCCGCGATTGCCGCAGCCTGCGAGGGGCAGCAGGAGCGGATGCGCCCTATTTGGCGGGATACGGTGACGGAGGCGGAGAAGATTGCCGCCGAGTGTACCGTGCGCGAAAACGCCGGACAGAATTGGCGCTATGTGCTGGATCGGGTTCTGGTGAGCCGACGCTATGGCATTCCTATTTTAATATGTATGCTTTTATGCCTGGTGTGGCTGACGGTGTGGGGGGCAAATCTGCCCTCAGATATGCTGTGGCAGTTCTTTTCCTGGGGATATGCGCGGCTGTCCGCTCTGTTCCGGTTTGCGCCGGAGTGGCTGCGGGGGCTTCTGCTGGATGGGGTATATGTGACCTGCAGCAGGGTTGTATCTGTGATGCTGCCGCCCATGGCTATTTTCTTTCCCCTGTTTACCATATTGGAGGATGTGGGATACTTGCCCCGCATGGCTTTTTTAATGGATCACGGTATGTCCCGCTGCGGCGGCTGCGGCAAGCAGGCGCTGACGTTATGTATGGGTCTAGGCTGCAACGCTGTGGGCGTGATGGGCTGCCGGATCATTGACTCTCCCCGGGAACGCGTGGTGGCCATCCTCACCAACGCCATGGTGCCCTGCAATGGGCGTTTTCCAACGCTGATTCTGCTGGGCAGTCTGTTCTTTCCCCGTGTGGGAAGCGCGTTTGTGGTGGCGGCCTGCGTGGCTTTGGGGGTGGCGGGGGCCATGGGTGTCTCCGGAGTACTGGGCAAAGTGTTCCTGCGGGGACAGCCCAGCGGCTTCCTGATGGAGATCCCTCCCTTCCGCCGCCCCCGGCTTGGGAAAATCCTGATGCGCTCCCTGGTGGATCGGACGCTGTTTATCGCCGGGCGTGCCGTCTGCGTGGCGGCTCCCGCAGGAGCTGTGATCTGGGGGCTGGCCAACACGCCGCTGCTCCAGGGGATCGCGGCCGCGCTGGATCCACTGGGAACGGCGCTGGGGATGAACGGCGTGATCTTCCTGGGATTTCTGCTGGCGCTGCCGGCAAATGAATTGCTGATACCCGTGATACTGATGATGCTGACCAGCTCCGCAACACTGGATGCAGGTATCGCTGCCAGCGGCGCGCTGCTGCTGGAGGCTGGCGTCACCTGGAAGATGGCGCTATGCACGATGGTGTTCACGCTGTTCCATTGGCCCTGTACTACTACTCTGCAGACCATCTATCGGGAGACCCGAAGCTGGAAAAAAACAGCGGCGGCATTTCTCCTGCCCACCGCTGTCGGAATGGTATTGTGCGGGATGCTAAACCTGCTGCTCTAGGATCTCCGCCTCCAGGGCGGAGATTTCGTAGGCAGTGCGCTGGAAAGCGCCGTTTTCCGTGAGTTTTGTATAGATACGGCTCTGCAAGCGTCCGGTGATGCGAATGCGGTCACGGGTGTGACAGGCGGACACCTCCTGCGCCAGCCTGCCCCATAGGATGCAGGGCAGATAATCGGCTCGATGGAACGCCCGAGGGACTGCCAGCATCACATCGCAGATTTCCCGCCCCAGGGGTGTGCGCCGGAAAATTGGTTCTTTGCATAGCGGACCCTCCAGAACTACCGTGTTGACGGCATCCCCGTCCTCGGCCTGGATGCTGTTGGCGAACACAAAGATCAGCAGCCTGCGGACGCCGTCCTCCCGATAATTGTGCGAGCGGATCTGCCCGGTTACGGTGAGTTTCTCTCCGCCGAAAGGGTCGATGGCGTTCACTAGACGCTCTTCTGCGATCACAGGA
The DNA here is from genome assembly GCA_018715805.1 of Candidatus Faecousia intestinigallinarum. GTDB lineage: Bacteria > Bacillota > Clostridia > Oscillospirales > Oscillospiraceae > Faecousia > Faecousia intestinigallinarum. The sequence goes on along the minus strand of DVKX01000041.1, from coordinate 6,124 downwards.
AGGAGATCCACAGCCCCGGAGAGGCGGGGCACCTCCAGTGAGAAACGGTAAAACCGCCGCCCGTGATTTTCGTGGGAGAATTGGGGAAGGGAAAGGAGCTGCCCCCGGATCGTGATGGAATTTGCCGTATGTTCCATAAGTACCACCTCAACTTCAGATGTATGGAACATCCTATGCGCGGCGGGGAAAATCAGAACCACCGCCCGGGAGCAGGGGGGGGAAGTATCCGTTGACAAATGCAGGCGGATGTATTAGAATAACAACTACTTAGATTGTTGACAGCCGAAGGCTGCAAAGGAGGAAATTCCATATGGCAGAACCAAGAAGCAGCCGCAGAAAGCGGCCGAATAAGAAACTGGTGCGCCTGGTGGTGATATTGGCGGTGATCCTTGCCGCCGAGCTGATTGCGGTGGCGGTGCTGTCCTTATCCAATGTCAGCAACATCCGCAGCGAGCTGACTGTAGAGGCAGGTCAGGGAATGCCCCAGGCCAACGCCTTTCGAATTAAGGAAAAGGGCGGCGACGCCAGTTATGTATCCGGCAGCGATGTGACCGGTACGCCGGGAGACTATGATCTGCTGGTGCAGTATGAGGGAGAGGTTCACCCGGTCGTGCTCCATGTAGTGGATACCACGCCGCCGCAGGGCGAAACGCAGCAGTTGACGACTGCGGCGGGGGAACTGCCGGAGCCAGAGGATTTTCTGACCAGCATTACCGACGTCTCCCAGGTGACAGTCGCCTATAAGCAGATACCGGACGTGACCCAGGCTGGGGATACGGAGGTTACGCTGGTGCTGACAGACAGCAGCGGCAATACCGCCGAGGTACGCGCTGTCCTGACAGTAGTGACGGATACGCAGCCGCCGGTGATCGCTGGGGTGCAGGATATTGAGACTTACCAGAATGACGCGGTTTCCTACCGTACCGGCGTTACGGTGACAGACGACCAGGACGCAAACCCATCCCTGGAGGTGGACAGCAGTCAGGTAGACTTGAGTCAGCCGGGGGAATACCAGGTGACGTATACCGCCTCTGATGCTGCCGGCAACGTATCCACCCAAACGGCTACCGTCACTGTGCGGGAGAAGAAGGATGGTTATGTGGATATGGATACCATCTGGGCGGCGGTGGACGACAAGCTGGACGACCTCCTCTCAGATGGGATGACCACCCGGGAGCAGGTGGAGGCTATCTACTATTGGGCCAACGGTTACCTGGGCTATGTCAGCCACTCGGACAAGTCCGACTGGCGGCAGGCGGGCTACCGGATGCTTGTGGATGGAGCGGGGGACTGCTTCAGCTACTATGCAGTCTGCAAGCTGATGTTTGATCGGCTGGGAATTCCCAATATCGACGTACAGAAAGTAAAGAATTACGAGGGCGACAGCAACCACTATTGGAGTTTGGTGAGCGTGGACGGCGGCGAAACCTACTACCACTTTGATGCCACGCCCCGCGTAGGAGACGGCGATTACTTCTGCCTGGTGACGGATGAATTCCTGGATAATTACTCCAACGCCAACAACGGCAGCCATAACCGGGACAAGTCCCTGTACCCGGCTACGCCGACGGAATGATTTTTGCAATATTTAAGAAACCCCTGCTTTGCAAAAGCGGGGGTTTCTTATAAAGGGAAAACGCCCTGTGGTTTTGAAACCGCAGGGCGTTTTTTTGTGCAGCCGAACACTCCGGACTGTCACATTTTACCCGGAAGGACGGTTGTTTTTTTCGTAAAGTAGACCCCTTTAGGAGCCGCAGATGGCCGCCCGGCACTCCGTCAGCCAATATAAATCCCAGAGGACTTATGCTCTAAGTATACAGGAGGTTGTTCGAAATGTCAATTACTAATTGAAATTTCGTGCGAAATTTTCTTGCGGCTTTTAGGAAGAAAAATAGCTGTCAATTTCTCCTGGCTTTTTTCCCTATTCGCCGTCAAGATTCTGGTAGAAAAAAAGGAGGCGCTAACCATGCCAAGAAAAGGAGAAAATCTATACAAACGAAAAGACGGACGGTGGGAAGGACGGTATATTCTGGGTTATGCCGCCCAGGGAAAAGCAAAATACGGCTATGTCTATGCAAAAACCTATACGGAAGCCAAACGCAGACTGAACGAGTGCAAGGCCGGGAATCTTCTCAAGGCCGCCCCTGCAAAGCCCTGCCGGGTAGAGGAAGCGCTGCGCCTGTGGGAGACATATATCCGCAATCGGGTAAAGGAGTCCACCTACGCCCGGTATGCCTTCCTGATTCGCAGGCACATTCTGCCGGCCTTTGGACAGCGTCCGCTGGACAGTATGAATGCCTATGTGGTGGAGCAGTGGACGGAGCATCTGCTGCGGGAGGGACGGCTGGATGGCCGGGGCGGGCTATCCCCCAAGACTGCGGCAGACATTTTGGCGGTGCTGAAAAGCGTACTTGCCTACGCCCGCGAGAACGGATATACCTCTGGCTGTCACCTGGAAACGCTGCCCATCAAACGGCAAGCCAGAGAAATGCGGGTGCTGTCCGCCTGGGAGCAAAAGAAGCTGGAAAACGTCCTGCTGACGGATACCGACCCCATCAAAATGGGGGTGCTGCTGTGTCTCTATTCCGGTCTGCGGGTGGGAGAACTGTGCGCTCTGCGCTGGGAAAATCTGGACTTATCCGCCGGTATTCTGCGGGTGAGCCAGACCATGCAGCGGGTGCAGAATACGCAGCAAGGCGCGGCGGGAAAGACCAGAGTGATTCTCACCGAGCCAAAGAGCGGCTGCTCGCGGCGGATCATCCCGCTGCCGGGCTTCCTGGCGGAGCGCCTGGCGGGGTATCAAGCGCCGCCCCGGGCGTTTTTCCTGACAGGGCAGGAAAACTGCTTTGTGGAGCCGCGGGCAGTGCAGTACCGCTTTCAGAAGTATGTGCGGGAGGCGGGTCTGGAAGATGTGAATTACCATGCTTTGCGCCATACCTTTGCCACCCGGTGCGTGGAGCTTGGGTTTGAAGTAAAAAGCCTGAGCGAGATCCTGGGGCACGCGAATGTGAATATCACGCTGAACCGCTATGTCCATTCCTCAATGGAACTGAAGCGGACGAACATGGAAAAATTGCAGCTGGCCGTTTCCCGTTAGCCGTCAAAAAAATCGTCAGCCCGCCGGAAATTGCCGGTGCTCCCAGGGAAATTCCGGCGGGTGTCCTAAAGGGGTCTACTTTACGAAAATGAAAGCAGCGGCGGGGGAAATAGGCGGTATATACGCATTATTCCCAATTTTGCGGAACTTATTCCGCTTTTGACGCCTTAGGGAGAAGCGTATGAAGACGGTGAAACGCATCTGGAATATGGTTTCCACCATCCTGGTGGCGCTGCTGGTGATCGCAGCGGTGCTGCTGGCGGGGGTGCGGCTGTTCGGCCTGCAGGTGTTCACAGTCCTGTCCGGCTCCATGGAGCCTGCTTACCATACCGGCGCATTGATCTACGTCAAGCAAGTGGATACTACCCAGATTCAGCCGGGACAGGTGATTACCTTCCTGCTGGACGAGGATACCGTCGTTACCCACCGGGTAGTGGAGGTGGTTCCGGATGTGGAAGACCCCTCTGTTGTCCGCTACCGTACCAAGGGCGATGCCAATAACGCGCCGGACGGCGGCCTGGTACATTACAGGAATGTCATTGGCACGCCGGTGTTCACCATTCCTTATCTGGGCTATGTGGCCAATTACATCCAGCACCCGCCGGGTATGTATGTAGCCATCGCCGTGGGCGCGGTGGTGCTACTGTTGATCTTCCTGCCGGACGTGTTTTCCAAGGATGCGGACAAGCCCAAAAAGCGAAAAGGGAAATACGTCAAGACGTAAGCGCTGCGGCGCGTCCTGCAAAAATGTAGTCCCAGCGTACCGGCCGTGACCCGGCCGGCGCTAAAATCAATTTCACAAAAGGAGTTATCACAATGAAGAAGAAAATTGTAGCCCTGTGCCTGTGCGTTGCGCTGCTGGCGGTTGCCATTGCCGGCGCTTCTCTGGCCTACTTCACCGACAAGACTGGTTCGCTTACGAACACCTTTACCGTTGGTAAGGTGGCCATCAAGCTGGACGAAACCACCGGAGAGAATTACCACGTGGTTCCCGGCACTGAGATTGCCAAGGATCCGAAGGTCACCGTCGAGGCAAACTCTGAGGCCTCTTATGTATTTGTCAAGGTAGAGGAGAGCCAGGACTTCGCTGCTTTGGCCGAAAAGCTGACCTATGGAATGGCCGAGGGTTGGACGGAGCTGGATAATGTAGATGGCGTTTATTACCGGGTAGTGAATAAGTCTGAAAACAACCAGGTATTCCCGGTTCTGGCGAACAACAAGGTTACGGTTAGCGATAAGCTGACGCAAGACGACCTTGATAAAAAGACGAGCATTACTCTGACCTTCACCGCTTACGCTATCCAGGCGGAGGGCTTCGATACTCCTGCCGCTGCTTGGGCAGAAGTGAACAAATAAGAATTTTTATCGCATCCGAACATAACGCGATCCTATAGAGAACCTAAAAACGCCTCCCCCGCTGGGGGAGGCCGTAGGGGAGTAGCCGGCAGCTGGGACTTCTGCCGGATATTCCCCTATGGTGCACAAAACCATAAAACCGAAATAGTATCCGCTTCCAAGCGGCACTGGAGAGGAGCAAAGTACATGAAGAAGAAAATTGCGATCTTGGCAGTATTGGCGATCCTCGTCGCCTCCGTGGCGGTGGGCAGCCTTGCCTACTACACCCACGAGGATACTGTCATCAACACCATTACCTCCGGCGGCGTGACCATCCGGCTGGTGGAGCAGACCCTCCAGGGGGATGCGCTGGTGGACTTCCCGGCAGGCGGCATTTCCGGCGTGATGCCCGGGAGCAGCGTGTCCAAGATCGTCACCGTGGAGAACCAGGGCAGCCAGGCTTGGGTGCGCATTCTGGTGGAAACCGCCGTCACCGACGGTGAGGGAGGGGAACTGCCCGCCGATGTGATGAGCTTCGACATTGGCGCAGATTGGCATCTGGGCGCGGACGGCTACTATTACTATACCCTCCCCGTAGCCCAGGGAGAAAGTACCCAGCCGCTCTTTGAGCACGTGACATTCTCCACCGACATGGGGAATGAATATCAGAATTGCACGGTGAATATCACTGTGTCCGCCCAGGCCGTCCAGACAGCCAACAATGGCGCGGCCTACCAGGACGCCCAGGGCTGGCCGGAAGCATAAGGAGGGAATCTAAATGAAGAAAACATTGGCGATTCTGCTCTGCGTGGTCATGCTGATTACGCTCTGCGTTCCCGCCTGGTCAGCCGCCGAGGAGGAGACTGTCCCGGGTGCTGCGGTAGGCGTGCCAACGGATGTGACAGATCCTACGCAGACCAGCGAGCCTGCGGATGTGACGGATCCTACGCAGACCAGCGAGCCTGCAGACGCGACGGATCCTACAGAAACCAGTGAGCCTGCGGACGTGACAGATCCCACGGAAACCAGCGAGCCTGCGGACGCGACAAATCCTATAGAAACCAGCGAGCCTGCAAACCCCACAGGAAGCAACGGGGAGACTCTGCCGGAGGAAACGGTTTCCGAGAGCGCTTCGGAAGAGAATTCTGTGATGGATTCCTCTGAAGTTTTGTCAATGTATAACCAGCTGATGGCTTGTACCTTTTTTGAAGAGATGGAAGTGCTGGTAGAGTTGCTGGGCGAAGAGAACTGCATTGAAATGCTTGCCGCGCTGACCGAGGAAGAGCGCACCGCGTTGGAACAGCATATCAGTGCTCTGGTCGAGGCGGCGCAGCCTGTGCAGGAAGAGCAGCTTCCCCCCGCTGTGAACTATGCAAACGTGGCGCCATTTGCTACCTTTGCAGCGCCCGCTTCCCCGTTTGCAATGTTACGCGCTGCTGCTCCTCGCGTGGCAGATAACGGCGTTGAGTTTTCTAAGAGCGTAGTGGAAGATAGTGAGAATCCGGGTAGCTTTATTATTACACTGGAAGCTTTTACTACGGGTACTGTGACCATTAGCACGGATTCCAAACCCTGCGACATCATCCTGGTGCTGGATAGATCCACCAGTATGAGGGAAGATTTCTCTTCTTCGGGTTACAGCTATACTAAAGTTTATGACTTGAAACAGAGTGAAACCTATTATGTTTACGT
>DVKX01000040.1 GCA_018715805.1 Candidatus Faecousia intestinigallinarum | reverse complement strand
TTGTCACATAATCATCCGCCCCCAGCTCGTACCCTTTGAGCATATCGCTTTCCATATCGTTTGCCGTCAGAAAAATTACGGCTATGTCTGGATACTTTTCTTTAACGTCCTGACAAAAATCAAAACCGTTTCCGTCCGGCAGATTGATGTCCAAAACAATCAGATCATATCCCTGCTTTCCGCAGAGATGTTCAGCCATACTTTTCGACAAAGCGGAATCTACTTCATAGCCTGCGGCAGACAGGTTATAGCAAAGGGTATTATTCAAAAGACGGTCATCCTCAACCACTAAAATTCTCATGCGCTCACATCCTTTTCTTTATAGAGTATCACCCAAATGTCACAGAAACCTCACAGGGACGAAATTTCTGAGAATTATTTTACTTCAGATTGTGGCCGACAACAAGGCTGTGCTATCTTAAAAGAAAACAAACACCCGGAAGGAGGAGAATGGAGGTATAAAGGGAGACAAACTGTTCGCGGTGCTGTTTGTTTTTTTCGCAATCTGTATGAGTGCTAAAAAGATACAATTCCGTAGGCGCAGTTACAAAACCAAAATCGGCATAATTATATCGGACAGCCGGAACAATAAGGTTATTCCTTGCTTGAAACCGGAACGATACAATATTATTGAGGTGACCGATAATGCCGATTGATGATTTGACTGCGCTGGGGAATACCCTACGGGCAGTGCGAAAAGCAAAGAAACTGACACAGGAGCAGCTGGCGGATGAATCCCATGTCTCCACCAAACAGATTGCCAATATTGAGAAGGGGAGAATGAACCCCTCTTATCTGATTTTGAAGGCTCTGGCAAAGGTGCTTCACTTCTCCCTGGATTCCCTCATCAGCCCGGAATTGACGCCGGACGAAGCGGGCCAGAACGAGATGAAGCTGATCTATATGAATTGTCCCCCGGAGATGCGGGAAACCCTCTTGCACCATACTCGCGGATTTGCAGAGGAACTAAGCGAACTCTCCAGGAAACTTGAAACAAAGTAGGCCAGTGAGCGAAATTTTTCGATTTCGCTGCTGGCCGTTTTTATTCCTGCCGGAAAGCGGCAAGCAATGCCCCTGGATAGCCATTCGGCTCCCGGCGCTGCTTGTTGAGGGTATCCCCCCAAGCCCCCTTGAACGCAGAATTTCATTCTGCGGCTGCGCGTCCGTTGGACGCTTTGGACCATGACCGTCTTACCGCTGGTCATGGTCTTTTTCTTTCTCGGCATCGTGTTCGGCCTCCATATTCAGCAAACGGTCCACGTTGGCCTTTGCCGTCAGCAGCTCCCGCATTTCCTCACGGGAGCGCCGGTATTCGGCATAGGCTTTTTTCTTTTCCTCCAGAAATCTGGCATACTCAGCCTGCAGGCTTTTGACAGTGGGCAGCTTCTTAACGCCCAGATCGTCAAAAGCGTTTTTTGCCGCCTTGTGGAGCAGGATGTCCGCCTCATGCTCGGCCAGAAATTTCTTAGAGTAACCGGCTTTTCGATAGGCCACATAGACCTCACGGGTCTTGGCATAATTGACGATGTGGGTCCGCAGGACGGCAATCTCCGCCATGCGTTTTTCCGCCGCTTTGATTTGCGCCGACAGCTCATTATGGCGGGCGGTGGCCGCCGCAGCTTTTTCCGCCAGCACCGCATAATCCAACAGGTTATGCTCGGTGAGGTAGTTCATTGTCTGCGCCATCTGCTTGAGATTAAATACCTTGGCCCAGCGCGCATATCCGGCTCCTTTCCCGGCCTGGAGTTTTGCCTGGATGTCCACCAGCAGATTGACCTTCGGCGGATCTGCTGTCACAGCCGGTTTTTTCCGGGGCGTATGTTCCTTCTGGCCGGAGAGAATCGCCAGAAGGTCCTCCATGGTGTAGCCTTCGCCCAGGCTGTCCAGACGGGCGACATTCTCCCATCCGGGGAGTTTCAGTCGATAGGATTTTCCTCGTTTGGACACCTCGCAGCCAGCGTCCCGGAGCAGTTTCAGCAGCTCGTCCAGATCAGCAGGCTTTTGCGCCAGAGCGCTGTCAATGGCGGCGCGCAGCAGCTCCCGGTGAGAGGGTTTTGCCTGATCGCCCAACCACTTGTCGTAGCTTTTCCCATGAGGTTTTGGATGTTCCACAATGGACAATCCGTTCTCAATGCAGATGGTGTCGTTCAAGCGCCGGACAGCCTTTGTGCTGCCCCAAAAGTTGCGGAACTTCCGGTCGCACTCCACATTGACCGCCGACCAGATGATGTGATTATGGATATGCGCTTTGTCGATATGGGTACAGACGATAAAAGCGTGTTTTCCCTTGGTAAACCGTTTGGCAAATTCCACCCCCAGCCGGTTGGCCTCCTCCGGTGTGATCTCACCGGGTTTGAACGACTGGCGGACATGGTAGGCAATCACATCGTCCTTCCCGCGCACCCGCCCGGTGGCGGCAATGTACTGCCGTTTTGCCAGCATAAACTCAGCGTCAGCTACCCGGCTGTCACACGCATAGCTGGTAATCAGCCGCCCGTAGTCTGTTTTTTGCGGATTGCCCACATAGTCGATGATGTCGCAGATGGCCTGAAGCTCGGTGCGGCCCTTGCCAACGTGCAGCGGCATAATGCGTGTGGTTGCCATATAGGGGACCTCCTTTCCAAAAAGAAAAGGACAGCCGTGTAAGCTGCCCTTTGGTCAATCTGAATTTTCAATATGCTGTTGTGTTTTTAAGGCCGCGATCCGCTTATTGTCCACAAAGTGGGTCGCGTACCATCTTTCAATTTCCGGATCGCCGCTTTTGCTGAACCGCAGCGGGATTACCGGCTTGTGTCCCTGCCCATTTTTCTTTTTTACGCCCCACTGCTTGTAGTAACAGAAGGACGGCTTTAAGCTGGTTTTCTGCGCGTACACCCGTATCTGGTGCATAATAAAAGAGAGTTTTCGCAGATTAACCGTACAGACCCGTTCCAGATAGTCCACACGACCGAACCGCCAGTCCTCATATTTCTGTTTTGGAAGAACGCCAACTTCCATCAGCACATCCACTGGGGCCGCATAACCCCGCCGCTGGCATTGGTGGTAGACCGACGAATGTACCTTTCCAATCAATTCCTTGTCATCCATTTCCATTACTGTCCTTTTCCTCATGCCAGTTCTTCAAGACAGCCTCAACCTGGGCAATCAGCTGTTCCTTATCCGGCATATAGAGGACGTAACGGGACGCAAAGATATTGTTGGACAGGCCACCCAGGGCGTATTCCGCTGCAACGCTGTCCTTTTCCGTGCAGAGGATAATCCCAATCGGCGGATTGTCGTCCGGGTCGTTTACCTCCGCCGCATAGTAATTTAAGTACATATTGAGCTGACCGGCAGCCTCCGGCGTCAGCTTTTTCGTTTTCAGCTCGATCAGCACATAGGCGCGGAGGATTTTGTTGTAAAACACCATGTCCACATAGTAGTGGGTATTGTTCAGCGTGACACGCTGCTGGGTCCCGACAAACATAAAGCCGCGTCCCAGCTCCAGCAAAAACTTCTCGATTTGCAGGACAAGCGCTTTTTCCAAATCGCTTTCCAGCATAGGCTTGTTTTCCGGCACCCCCAAAAACTCAAAGACATAGGGATCACGGATAATGTCGGCAGGCTGATTGATCTCAATCCCTTTTTGCGCCAGAGATAAGACCTTTTCCTTGTTGGCATCTCCGCTGGATAACAGCAGGCGCTCATAAAGAGAGCTGTCGATCTGCCGTTTCAGTTCCCGAACCGACCAGCCGGAATTGATAGATTCCTTCTCATAGAAACTACGTTTGCTGTCATCGGAAATGCTCAAAAGCTCGCAGTAGTGCGACCATGACAATTTAACAGACGCTGTCTGTTGAATTGGATAGCTCTGATAAAAGCGTCGCATAAACTGGATATTTGAAACCGAAAAGCCTTTGCCAAATTCCCGCGTCAGTTCTCTGGAAAGTTCCTTTAAGGTCTGTTTTCCGTATTCCGCACGGAGCTGGTTTTGCTGTTCATATTCCACGATAATCCGGCCAATATTCCAGTAAGTAGTCAGCAGCTGGGCATTGACCTGCTGCGCCACATTTTTTCTTGCGTTCTCCAACAACTCCCGGATTTCCAGAATCATCGGATTGTTTGGAGCCAATTTTTCTTCCATAAGCACACTCCTTATTTCAATCTGCCAGCGCTTGACGGCAGAATAGCTTTTCTCAATTATCAGTATATCCTATTTAGGGGAGAAAGTAAACCAAGGGGACGGATGGGCAAAACAAGCGCCTGATCTTGTATCACAAAAGTCCGACCTGTAAGAAAAAGCCCAAGTGAGGACCTAAGTGACAACCCAAGTGGAGCCCCAAGTAAATAACACCCAGCTCTATTCTGACGGCACACCGTAATCTGTCGAGGGCAACGTGTTCCGCACAGTGGCTTCTTTGACTTCTGTTGCAAAGAAAATCCTCCCCCTCAAGACGCCCCCCAAGTTACCCCCTATGATGCCCCCAAGATAAGATTCATCACAACAGTACCTCCAAATACTGCCGCAAAAGTTTCTCTACCCGGAACAGCTTTGCGTAACACATCAATGTCCGCAGATTCTTGTCCTTTCTTCTGGCATACATTTTGAGCGCCCCCTGGAAGGTCTGCATCTCCATACTGTTCCGGCTCCGCAGCAGATCGCAGATCGTCCGCTCCATGTCATAAGCCGGTACAGTATGCCCAAAGGGGGTCTGCGCCGTTGTCAATCCCACATCATGCAGATCTGCCTTGATGGTAAAGACCTGAACCCCTTCCGCTTTCAGTCTGGTGGGGTTGTAGCCGGTCTTTACCGTAACCGTGTATTCAGTTGGTTCACGGTCTGTCAAATCGTGAAAAAACAGGGCGGTCTCATGGGAAAATACCGCCTGTTCAAACCGCAAATGAATCAGGTACATCGCGTCTACCCAGGAATCCCTGGAAAGATAAATTCCATGTGCAATCCGTTCCAATTCCCGGTCCTGCACATAATGATAGAAAACCGGTTTGGAAATCCCGGCAGACACCACCTGGGCGGTTTGCAGCATCCCGTCCTGAGCGGCCAGCATCCTGTCCAGTTGTTCATATTGTCCCATGGCTTCACTTCCTTTCACACTAATATTATACGCAACATTAGTCCGAAAGTAAAGTGGGAGAAGCTGCGATTTTGCAGTTTCTCCCATACTTTAGCCATATACCCTGTCCTGGATGGCGAATTTCAAATCCTGCACCTTTCCCAGCAGCCAGAAGGCCAGCTTCGGTAAACCAAACGGACCGATGAGGAAAGCAATCAACAGCAGAATGAGGCCGTTTTGCGGGGAATAGGTAATCAGCACCGCCACTCCCAGCAGGGCAATTACCATGCTGATGATTCCCAGTACCATGCCGGATACATAGACAAGGCCCACACAAATCCAGACGAACAGGGTCAACAGCACCACCACCGGCGCGGCCGCAACCTTCAACAACAGTTTCAGTACCATCATTTCATTTCCTCCTCCCGACGGTTCAGATACCTCTGGCAAAGATGCCGGACCTGTTCTCGATCCGCCTCGGTTTCTTCCCGGCGGCCCCTGGTCAGCTGAATCAGGGCGAACGATTCGTATTCTGTAAGCAAGTGGTCAAACAGTTCCTCCGGGGTCCTGCATACATCGCCTTCGCAGTAGGGAGTGTCTGGGGGCGAACTGTTAAAGGACACGCAGACATATCCGTACCGGCTCTTGTACACTTCCAGCTCCATATCCTGCGCAAGATAATCCTCGAAAATCTCTAAAACCTTTTCAAAGGTTAACATCGGTATCTCAACTCCTTTTTGAGATGTGAAAATTCTTTGCTGTCTACCCATATTATCCTTCCTGCACTGGCAAAAGGCAAGGATGCGGGCAAAAAGAAAAAGCGGAGGGAGGCGCGGCGAAAAGAACGCCGTTCCTCCCTCCGCAGATGGGGCGTCTATCCCTGTCATGAAAGCCGGGCAAGCTGGGACAGGATTTCCCTCACACCCTCCCACAGCTGCTCCTGCCGCTGGGATATATCCTCCAGGTCAGCGTCATAAATCCGCCCGGTTTCATGCACCCGTCGGGTCAGCTGGTTCAGGTTGTTGCTGCTCCGGCGCAGCAGCGATACCATTTCCCGAAGCTCCGGCAAATCCAGTTGTACCACATAACCATCCAGCGCCATCTTCCGCAGATATGCCTCCCGGTTTGTGGTCCCAAGCTGGGCCATTTTCTGCTCGATCAGCGCCAGCTCCTCCGGGGAGACCCGGATGTTTATCTGGACCTCCCGCTTGCGGTTCGGGCCGCTCACCGCTCCGGCTCCCGTTTCTTTGGTGCGGCAGGCTTGCGGGCGGGCGACTCCTGTTTGAGCTTTTCCCGCACCGAGGTCCGGGGCGGCGTGACCTTTTCGCCCTGGGCGCGGCTTTTCAGATGTTCCTCCCGCACCAGATCAATGAAGCCGTCCAGGACAGCGGGGTGGCTGTTTACCGCATAGCCGCAGCGGACCGTATCGGGGTTGTCGTCGGGAATGGCCTTTGCCCATTCCTTATTGCGGCGGGAATAGCGTCCATCCCAGTCCTGCAGCTGGACGGTGTTGGCCAGGACCAGCATCACCCGGTCCAGTCCATAGGTCCCAATCACACCTTTGGCCGCATCATGGCTGAGGTGCATCCCATCAAAGTGTTCCCGCACCGCCGCTTCGATGGCCTCCCTGCATTGGAGATTGGCCCGGTTGGAGGCCCGGTATTGCTCCAGTTCCCCATGCTCGCGGGCATAGACGGCAGAGTAGGGATAGATTGGCGCAGACCGCAGTTCCTCTTTGGCCTTGCACACTTCGTCGGCCCGGTTTTCGATGCTCTCCCGGATCACATCCATGTGACCGGTCTCCAGTTTTTCAAAGTGGCGGTACACATCGTCCAGCGGTGTGGGGGAATCCAGCAGCGCCTGGGCCTGGGCGTCGGTCAGTTCCAATTCTTCCATCGCCATCACGATGTCCTCCCGGACGGTGTACTCATAGGCATGGTTTAACACCTCCCCCGGAGGCTGGCTTTTCAGCCAGTCCCGGTATTTGTCCTGTTCTGCGGCCATCTTCTCATAGAGGGCCGTATTCAGATCGTTGGTATTCATGTTATCGCACCTCCTGTTCGTGCTGTTTCGGTTTCTTTTCGGGGTTACGGGGCGGCGATGGGCGCTTTAAGCTGTCTAACACCGAGGGCCGCGCACTCTTGGCGACCACCGCCTCCGGCTGGGACCGGCTCCGGCCGTCCAAGTTCAGCAAGGTGTCCATCTCCACCAGACGGGCGGATTTTTCCCGCAGCTCCTCCTCATAGGGGAACGGTTTGCCCACTTCCTCTTTGGCGGCGGCCTGCTGCTGATAGAGATTTTCCAGCTGCGCTTTTGCCGCCTCCAGACGCTGGGGCATCTGGGAAAGCGCATTGTCGATACGGGTGAGGTTGCCGCGCGGGTCTGTACCGAGACTTGCCCGGTGGGTCATCTGGCCTTTCAGCAGGAGCGTATATTCCTGCCGCCATGCGTCAAACGACACCGACATAGCAAAGCCCCGGTAGCTGCCGACCGGCACCGGATCGGAGTTTTTGACCTCCTTGCAGGCGTCCAAAAGGGCGGCACCGGCATTCTCTTTGTCTGTCAGGGTATCTCCCCGGACTTCCATTCCGGCAAAGCCGTCCTCCGGGTGGGGATGGGCCGACAAGGTATCCATATCGGCCTCAAACCCCTTGATGTATCCTTTGTGCTTTTCGATCTCCTCCGGGAAGTATTTCAGCAGCTGGTCCTCCAGGCGGTACTGCTTGCTCTGATGGTCGGCCTTCATCAGCTTCAGTCTGGATACCTCTACATCCAGGTCCATGCGCTCCTTGATGCGGGGGTCCCCGGCACACAGGGCCTTGATTTCGGCAAAGGACAGCGCCGTTTCGTCCACATCGTCGCAGGAGCGCACCGGGGATTTGGAGGTCATGATCTGGCTGATGAATTTCTGTTTGTTTTCCACGGTCTGCCACAGATAGGCGTCAAAAGTCCCCTCAGTCACATAGCGGTACACATGGACCAGGGGATTCTGATTGCCCTGGCGCTCGATCCGGCCTTTGCGCTGGGCAAGGTCTCCCGGCCGCCAGGGGCAGTCCAGGTCATGGAGGGCCACAAGGCGGTCCTGCACGTTGGTGCCAGCGCCCATCTTGGTGGTGCTGCCCAGCAGGACGCGCACCTGGCCGGTGCGGACCCTGGCGAACAGTTCTTTTTTCCGCACCTCCGTGTTGGCTTCATGGATGAAAGCGATCTGATCGGCGGGCATCCCCTGGGCAATGAGCTTTTGCCGGATGTCCTCATAGACCGTAAAGGCCGGTTCCGGCTCCGGCAGCTCAACGCCCTGTTCCAGCGCGTGAAGGGTGGGATTGTCCAGCGCCTTGGCCGCCTTTTTGGATGGAGCGGCCTGTGGGGTGGAAATATCGCAGAATACCAGCTGGGTCAGCCTGTCGGCCTCGCCGTCCCGCCAGATCTGCATGATGTTTGCCACACACTGATTGACTTTGGTGCCGGGTTCATCGGGCAGCGCCTGGTTGATGATGCGCTGGTCCAGGCCCAGCTTGCGGCCATCCGACGTGATCTTGAGCATATTGTCAACCGATGGGTCAACAGAACCGCTGTGGACCAGGGACGCCCGTTCCGAAAGGGCTTTTACCATTTCCTGCTGATGGCCGGTAGGCTGGGCCACAATGTTGTGGTATTCCACCTCCGGGGTGGGAAGATGGAGCTGGTCGGCGGTCTTGATGTCCGCCACTTCCCGGAACAGGTTCATCAGTTCGGGCAGATTGAAAAACTTGCTGAATCTCGTCCTTGCCCGATAGCCGGTGCCTTCCGGGGCCAGTTCCAAAGCCGTTACCGTTTCTCCGAAGCGGCTGGCCCAGCAGTCAAAGTGCGCCATGCCCAGCTCCTGAAGCCGGTCATATTGGAGAT
>DVKX01000002.1 GCA_018715805.1 Candidatus Faecousia intestinigallinarum | reverse complement strand
TGGGGCTTGACCCAATATGACAATGCAAAGGAGGAAGTCAATATGAGCAATTCGCCGCTGGTTACATACACCAATATCAGCAAGAACAAAAATTCGCCGAGAAACCATGCTATCGACACGATCACCATTCATTGTATCGTGGGGCAATGGACAGCGAAGCAGGGGTGCGATTATTTCGCCACCACAGGCAGGGATTGTAGCGCAAACTATGTTGTCGGCAAGGACGGTTCCATCGGCCTGTCCGTTGACGAGAAGGATAGAAGCTGGTGTTCTTCCAATGCCGCCAACGATCATCGTGCTATCACTATCGAGGTGGCGAGCGACACCACTCACCCCTATGCCGTTACCGACAAGGCGTATGCCGCTCTGCTTGATCTGGTTACGGACATTTGCAAGCGCAACGGTATCAAACAGCTTCTCTGGAAGGGTGACAAGTCCCTGATCGGTCAGGTGGACAAGCAGAACATGACCGTCCATCGCTGGTTTGCAAATAAGGCTTGCCCCGGCGATTACCTGTACAACAAGCACTCTGAGATCGCCGCAGAGGTCAATAAGCGGCTCGGAAGCGGCTCGGGTACTTCTACCCCTACCACGCCCTCTACGCCCTCTACGCCGTCCTCTGGTGGGCTGTCTGCGGGTACTAAGCTGACCCTCAAGAACACTCCTCTGTATGTGTCTTCCACCACCAAGAATAAGTCTTCGAGCAAGACCGGGACTTTCTATGTGTGGAGCAATGAGGTCGTGAACGGCAGAATCAGAATCACCAACAAGACCAGCAATGTCGGTGTTTCTGGACAGGTCACGGGCTGGATTGATGTGGAGGACGCACAGAGTTCCGCTGGTGCGTCTGGCGGCACTTCCGCTTTCACCCCCTATCTGGTTAAGGTGACAACCTCTGTGCTGAATATCCGCAAGGGTGCTGGCACGAACTACGGCACGAACGGTTCTATCCGTGATATGGGTACTTATACCATCGTTGCCGAAGCGGACGGTCAAGGAGCTTCCAAGTGGGGCAAGCTGAAATCCGGGGCTGGCTGGATTTCTCTGGATTACACCAAGAAGGTGTAATCCATGAGCGGCAAGAGGACAAGTCGGAAGACACCGATGGAGTTTTCAAAGAAGATACTGGTTGTTGCGGCTTTCGTGAATGTGGCGGTAATCGTGTTCACCTTCATTATGATATGGAGGACTTGCGATCTGTCTCCGCTGGCATATCTCATTCCAGCGGTTGCCGCAGAGACCGCCACAGGCACAGGCTTCTATTATGCCAAAGCGAAAGTCGAAAACCGTATAAAGCTGATGAAGCTCTACAATGTCGAACCGACAGAGCAATCATTCAATGAACAAGGAGGATATTACAATGGTTGATTTGACGCAGATCGTGGTCGCTATTCTGACCCTCGTTTTCTCTCTGGTTTCCGCATTTCTGATTCCGTACATCAAGACGAAGGTGACTGCGGAACAGCTCGAGACCATCAAGTTTTGGGTGAACATCGCCGTGGAAGCGGCAGAAATGATCTATGTCGGCACAGGCCGTGGCGAGGAAAAGAAAGCCTATGTGGTTGAATTTCTGAACAGCAAGGGTTTCCACCTCGACACCGCCGAGATCGACAATATTATCGAAGCCGCTGTCCTTGAGCTGAAACTCGCCACAGAAAAGAAGGAAGCCTGACCGAAATCAGACTTCCTCTACTATCAAAACAAATCCGAAGCAATGCTTTACGAAAAATAAGGTGTTCGGATTTGCACAATTTGGTGGACTTGAGGAGATTCGAACTCCCGACCCCCACAATGCGAATGTGGTGCGCTCCCAGCTGCGCTACAAGCCCATGGTGCAGTTTTTCACTGCACGAGAGATTATACTTCACTTTTTTGAATTTGTCAATACCCATCATGAGCGAGATATGCGCTGTTTGCGAAAATTCCGCAGGCGGCTGCGGGTTTTCTGCTCCGCATGACGCTCAAAGGTGTGCATCCAGTCAGCCTTGAGAAAATAGATCAGGAAAATTATGCTGCTGGCTGCCCAGGTAATGGGGTATGCCCGGGAAACGGTCACCAATTCGTTTACAACCCGCACGGCAATGGTGATATAACTTACCCGGAGCACACACCAGCAGCCCAGCATGACGAACATGGGAACTGTGGCGCGCCCTGCGCCCCGCAAAATGGCGGCAATGCAGTGGGAGAAAGCCAGCAGGCAATAGAACAGACAGATGGTGCGCATATGCTGCACACCGAAATCAATACTGACAGTTTCGTTGCTGAAAATGCCGATAAGCTGGGGTGCAAAAATCCAAGCAACTATGCCAATTAGCTCAGCCAGAATCATGCTGCATCCGATGCCGAACCGGACGCCCTTTTTCACACGGTCATATTTTTTGGCGCCTAGATTTTGCCCAACAAAAGTGGATAACGCCTGGGTAAAGCAGGTGATGGGCAGAAAAGCAAAGCCCTCAAGCCGGGAATAGGAGCCGCAGCCAGCCATGGCGGCAGAGCCGAAGCTATTGATATTGCTTTGCACCACCACATTGGCCAAAGCAATGACGGAGTTCTGCACGCCGGAGGGAAGTCCGTAACGGATGATTTGTCGGAAGCTGTCCCAGTGGTAACGGATTTTCCTCAGTTCCAGCTTATACGGCTCCTTGGTGCGCAGAAGCTGGAGAAAACACAGCAGAGCGGAAATACCCTGGGAAATGGCAGTGGCTACAGCCGCAGAACCTACCCCCAGGTGGAAAACACCCAGAAAGACCGTATCCAGAACGACATTCACCAGGGAGGCAAAGATAAGGTAATACAGGGGATGCCTGCTATCGCCCACGGCTATGAGGATGCCCACAAAAATGTTGTACAGCACCACAAAAAGGCCGCCGTAGAAATAGTAGCGAAAATAGTCGATGGATTGGGGCAGCACATTTGCCGGCGTATCCATCCATTTCAAAATAGTGGGGGTAAAGGCTACGCCCAGCACGCTGAGCAAAACCCCCGCTGTGATGCCGAAAGCCACATCCGTATGAACGGCGCGGGACATGGCCTCATAGTCCTTGGCACCGAAATAGCGGGCAATGATTACGCCGGCACCCATAGCCACGCCGTTAAAGAAGCCAATCATCATAAAAATCAGACTGCCGGAGGAACTGACCGCCGCCAGGGCGTCATCGCCGATAAAGACACCCACCGCCCAAGAGTCAAAAGCGTTGTAAAATTGCTGAAAAACATTTCCCAACAGAATAGGAAGGGCAAACAGAGTGATTTTCTTCCAGATGGTTCCTTCGATCAGCGCGGTAGACTGGGTATCCAAACTTCGACACTCCTCTCAAAAAGTTGCAGTCGCAACGATTTGTATTATACTACCATATTTCAGAAAGTCAAGAGGCGCCGGCGCCGGCGCGGGATATCCCGCAGTTTTTTCTTGAAATATAGGAGCGCTTCTGCTATAATACAGAAGAAAGAGAGGGATCAAACTATGTCCAGAAAAAAACACGGCGACCGCCCCGATGGCGTTTGGCTCCGGGATCTGCCGGCTATGAACCTGATTATGCCCACGGTTATGCCAAACCGCGCGGACAACGAAGCCTATATTGGGTTAAAAGTCGATTTGCGGCCTCTGGACGCCTATCTGGCGAAGAAGAACGAGGGACGCACGGAGGACAAGTATACATACTTTCATGTCATTGCAGCCGCTATTGCCAAAGCGTTCATTCTGCGTCCGGCCATGAACCGGTTTATCTGCAAGAACCGTATTTATCAGCGAAAGAACGTGACGGTAGCCTTTATTGTTAAAAAGAAATTTGAGGATAAATCGGAGGAGGGAATGGCGTTCCTGGAGTATACGCCGGAGGAGACGCTGGATTCGTTCCATAGCAAGATCATGGAAGTGATCCATCAGACCCGCCGGGAGGATGTGAAGGACGCGTCCAGCAATGCCATGGACATCCTGGTGAAGATCCCGCATTTTGTTACGGTAGCGGCGGTAAAGCTGATACGCTGGCTGGATCAATTCGGCTGCCTGCCCAAGTCCATCATCGGGAGCGACCCCAACCACGCCGCCATTTTCTTGAGCAATCTTGGATCCATCGGTTTGGAGTGCGGCTATCACCATTTGGTGAACTGGGGTACGAATTCCTGCTTTGTGGTGCTGGGAAAGAAGCACTACACTGTGGAGTATGATAAGGAAGGAAACGGCGACTGCCACGAGGTCATCCCGCTGGGAGTGACTTTGGATGAGCGGATTGCCGACGGCTATTACTATTCCAAAACGGTGGCGCTGGTAAAGGAACTGCTGGCGCACCCGGAGCTGCTGGAACTGCCTGCCAGCACGCCGGTGGAATACGCCGTCCACCGTTAATGTATACACTATAAAATGCCGCCACCGGTTTCTCGGTGGCGGCTGCTGTTTTTGGGATCAATAGCGGATGGCCCAAAGATTTTCAATTTGATCTTGAATCTGGAAAAAATCCCAAAGCTGCTCTGAGCGGGCGTAACTATTGGGGTCGTTGACCGTCAAAAGTCCATCCTCCACGCCGGTGAGAACGATGAAGTGCCCCGAGGAAGTAAAATCGCCTGGACCCATCACACAGATAATGGGATTGCCCACTTCCAAATTGGCAACGATCCGATCGTAGTCCAGCGTCAACTCCGTCACATCCAGCCCCAGTTCCTCGCCGCCCTCACTGATCAGCGACCAGTAAGAGCCGTTGCCCGGCGCACAGTAGCCGTTATCCAGTGCAAACTGGATGATTTTATCCGGGGACATATCTTCATCCCGGGTCAGGGCGTAGGCGGCCATGGACAGGCATACGGGGCCGCAGGCGGTAAGCGCTGCCACATTGTTGCCGTATTCTATGTAACCCCAGCGTTTGTCCCACTGCATGAAGAGAGGAACGCCTTCCGTATCCTCGTATTCTGAAAGGTCTACAGTGTGCTCCATATCCTTTTCCAGAGGATAATGCAATACAAAATCGGCAGTTTCCGGGTTTCGGGTCAAAAGCGCCACAAGACTCTCGGGATAATCCTCCAGGGTCAGTCCGCTGCTTTCCGCAAACGCGGCAATGGTTGCGGCAGCTTGCTCTTCCGGCGTGACGGGAATTGTCTCTGTAGGCGCCGGAGCGGTGGTCTGGGTCGGAAGCGTTTCGGTTGCTTGGGTGGTGGCTGCCGTAGACGGAGCAGAGAAGAGCTGGCCGTCTGTGGGGGAAACGGACAGGGTATGGGGTAATTCAAAGAACGCATAATATAGCAAAGTAATCAGCAGTGCTGTCAAAAAGAGGATTGCAGCAACCAGCGGCGATCTGTTTTTTGTCTTCATTTGGGATGCCTCCTTCATGGATGCGGATAGTATAGCACAAAAAAAGCGGGATGTCTTTTAAGAATTCCTTAAAATTACCGCGAAAACCGCAAAAAGCACCCATTACTGCTGCAAATCTTATTTTATATTGACTTTCTGTGAGTACTTGTCTTTTCTGAAAAATTTGTTATAATGATAAAAAAAGAAAAGGGATGATGACCATGCCGCTGCCGGAATCCACGCGCCGTGCCTATCAGGAAATCTTAAAGGAGGAACTGCTTCTGGCCATGGGGTGTACGGAGCCTATTTCCATTGCCTATGGCGCCGCCATCCTCCGCCATGCGCTGGGGGAAGTGCCGGAGGCTATCTCCGTGCGTCTCAGCGGAAATATTATCAAGAATGTAAAAAGCGTGATCGTACCGGCCACAGGCGGCCTGCACGGCATCGAGGCGGCGGTGTCCGCCGGAATTATCGCCGGATGCCCGGAACGGGAGCTGGAGGTACTTACTGGCCTGCGGCCGGAGGATACGGAAAAGATACGAGGCTATCTTAAATTCTGCCGGTTTACGCTGTCGGAAATGGAGTCGCCCTTTACCTTTGATATGATTTTGGAAGGCAGCGCCGGCACAAGAACCGCGCTGGTGCATATTCAGGGAAATCACACAGGCGTATGCCGGGTAGAGCGCTGCGGGGAGGATATTACCGCACGCTATCTCCGGGGATGTGCCCAGCAAACCGTGGAAACGACGGAGCGCAGCGTACTGAATGTAAAAGATATCGTCCAGTTTGCCCGGGAAACGGATCTGGAACCTGTCAAGCCGTACCTTTTACGGCAGGTGGAAAAGAACCTGGCCATCGCAGAGGAAGGTTTGCGGGGGAATTACGGCGCGTCTATCGGAAAGATTCTATACCGGGGGGGTGAGGCTTCCCTGCGGGACAAGGCGCGCGCCTATGCCGCCGCCGGCTCCGACGCCCGGATGAGCGGCTGCGAACTGCCGGTGTGCATTATTTCCGGCAGCGGCAACCAGGGGATGACAGCCTCCCTGCCGGTGGTCGTGTACGCGCGGGAATTGGGCTGCAGCCAGGAGGAAATGCTCCGGGCGCTGATTGTCTCTGACCTGATTACCATTCATCAAAAGACAGGCATTGGCTGCCTGTCCGCCTATTGCGGCGCGGTGAGCGCGGGCTGCGGCAGCGGCTGCGGTATTTGCTTCCTGCTGGGAGGCGGATATGAGGATGTAGCGCATACTTTGGTGAATGCGGTGGCGATCTTGTCCGGCACTATCTGCGATGGTGCCAAGGCCTCCTGCGCGGCGAAAATCGCTATGGCGGTGGAGGCGGGACTGCTGGGGCTGGATATGACCAATGCGGGAAAACAGTTCTACGGCGGCGATGGTATTGTTACCAAAGGCGTGGAAAATACCATCCGCAATGTGGGTCAGTTGGCGCGGGAAGGTATGTGCCAGACGGATAAAGAGATTATCCGCATTATGCTGGGGGAAAAAATCTGCTGAAAAATGCGGGCCGCTGCTGCGGCCCGCGGAGTTAACGGAGGATATAGGCGGAGACGATCTCACCATAATAGGCGATGTGGATATCGGCATTGGCGTCGGCGGCGTTTCCGGATACGTTTTGAGGATAGTAGCGCTCCTGCAGCGCCTGGGGGATAGCGCTGAGATCCTGCGCCTGCCGGTAGATGACCTTACATTCCAGGGTCAGCGGCAGCTCCCGGATACCGGGAACAGAGATTGCCTCCGGCTCCTCCAAATGCAGACCCAGGGCGGCAATTTTATCCATATCCCGGCCAGACTGACTGCCGCAGAAGCCCAGAATTTTTTTGTCGGTGCCTTCCATGGGGACATTGATGGTGAATTCTGGGTTTTTATCCAGCAGCAGGCGGGTGTGCCGTCCTTCCCGGACAAAGACGGTGAAGATGGGCTTGCCCCATTCGATTCCGATGGTACCCCATCCGATGGTCATGGGGTTTACCTGACCGTCTGCTTTTGCGGTCAGCAGAATGCCGCCGGGCAGGGCTTTCAGAATTTCGCCGGCATAGTCCATGGGCGAGATTGCTTCTTTCATAAAGTTGCCTCCTTGTGTTTTTTCTTTATCATAGTTCATTTGGAGAAAAGATGCAAGAGAAAGTAGTGGTTTGGAGGATGGGTATGACCCGTTTTTTTGTAACAAAAGAGGAATTACAGCCGAATTTCCTGCTGCTCACTGGGGAAAACCTGGCGCACGCCCGGGTGCTGCGGCTGAAAAACGGCGAGCAGGTGCTGCTGTGCGATGGGGAGGGGACGGAATGCCTGTGCACTGTCAGCGATGTGAGCGCCAACGGAATCAGCCTGGTAGTGATGGAGCGGCGGGATTCCGGCACGGAAGCGAAGATTTCAGTCAGCGTCTATGTAGCCTTTTCCAAGGGGGATAAGCTGGAGCACGTGATCCAGAAGGCCACGGAACTGGGAGCCTATGAAATCGCAGCGTTTCCCAGCGCCCGGTGTGTCTCCCGGCCGGATGCCAAGAGCCTGCAGAAAAAGCTGGAGCGCTGGCAGAAAATCGCCGCCGCAGCTGCGGAGCAGTCCGGGCGGGGGCGTATTCCGGCGGTGCGGGTATGCGAGAGCTATGGGCAGGCAGTCAGCCAAGCGGCAAAAGCGGACAAGGCTATTTTGTTCTATGAAAACGAGCAGGCCACCACGCTGAAAATGACGCTGGAGGCGGGGGAATTTGCCACGGTGAGCCTGCTCACCGGCCCGGAGGGCGGGCTGGAACCGGGAGAAGTGGAGCAGGCCAGAGCCGCCGGGCTGGCGGTGTGCACCCTGGGAAGGCGGATTCTGCGGTGTGAAACAGCGCCGTTGTGCGCGCTTTCCGCCGTCATGTATGCCGCCGGGGAGTTTTGAGTGCGCGATCTGCTGCGCCCTGTATTTGTGAATGCGTCATGACGGCGCAGGGGTGCATAGAAAAATTTCCACCCCGGAGGGTGGAAATTTTTTGCTCGGAGGAGTATTAGTAGGGGATGACAATTTTGCGGCAATTCCGGCATACATAGGCGGTAGGGAATTCTTCCGGTTTGATGGGCACTACATTTTGAGGAACTAAGTGGAAGCCGTTGCGCTTTTCTACTGATCCTGCGGTATCGAACCGTGGGATTGTTTCCCCGGCGGGCAGAAAAAAGGTACGATGGCAAATCAAGGAACCTCGCTCCATTTCTCCGCCGCACCAAATGCAGCGAACAGCATGGATTTCTTCCATAAGAATACCTCCTAAGTAATGCTGCTGACCCCGGTATAAGGACAGGTGAAAAAGTCGGGCCAGATCAAAGTAAGAACGTGATTGGTTTTCCATTGAAGTTTGCCGCTGGAGTATTAGTAGGGGATGACAATTTTGCGGCAATTCCGGCATACATAGGCGGTAGGGAATTCTTCCGGGGCGTGGGGCGCTTCATTTAGGGGCGTCAATGGAATACAATTGCGTTTATCCAGAGCCTTTTGGGTATAGAATCTTGGAATCGATGTTCCTGTGGGAAGAAAGATGGCTCTAGCACACTGGTTGACCAAAGTGCCCCGCTCCATTTCTCTGCCGCACCAAATGCAGCGAACGGCATGGATTTCTTCCATAAGAATACCTCCTAAGTAATGCTGCTGACCCCGGTATAAGGACAGGTGAAAAAGCCGGTTTCGTTCAGCATAAGGAAATGATGTTATGTACCGCTAGCCCAACGGCAGGATAAGAAAGCGCATAAGCCGGACAGGGAAAGAACGGCTTATGCGCAGCGAAAAGGATTTTAAGCAACCCCTGGGTATGTGCAGAATGAGGGGGATGACTGGTGCGCAGGAAGCCGCCGATGGAGACGAAAAATGAAATCATGGCGCACACCCCCTTTTTCTTTAGTGTACTATTTCACGGGTGAAAAGTCAAGCAGATTTGTAAAAATCATATAAAATATTAAGTCATTTGTTCCTTTGCGGTATTTGCTGCCTGCCGGAATGGCCTCTGCCCAATAGAGCTGTTCCAGAACCGCTGCCCGCGCTGGACACAGTGAACGGTATACTTTTTCTCTGTTGGGCGGTATAATCTGGTGTGGGATGCATGGAAAATTGGAAGTTTATGGGGGAATTCAATCATGTTGTGGCTTGTAATGGCAGTGTTATCCGCCCTCTTCGCGGGTCTGACAGTTATTCTAGCAAAATGTGGCATTAAAAATACTGACTCTGACGTTGCGACAGCACTGCGCACAATTGTTGTACTGCTCTTTTCGTGGGTTATGGTGTTTGTTGTCGGTTCAGCGGAAACGATCACGCGGATCAGCACAAAATCACTTATTTTTTTGATTCTTTCAGGTATCGCCACCGGCGCATCCTGGATGTGCTATTTCAAAGCACTGTCCGTGGGTGATGTAAATAAGGTTGTTCCGGTTGACAAGGCCAGCACCGTTTTAAGCGTGATCCTGGCCATCGTATTGTTTGGAGAGACCAACAATTTACCTGTAAAGCTCATCGCCACCGCATTGCTGACTGCCGGTGTCTTTTTGATGATAGAAAAGAAATATACTGAGCGGAAAGAAACCAAGCAGGTCTGGTTTGCCTATGCGGTCGGTTCGGCTGTATTTGCAGCGCTCACATCCATTCTTGCGAAAATCGGAATATCCGGCGTGGAATCCAACCTTGGAACAGCGATCCGAACAGGCGTTGTTCTGGTGATGGCGTTGGTGATCGTTTTCGCAAAGGGAAAGCAGGGGGAATTCAAGGGTTTTGACAGAAAAGAACTGTTATTTATTGCGCTTTCGGGTTTGGCAACAGGTGCGTCTTGGCTGTGCTATTATTATGCTATTCAAAATGGAATCGTCAGCGTGGTAGTTCCCATTGACAAAATGAGTATTTTGGTTTCGGTGGCTTTTTCCTCCATAGTCTTGCATGAAA
>DVKX01000039.1 GCA_018715805.1 Candidatus Faecousia intestinigallinarum | reverse complement strand
GAATAGGACAACCGAGGGGCCGAGGCTCAAAAAAGCCCGGAATATCAAGGAAAATCATCGCTCAGACGATTGAAGTACGGCCTCAAGGCAGCCCGTCGTGCGCCGCAGTTCTCCAAGAGATAACAGGCCCGACAAACCAATTCAAAAATGCTCAAAAACCCCGGAACCATGCGGTTTTCCGGGGTTTTTCCTTTGCAAAAAGTCTGATGGCCTTTGGCAAAATTTCGCAGGATTTGAACGGTTCTGACCCTGTTTTTCTTGATTAAAAATGGGGCAACAGGCCCTTTTTGACCCCGTTATGATTAAAAAATGGGGCAACTGAGAAGCAAAATCAGACCCCTTGGAGGTCCATTTTCTCCTTTGCGGCGGCTCCCATTTCACGAGCATTTTACCTCTGTCGGGGCTGTCCTGATTTGTCAGGATTTGACCAAACCAGATGTACTTTATCTCGTTTGTGGTTCCTTTCCACCGGATGGGACCTGGTACATTTGCGTTAGATGCTTTCTCTTTTTACAATGGAGGCAAGAAGGAGGAACGCCCTATGAAAAAACGGAAATTCAAGATACACCTCACCCCTGCCGAGAACAGCATCGTGATCCAGAGCCTGAACCACCTGCGCAATGCCATGCTCCGGGAAAACCGGGACACCGGCTGCCTGGATGAGCTTCTGCTGAAGGTCATGTGCGCTCCGGTGAAGAAAGTCTAAAATTACATATTGCAGCTTGATGAGCCGCTTATTCTTTTCAGAAAGAGTAAGCGGCTTTTTTTATGCCCATTTTTTAGATTCCCCCATACATAGCCGTCCGTCCTGCCAACGGGCGGCTAAATCTATGAAGAAGGAGGACATGAAAATGCCGGAACAAAGAAGCCGCCCCAGGGACGCCCGCGTGATTGCGCTGGCCAATCAGAAAGGCGGCACAGGCAAAACCACCACAACGGTAAACCTGGGTATTGGCCTGGCCCGCCTTGGGAAAAGGGTTCTGCTCATTGACGCGGAC
This sequence comes from Candidatus Faecousia intestinigallinarum, assembly GCA_018715805.1. Taxonomy (GTDB): domain Bacteria; phylum Bacillota; class Clostridia; order Oscillospirales; family Oscillospiraceae; genus Faecousia; species Faecousia intestinigallinarum. The sequence continues at coordinate 16,745 of DVKX01000039.1, read as the reverse complement.
CCCCAGGGGGACCTCACCACCTGCCTGGGCTGGCAAGACCAGGACAGCTTGCAGACTACGCTGGCTACCGTCATGGAACAGGTGATCCGGGATGAGCCATTCACCGCCGATGAAGGAATTTTGCATCACAGCGAAGGCGTGGACCTGATGCCAGCCAACATTGGGCTGTCGGCCCTGGAAATCAGCTTGGTCAACGCCATGAGCCGGGAGTTCACGCTGCGCACCTACGTCGATGAAGTCAAGAAGCAGTATGATGTGGTTCTCATTGACTGTATGCCGTCCCTGGGCATGATTACGATCAATGCCCTGGCTGCTGCGGACAGCGTGATTATCCCGGTGCAGGCTCACTACCTTCCAGCAAAGGGCATGACGCAATTGATGAAAACCATTGGCAAAGTCAAACGGCAGATCAACCCGGCCCTCAAAGTGGACGGCGTACTGCTGACCCTTGTGGACGGGCGCACCAATCTGGCCAGGCAGACAGCGGAAACCCTGCGGCAAAGCTACGGGAGCGTATTGAAAATCTACCGTTCCGAAATTCCCGTTGCCATCAAAGCCGCAGAGATCAGCGCCGCTGGCAAGAGCATCTATGCCTATGACAAGGGAAGCAAGGTGGCGCAGGCTTACGCCGAGTTTTCAAAGGAGGTGCTGGCGGATGGCGAAAAGCAACGGGCTAAACTTCAATCTTCCCTCAGTCGATGACCTGTTTTCCACCGAGGCGGAACGGGTTGAGGCAAGGCTTGAAAAAGTGGTCCAGCTTGCGCCTGCGGAGATCAGCGACTTTCCGAACCACCCGTTTCAGGTCCGTATGGACGAAGCCATGCGGGAAATGGCGGACAGCGTGAAGCAGTATGGTGTTTTGGTCCCTGCCCTGGTGCGCCCCAAGCCAGAGGGCGGCTATGAAATGGTGGCCGGACACCGCAGGAAGAAGGCGGCAGAGCTGGCGCAGCTCCCGGAAATTCCCTGTATTGTGCGAAACCTCACCGATGATGAAGCCACGATTATCATGGTGGACTCCAACCTGCAGCGGGAGCAGATTTTGCCCTCGGAGAAGGCGTTTGCCTACAAAATGAAGCTGGACGCGATGAAAAGGCAGGGACAGAGGACAGATTTAACTTCGACCCCACTGGGGCCGAAGTTAGGAGGGGCACGTTCCAATTTGGAATTAGCAGCAGAAAGCCCGGACAGCAAAACACAGATTCAACGCTATATCCGTCTCACCCACCTCATCCCGGAAATCCTGGAGCTGGTGGATAACTCTGTCATCCGGGACCCGGAGATGCTGCAAATTGCCATGCGGCCAGCGGTGGAGCTGTCCTACCTGCGAAAAGAGGAACAGGCAGACTTGTTTGCCATCATGGATGAGATGGACTGCACCCCCTCCCACGCCCAGGCCATCAAAATGCGCCAGATGTCCGAAGCCAAGACCGGCGGAGAACGACTTGCCAAGGACGCCCTTGTTTCCATTATGAAGGAGGAAAAGCCCAACCAAAAAGAACAGTTCAAAATTCCAAAGGAAAGAATCAGCCGGTTTTTTGCGCCGGGGACGCCCGCACAGAAGATCGAGGACACCATTGTGAAGGCGCTGGAATTTTACCGAAAGCGCCAGCGCAGCTTAGAGAGATAACTTACTGCCAAGGGAGTGGTGCGCCCTTCTGCGGACCCGGTGTGTTTGGCCGGTTCCCCCTCTCCACACCTCACCCCTTCCAACTGCCTAAACATCCTAAAAAAGAAGATATTTCCGGGGCCTGAGAAGTTTTGCACAGTCCCCGTTGAAACGGCAGGATGAATGGGCGAAAGGCGCTGGGCAGCTCTCTCTTTTTTAGAACGTAAACAAAATCCAGCCGCAGGCAGCACATCCAGAGCGATGTGCTTTTTTTGCGGCCATTTCAAGGAGGTAACACGATGAAAGCATTGAGAAAGCCCCTGTCCCTGCTCATGGCCATGCTCATGTGTCTGGGCGTCTTTGCGGGAACGGGGACCACGGCATTTGCCGCCACGGAGGACGTGGGAACCATCACTTTTACACGCACCTACGATTCTAATGGAAACGGGATGTATTATAACAGCAGCGCCGATTTTAATGGGAATACCGCAGGCGGCGCGAATCACATCAAGTACCGGATGTATGTGGACGGGGAAACGGCCTATTGTATTGAACCCGGCGTTCCGCTAAAGACCGGGAATACTCTGAAAAAGGATTCCTCGGAAACCTGGAACGCCCTTTCCGATAACCAGAGGAAAGCGGTTGGGCTGGCTTTGCTCTATGGCCGCCAAGGAAATGCGGCAAACCTGTCCGGCAATGATGATGAGCAATGGCTTGCCACGCAGACCCTGGTATGGGAGTTTGTCACCGGCTGCCGCAATTCTACTGGTTCTTTTGAGCAGGTGGATACCAAGGTTTATTCCCTGCACTTTGGTGAGAACCAGCCCAACAGCGGGGCCAGGGCGGTTTACGACCAGATCGTCTCCCTGCTTCAGCGGCACAACACAGTTCCCAGCTTTATGAACGGCGGGAGCATCGACCTGGATTACCAGGACGGGAAATATACCGCGACCCTCACGGACACCAACGGGGTGCTGTCCGAGTATGATTTCACCAGCTCAGACAGCAGTGTGGTCCTTACCAAGTCCGGGAACACGCTGACAATCAGTGTGGACCATGCGATCAGCGGTTCCGTGAGTATTGCAGCAACCCGCAATAACATTCCCACCGTGAGCGAAAGTGCCAAGCTGATTGCCTATGGCGATCCCAGTCTGCAGGATGTGGTGACCGGCGTGGAGGGCGCAGATCGTGTGACCGCCTACCTGAACGTGGGAACACCGACCGGCAGCATGAAGCTGATTAAGACTTCCGAGGACGGCCAGGTGGAAGGCATTTCCTTTACCATCACTGGCAATGGGTACAGCGCCACCAAGACCACCAATTCGGCGGGCGAGATTGACATTTCCGATCTTAACCCCGGCGTTTACACCGTAACGGAACAGTCGATTGAGAAGTATGAGCCCCAGGCCAGCCAGCAAGTGACCATCGTCGGCGGCCAGACTGCTACTGTTACGTTCAACAATGTCCTCAAACGCGGTAGCTTGGAAGTGACAAAAACTAGCGAGGACGGGCTGGTGGAAGGTATGACCTTCCATCTGTACGGCACATCCCTCTCCGGGCAGCCGGTGGACGAGTACGCTGTGACGGATGGGAGCGGCGTTGCGCGTTTTGAAAATGTGCTCATCGGCACGGGCTATGTACTGGAGGAGGTGGATACCCCCATTCGTTATGTGGTGCCGGATTCCCAGACTGTCACTATCGAATGGAACAAAGTCACTCATAAGAGTGTGAACAACGTGTTGAAGAAGTTCCGCGTCACCGTCACCAAGAGCGATGTGGAAACCATCTCTCCCCAGGGCGACGGCTCCCTGGCCGGCGCTGTGTATGGGCTGTATCAGGGTGAAACCCTTGTGGACAGCTTTACTACGGACGAAAACGGCCAGTTCACCACCGGCTATTACGTCTGCGGTTCCGACTGGACGATTCGTGAAATCAGCCCCAGCGAAGGGTATCTGCTGGACTCCACCATTCATCATGTGGGCGCGGAGCCGGAACTTTACACCATTGAGCGGAACGACACCGCCAACAATGTGACGGAACAGGTTATCAAAGGCGACATCGCCATCATCAAGCACACCGACGACGGGGAAACCCAGATCGAAACCCCGGAATCCGGCGCGGAGTTCCAGGTATATCTGAAATCTGCCGGCAGTTATGATGCGGCCAAAGACTCCGAGCGAGATGTTCTCACCTGCGATGAGAACGGCTTTGCACAGTCCAAGAAGCTGCCCTACGGCACCTATATCGTTCATCAGACCAAGGGCTGGGATGGCCGCGAGCTGATGGACGACTTTGAAGTGTATATTGCCCAGGATGGCCAGACCTACCGCTACCTGATCAATAACGCCAACTTTGCCAGCTTCATCAAGGTGGTCAAGGTGGACGCGGAAACCGGCGTCACCATCCCCTATGCGGGAGCCGGGTTCCAGATTTATCGTCCCGATGGCAGCAAGGTGGAAATGACCTTCACTTATCCCACCCCCACTACCATTGATACGTTCTACACCAATGCCGAGGGCTACCTGGTAACGCCTGAAAAGCTGGAATACGGCTCCGGGTACTCTCTGGTGGAGGTGCAGGCCCCCTACGGCTATGTGCTGGACAGCACCCCGGTTTACTTTGATGTGACCCAGGACGCTTCCAGCGAGGAAGGCGGCGTGACGGTGATCGAAGTCACCAAGCCCAACATGGCTCAAAAAGGAATCATCAAGGTCAGCAAGACCGGCGAAGTGCTTTCCTCTGTGGTGGAAAGCGAGGGCGTGTACCAGCCGGTCTATGAAGTGGCCGGCCTGTCCGGCGCGGTGTTTGAGATCACCGCTCTGGAGGACGTCTACACCCTGGATGGCACCCTGCGCTATTCTGCGGGCGAGGTAGTGGACACCATCACCACCGCCGAGGACGGCACAGCCCAGAGTCAGCCCCTCTACCTGGGCAAATTCCAGGTGAAGGAGGTCCAGTTCCCCCACGGCATGGTGGATACCGGCGAGAATATCACCAATGTGGAGCTGGTGTACGCAGGCCAGGAGGTGGAAGTCACCGAAACCTCAGCCAGCTTCTACAACCAGCGCCAGAAGGTCCAGGTGTCCCTGAGCAAGGTGCTGGAGCAAGATGAAACCTTCGGCATTGGCATGAACGGTGAGATCTCCGCCGTGACCTTCGGCCTCTATGCCCAGGCGGACATCACCGCAGCGGACGGTTCTGTGATCCCGGCAGACGGGCTTCTGGAAATCGTTTCGGTAAATGAAAACGGCCAGGCCGTTTGCAGCACCGACCTGCCTTTCGGCAGCTTCTACCTGAAGGAGCTGTCCACCGACAGCCATTATCTGCTGAATGGCGAAACCTTCCCGTTTACCTTCGAGTATGGCGGTCCTTCTGTGGCCGTTGTAGAGATTGCCGCCAATGATGGCGAGGCTGTCACCAATGAGCTGATCCGCGGCGAAATCCACGGCATCAAGACCGATGAGAACGGCACGGGCCTGGGCGGCGCTCTGATTGGCCTGTTCCATTCGGAGGAAGCCGAATTTACGGAAGAAACTGCTCTTGCCACCGCCGTTTCTGCGGAGGACGGCAGCTTCTCCTTCTCCAATGTTCCTTACGGAAACTGGGTACTGAAAGAGCTGGAAAGCCCGGACGGGTTTGTCCTCTCCGATGAAGTGTTCCCCGTTACCGTGGAGGAAGATGGACAGGTGGTGGAAATCTCCCTTATCAATGAGCGCATTTACGGCGACCTGCGGCTTACCAAGGTGGATAAGGATTACCCGGACAACAAGCTGACCGGGGCCGAGTTTGAGGTTTATCGGGATACCAACGGCAATAAGGAGCTGGATGACGGCGACGAGCTGCTGGGCAATCTGGAGGAAACCAGCACCGGCATTTATGAGATGACGCACATTGAATATGGCGGCGTGTTTGTAAAGGAAACCAAAGCGCCGGAAGGCTTCCTGCTGGATGAAAACGCCTACTATGTGGAGATCACCGAGAACGGCAAGATTTATGAGGTAGAGAACGAGGCCGGGGTTGGCTTTGTCAACATGGCCCAGACCGGTTCCCTACGGATTGAAAAGACATCCAGCGATGGCAAGGTGGAGGGCTTCTCCTTCCGTGTGACGGGTGCTGGCGGTTATGAGCAGGTTTTCACGACAGACGAGAATGGCGAAATCTTTATTGAGGGCCTGCGTGTGGGCGATTACACCGTTTCCGAGGTATCGGATGGGGCCAGTGCCAACTATGTGCTGCCTGCGGATAAGACGGTGACGATCTTTGCGGATAAGACCACCGTTGCACAGATGCACAACGAGCTGCGCGATACGCCCAAAACCGGCGATGAGAGCAAGCCGTGGCTGTGGATGACCCTGATGGGCGTGTCCGCCGCAGGTGCTGCGGCTTTGGGCGTCACAGCCTATGTGTTCAAGCGCAAGAAGGACGAGGATTCTGCTGAATAATACAGAAGAAGGAGGAATTATCGAATGGAACTGAAAACGATCATTGCCATTGCGCTGGTGGTGTTCATCATCGGCGGTCTGATTTTCCTGAAGGTCAGAAGCCGTAAGAAGTAACCAGCCAGGGGCGGCCATGCGGGGCCGCCCCTTTTACATACCAAAAAAGAAAGGAGCTTTGCAGATGAGAGAACGATTTGAACAACGGCTGTTCCGCATATTCGCCCAGGCCGGTTATTCCCCAGTGCAGCTTCTCACCGTCACCCCGGAGGAGATGGTGGAGATTCCCGGTATCACAGTCCCTAATATCCGGGCTGTGCTATATGTCCAGAAGAAGGTGCTGGAAAATCGGACCAAGGTTCACAACGAAATACCCATAGAGATACCTAAGGAGGTGGACTATGGAGGCGAATAAAATGGAAAAGCGCATGGCCGGTGACTATGAGATCATCCAGTCTATCCACATCGGTGACAGGGAGATCGTTCTGGGAGAAAATCCACGGGATGAAACCGGCGAAAAATATATGTGCGCCTTCTGCCAGCAGAATGAATTGTTTGCGGCATACAGTGAAGTCATGTGCAGCGACAACTATGCGGAGATGGTAAAGATGTTCGGTGAGCGCGTCACCGAGCAGGCCGAGAATACCCGTGTGGCGATGAACAAGCCGAAAATACAGGGCATTGATGACCGTCCTATCACGGCCAGCGATTGTACCGTGGTGTCTGGTGAGGATGACTTAAATAACAAAATTGTGGTCATCAAGCCGGAAGTGCTGCGCCGGGAGTATCGCAGAGCCACTTGTCAGTTAAAGCTCTGTGTGGGCGGCTTCGGTGCCTATCCACACAGCCGAGGCTCTGCCTGCTTTTGCATTGACCTTTATACCGGAAAAGAGAGCCGCTATGAGCGTATGGATGTTCTCGGAGTCATGAAACCGGAGGAATTGCCTGGATGGGCAAAGCACGGGCTGTTAAGTATTCAGCAGGAACAAGCGAAAAAAGAGCAGCACAAAGGTGGGAAGGAGGAACGATGATCGATGGATGTGCGTATCAATCAAGGATATATCATCACAGACTCCTGTCATGTGGGTGACAGCGAATTTGTTCTGGGGGTTCATTCAACAGCACCCCAGCAGTTTGTCACCTGGAAATGCAGCAACCAAACGGACTACTACTGGGGCCATTATTTCAGCGACCTGTTTGCTGCACAGAAGGATTTGGTGGCGCGGGCACAGGAGGAACTGCAATACCTGGAGGAAAAAAGGCAGAATCCGGTGAGACAGAAAGCACCGGGCTATTCCCCGTGGGGCGAGGTGCAGACCTGTGAAACCCTCTGCCCCGGTGCGTACTCGGTCAGCACCGCGGGGCATGGCGGCGTCATGGTCCACCGGGACTTGGCAGACAAGGTTTTCCGCAAGGAAGCAAAGGAATGTGGCTTTGCGGAAGGCGTCTATCTCTGCTTTGAGGAGGACTGCGATGGGCCGGTGGCCCTGCGGGAGCTGATGGACAAAAAACTGTATCAGGCTCCCGTCAACCAGTATTTCCGCCCTGGTGAATATGAAGCGGTCATCAACCGCAGTTTACAGACCTATCATCCCGAATACTGGCAGGCGCGGGAAAAGGATTTGAAGGAAAAAGGCCAGCCTTCTATCCAACGAAAAAAGAAGGAGCGTGAGCGATAATGAAACTGGGAATCATCAGTATGACCCCGCAGGAACGGATGTACTCTTACAGTCAGAGCAGCCAGCTCGAAGGCCAGACCGGCTGTATTGGACATCTGCGCGGGGATTTTGGCGCTGGAAAAGAGTTTTACACTTCCTGGTTTGACCACCGGCGCGAATACAAAACCGATGAATTTAAGGCAGAGTTTGATGAAGTGGTCAATACCCTGCGGGAGAAAGATGGCCTGTTTTTCAGCCGGGAAAGCATGAGCCACTATTGCCGGCAGCGCCCGGAAGCCGAGATGGTGGGCAACTTCTGCACCGAGTACGGATTCAAGCTGAAAACCGACCAGCACACCTATATGCTGCGGTGCAATCCCAATTACGGGGACTACAATTTTTACCTCTACGCCTATGTTGGCCGGTTCCTGGAGCAACACATGGAAAAGGCAAAGCAGGGCATCCGGTTTATCACGCCCGGTTACAAGGAGCTGTTCCGCATCCCGGACGGCGATAGCATCCGTATTTTTACCGGCGGCGGAGAAACCCGTGACCGCACCTGCCGGTTCATCGATGAAACCCATTTTGAAACCAGCGGAGGGTATTCCAGCGCCCTCTATCATATCTGTGAGTTTGCGGAACGCCTGGAGAAAACCCACGGGAGCGTGATCCCGCTGCGCTCCTCCCTGCCGGCACAGTGCTTCAGCACACTTCCCTCCACAGGAGAACTGATCCTCCTGACCAGAGGGGAAAAAGGCTACACTCCATGCCCTGAGTTTTCTGTGGCGGACGCCGGGGAAAATCACAGATTTGCTGAGGACAACAACGGGAAGAATGGCGTTACCAAGGCGCAGGAAGCCGCCATGCTGGCCGGCTCCATGTTTGGCTGGCAGACCCCCGCCGCTGACCCCAAAAACTATGACGAGCAGGGGCAGCCCATCAAGCTCCGGCAGAAAGACCGAGGTGAAGCCCGATGAAGGAGGGGAAACACGTTATCTGGAGCAATTATGATCTGGATTACGAGGACTGGCGGGATGACCTGGAGGCAGAATACCCGGAGCTGTCCGAGGAGGAACGCATTTCCCTGATGTATGAGATCAACGGGGATTATCTGGATGACGAGCGCATGAACCTCAATGTGCAGCTTTCCCAGCCCATTTTGGTTGTAGGCGACCTGGGTCTGTGGAATGGGCGGCGCATGGGGTACAAGGAAATCCCAAGCGGCAATATCCGGGACTGCCTTTACGGGGACACGGATTACTCCACCTGGTATGTAGACCGGCTGGGCGATCTGCGGTGTGACGCCATCCATCATGACGGCACCAACCATTATCTCTATCGAGTTTATAAGGACAGCGCCAGCCCGTCCCAAATTGAACTGCTGAAAGAAAAACTGTATCGCGGTACAGCGACCCGCGCCGATATAACGAGAGTGACCCGCAGACTGGGCGATGAAATCGCCAAGGTCTACGGGTTTTCCATTCCCCGGCAGCGGCAGGCCGCAGCGATGGAAAGGTAGGAAAAATGGCACAGTTACCACCTGTCAAATTGGATATGTACGCGGAATGGTTCGATTTACTGATGACCATTTTGGAAGAAAACCGGGATTTGCTCCCGGATGATCTGATCCCTGAAAATGAGCGCCAGATGGAAAAGCTGATGAAATATCCCCGGCGCTATCAGGATGAAAACGGGCAATGCCGTGTGGATATGCGGCTTTACCCGTCAGACGCTTCTGAACTGATCTGGCTGCTTTTGCTTGCGGCCTGCGGGAATTATGAAACCACAAAACAGTACAGTACGGAATTGGCTGAGAGGTGATTTTCAATGGGAATCAAAGTTGACGCCAAAAAGGAGGTTTTTGAAGAAGTGACCGTGCTGGACAAACCAATGCTGTTTACTTGCGCCCGCGTAGATCGCAGCACGGTCCCGAAGGGGATGTATTTGTATGAAGTCCGCCATGATGATGAAATGCGTGGCGATCCCTGCCAGATTGCCAACTGGATCATGGTCAACCATTGGGGAACGCTTATTTCCAATGAGCGGATTCCGTTAGAGAGAAGTCCCCATACCAATAATGCCTACCGGGATATTGACCCGGAAAAAGACTGGAATTATGAGGGTGTGGACAGTACGCTCCAAGAGTATATGGAGAAATATCCACCAAAAAAGGAAAAGCTAAAACAATTTGAACGATAGGAGGTGCTACCGATGGCGATACGTTATAAAGCCCTGACGGAGCTGTATCAGGAAACCCAGCGCAGGGTAACAGCTCCGGCAGAATGGCAGCAATTTCTTACGTCTGCCTGCCGCAACTACCGCCTGTCCTTTGACGAGATGTTGCTTGTCTATGCTCAGCGCCCGGATGTCATCGCCGTTCTGGAGATTGAACGCTGGAACCGGCAGTTTGGGCGCTGGGTAAACAGGGGCGCAAACGGCATTGCCGTTTTTGACGGAGAGACAGGCGGAAAATCCCGGCTGAAATACTATTTTGACATTTCCGATACCCATGAGGGCCGGTTCCCCCGGCCCGTTCCCCTTTGGACGGTGCGAGAAGAATACGCGCCGGACATCATCGAAACGCTGGAGAACAGCTTTGGAGAGCTGGAGCACAAGGAGAATCTGGGTGAAGCCCTGCTCTCTGCGGCAAAGAATGCCGTGGAGGACAACATCCCCGACTATCTGGCGGAATTGAAAACCCTCACGGAAGGCAGCTTTCTGGAAGAATTGGACGAGTACAATGTAGAAGTGATGTACCGGCGGGCATTGCAGACCAGCATCGGGTATATGCTGATTGCGCGCTGCGGCCTTGAACCGTCCGAATACTTTGAGGACGATGATTTTCGGGATGTGCTGAATTTCAATACGCCTGAAACATTGAACGCCCTGGGCGTGGCTACCGGGGACATCTCTCAGATGTGCCTTTCTGAGATCGCCCGCACGGCCCTTGTCCTGCAAAGACAGCCCCAAAAAGAAAATCGCACAGTTGAAACCCAGCCGCAGAGCCGGTATCCTGTACGTGAGCAGGAAAACATACCGGCGGAAAGGAGCATAGAATATGGACAAGATCACATACACCCGGCAGGGAGATTACAATCTGCCCAACCTTCTGCCGCCCCAGGAGGAGCCGGTTCCCCATGGGAAATACGCATCGCTTCGCAGGAGGTTCCTCAAGGAGCACCGCAGGATCACCTACACCAACCTGCTGACCAGCGGGAAGCTCTCCAGCCATCTGGCGGAGATCCAGCAGACCGCCCAGCGCCGGATGGAGGAAATCACAGCGCAGATGGCGAAAGCCGAGGGCGTGACGGAGGAGCTGAAAGCCCGCGATCCGATGAAGTGGGTGCAGATGATGAACAACCTGCAGAACGCGGCGGAGGAAACGGTGCTGGCGGAGCTGATTTACAGCTAATTGAAGAACCGGAAGAAAGCGCAGGCAATATCGGGGCCCCCGAAAGGCAGTTGCCTTTTGGGGAAAGGAGGAGCAAGGAAGCGGAGCGAGAAACGGGGGCCGAATCGGTTCCCGTTTTGAGCGGTGCGGACTTTGCGACGACGCAATTGCCTGCGCTTTTGGATGAAAAGCAGATCACGGCCGTCATCGCCAACAAGGATGACGACCTCAAGTATAAAAAAAGGCAGATCGAGCTTTTCTTTTCCGTTCACACCGATACGCGGGAACGGGCGGAATATCTGAAATCCGCCTATCAGGACCGGTACACCGAGATCATCGCAGACGGGCAGCGCCTGGGCTATAAGCCCCAGGAGGACGGGCTTCTCATGTGGAAGGGTTCTTACCCATCCCGCACCAGGGAATCTGTGTTTTCCTGGAACCTGGTGGCCGGGTGGACCGCCCAGCTCATCGAGAAAAAAGAATATTTCATTCAAACGGACATCCCAAGGCTCCCCACCCAGGAGAGCCAGCAGATGTCCCTTTTTGATTTTGCGGCGTTTGACCAACCAGCCCAGGCCGAGGGTGCGGCCCAACCATCCATTTTCCCTCACCCGGCTCTGCCCCAGCAGGTGATCGACGAAGCGCTGTGCGTAGGAGCCAACGACCAGAACAGCCGCCTTATCATCTGCGCCTACTTCAAAAAGGATAAGCCGCTGGAGGACAACGCCCGGTTCCTGATGGAACACTATGGAGAAAACGGCGCAGGCTTCTATCTGGATGGCCGGAAATATTCCATTTGGTACAACGCTGAGGGAATCCATGTGGCAAAGGGTGAAACCGCGCAGCGCACAGCAGCCACGCTGATTTCCTGGGAACAGGCAGCCAAGCGCATCCGGGAATTGCTGGATTTAGGCCGGTATATGCCCCAAAGTGAGCTGGACCGGGTGGATGATTACGAAATCCACCAGCTTGCTGACCGGCTCCTTCAGATGTTCCGGGACATCGAGGATGAGGAAAAACAGTTTTTTCCTTCGCTGCACACCATTTATGACAGGCCGAGTGGATTCCCGGAAATAAAGGAGAAAATTGCGGAACTGCTGAGCCAGCCAAATGGTCTGCAAACGATCCTCTCCGAATATAAAGCATTTGCTGCCGCTTACAAAAATGGTTCTGATATTTTACGGTTTCGTTTTTATCGCCCGCTGAAACTCCAAGAACAGCTTGCCGACCTGCAACGAGAGCCGCTGCATTTTACCGCCGCCGAGGGATATGATCCTCAGCGGCGTTTCTTCATCTCCGGGGACGAGATCGACAATCTCCTGCGCGGTGGAAAGGGCAGCACGGACTATCGGTTGGCGGTGTACTCCTTTTATCGCAACCACTCTGACCGGAAGCAACGGGAGGATTTCTTAAAACACTACCATGGCGAGTACAGCGGATATTCCGGCGGCAATGACGATGTGACCTACCGGCTTGGCAAAGGCGTCTCCTTCAGTCATGGCAGTATTACCAAGCCTTACGCCAAGGTGGAACTGAAATGGAACGCTGTGGAAAAGCGCGTCAGCGCCATGATCGCCCAGGGCCGGTTCCTGAGTGATGAGGACCGGGCCGCCATGCCGCAGTATGAGAAGCACCAGCTTGCCCGGAATATCCGCGCTTTCTTTGAGAACGTGCCCCAGGAGCAGCCCCACCCCTATCCCTTCGGCTTTGATTATTGGGACGCGGTGAAGCTCATTGAGCCGCAGCTTGATGACCCGGCCCGTGTGGAAGAAATCTATCAGATGATGGTCCCTGCTTGGGAAGCTACCCCGCAGGATGACCGGATGTACTCCCTGCGCCAGCAGGCTTTTGAAGACATTTCCGCCTACCGGCAGGGCACTTTCACCCTGTTTGCGGAGAAAAAGGAGCCGGTGGCCCCTGCTGTGCCGCAGGCGAAAGCCTACGACCTGGGCTATGGGCATCTGGGCAACGGGCTAACCGTGTGGAACCGGCTGGAAGAAGTGGATGGGGACTACCGCACGGTTGCCCACATCGCCCCGGACCGCACGGTGACGGTTTACGATGAGGAAATGCCACAGGAGGTTCGGGACAGGATTCAACAGGTGGCTGACACCTCGGAACTGACCATCTCCTCCACCCAGGACGCGCCCGTATTCTCGGTGCCGCCCAGAGAGGAACCAGCCCAAAAAGAAGAACCGGTAGACCCCTACCCGGAGCTGGCCGCCCAGGTGCTGCGCCTTGTAGGAGAATTTGACGGCTCCCGCATGGGTTACGGAGAGGACGACGCTCAGGCGGCGGCGAACATCGCCCAGCAACTTCACAACACAGCCCAGCGGCAGGAAATCCGTGCGCTGTTGCAATCCTTCCTGGACCATGCGAACCCAGAAGAAGAAATCGCTGCAGATGTTGCGCTATGTATGGAGCAGATCGACGAGCTGCCCCAGCCCCTCACCCAAGATCAGGCCCTGTTGGAGCGGGCAAAAGAATTGATTGACCAATTCTGCCAAGCGGAATACGACAGCTATGCCGATTTCAGCGATCTGGAAAAGGTGGGCATTGCTTACACCACGATCACGGACGAGGAAATCCCCATCCAGGTCAATGCCGATTTGGTCCATTACCGCATTGAGCGATACCTGGACGGGCAGTTTTTGGAGCGCAGGCAGTATGACAGTCTGGACGGACTCATCCAAAACGAGCTGACAGATCTCACTTTCGACGATCTCATTTCCGTATCGGAGGAAGAACTGGAATCCATCGGCGTATCTCAAGACGATTACCGTCTGTTGAGCCGTCTGAAAGCGGATTGCGACTACTACCTGGGCGCTGGCGGACGTGCGGAAAAGCACCTGTGGGCCGGCAGCGTAGAAGCGCAGCTCGCCAAAATGCGGGAACTGTACGCACTTCTCCCGGAAAAACCGGAATGGCTGACGGCGGAGGACATCGACCGCTATGAGAGCCAGATGGCCGAGGAAATGCCGGAGCCGCAACCGCAAAAAGAAGGAGCCGCCCTACTGCCGCCCAGACACGCCCGCCGGGAACGGATCACCTTTACCACCCTGCACCCGGAGGTTCCCAGGGATCAGCGCCATGATTTCCACATCACCGACGACGCCCTGGGGCATGGCACTCCCAGCGAGAAATACGCCGCCAATGCTGCCGCCATCCGCACCTTGAAGCAGATCGAGGCCGAGGACCGGCTGGCTACGCCCGAAGAACAGGAAATCTTGTCCTGCTATGTGGGCTGGGGCGGCCTGGCAGACTGCTTTGAGGAAACCAGCCCTCACTATGGGGAACTGAAATCCCTGTTGGATTCGGAGGAATACGCGGCGGCCAGAGCCAGCTCCCTCACCGCTTTCTACACCCCGCCGGTGGTCATCCGGGGAATCTACAAGGCTCTTGCGCAGATGGGCTTTACCCAGGGCAACATCCTGGAGCCATCGTGCGGCACCGGCAATTTCCTGGGCCTTTTGCCCGCGGACATGGCGGGCAGCAAAGCCTACGGCGTGGAGCTTGACAGCATCAGCGGCAGAATCGCCCAGCAGCTTTACCAGAACGCCAGCATTTCCGTGAACGGCTTTGAAACCGTGCAGATGCCGGACAGCTTTTTCGATGTTGCCATCGGCAACGTCCCCTTTGGGGATTTCAAGGTGGTGGATAGGCGGTATGACAAGCACCATTGGCTCATCCACGACTATTTCTTTGGCAAGACGCTGGACAAGGTGCGACCCGGTGGCATTGTGGCGTTCATTACCAGCAAGGGCACGCTGGACAAGGAAAACTCCGCCGTCCGAAAGTACCTGGCCCAGCGGGCCGACCTGATCGGAGCCATCCGCCTGCCGGATAACACCTTCAAGCGGAACGCCGGCACCGAAGTGACCAGCGACATTATCTTCCTACAGAAGCGCGACCACATCACCGATTTGGAGCCGGATTGGGTGCAACTGGACACGGATGAAAACGGCATCCGCATGAACCGCTATTTTGTGCAGCACCCGGAAATGGTCTTGGGCGACATGGTGATGGAATCTGGCCGGTTCGGGCCGGACAGCGCCTGCAAAGCCCGTGAGGGCGAAGATTTGTCCCAGCAGCTTGCCGAGACTATTCGGTTCCTTCAGGCCGAGATCAAGCCCTATGAACGGGAGGAACCGGACGAGGAAGATCACGCTATCCCCGCAGACCCCACCGTGCGGAATTTCAGTTACACGCTCGTGGATGGAAAGGTCTATTACCGGGAAAACAGCGTGATGGTGCCTGTGGAGGTGTCCGTCACGGCGGAAAACCGCATCCGGGGCATGATTGAGCTGCGGGAATGTGTCCGCAGGCTGATCGAGTACCAGACCGAAGGCTACCCGGACGAGGACATTGAGACGGAACAGCAAAAACTGAACGCCCTCTATGACAGCTTCACCGCCAAGTATGGCCTGATCAGCAGCCGGGGCAACAAGCTGGCCTTTTCGGAGGACTCCAGCTACTGTCTCTTGTGCTCTCTGGAGGTGCTGGATGAACAGGGCAACCTAAAAAGAAAGGCCGATCTGTTCACCAAGCGCACCATCCGTCCCCATGTGGCCGTCACCAGCGTGGACACGGCCAGCGAAGCATTGGCGGTGTCGATCTCTGAAAAAGCCCGTGTGGACATGGATTATATGGCGGAGCTTTCCGGCAAATCCCCGGAGGAACTGGAACGGGAGCTTGCCGGGGTGATTTTCCGGGACATCCGCTGTGCGGAGAACCCGGAGGACATTCTGCCTTCCCTGGCTGACTTGAGCCGCTACCCCTTTGTCACGGCGGATGAGTATCTGTCCGGGAAAGTGCGCCAGAAGCTGCGCATGGCAAAAGCCTTCCTGGAGGCAGCCCCGGATCATCAGAAGGAAACTGCCCGCAGGCAGGTGGAAGCGCTGGAGGCGGTCCAGCCCCAGGACCTGGGCGCTGGGGAGATCGGCGTGCGCATTGGCGCGAACTGGGTGCCTATCGACATCTACCAGCAGTTCATGGTGGAACTGCTTACCCCCGGATATTACGTCCGGAACCGCATTAAAATCCTGCACTCCGATGCCACCGGCCAATGGAGTATTACGGAGAAAAACGCCGATAGGGGCAATGTGAAAGCCGTTACCACCTACGGCACCAAGCGCATGAGCGCCTATCACATCCTGGAGCAGACCCTGAACCAGCGGGACGTGCGGGTATTCGATTATATCGAGGATGAGAACGGCAAGAAAAAGCCTGTCCTCAACAAAAAGGAAACCGCCATTGCCCAGGACCGGCAGGAACTCATCAAGCAGAAGTTTGCCGAGTGGATTTGGAAAGACATCGACCGCCGGGAACTGTTGTGCCGTATTTACAACGAAACCTTCAACGGCGTCCGCCCCCGTGAGTACGATGGACGGCACATCCGGTTTGAGGGCATGAACCCGGAAATTTCCTTACGGCCCCATCAGATCAATGCCGTTGCACACATTTTGTACGGTGGGAACACCCTGCTGGCTCACGAGGTAGGGGCTGGGAAAACCTACGAGATGGTGGCAGCCGCCATGGAGATGAAGCGCCTGGGGCTTTGCACCAAATCGCTGATCGTGGTGCCAAATCACATCACCGAACAATGGGCAGCGGAGTGGCTCCAGCTCTATCCCAGCGCCAATATCTTGGTTGCT
>DVKX01000038.1 GCA_018715805.1 Candidatus Faecousia intestinigallinarum | reverse complement strand
GATTCCTGTGATTTCCGAGCCTGTTGTTGCGAAATCCACCCCTGGACGCAGAAAAACGGCGTGACCATTGCGGTCACACCGTTCTCTGCCCCTCGCAAAGCTAAATAGTACCTTATCACTATTAAGCCTTGCCGGACGGGGCTTTCCTTATTCTGTGGTTTCCTCGGGAGCGGGAAGCGGCTCCGCCGTTTTGTTTTCCGCGTTTACATAGGCCATCAGTTCGTCGCCGGTAATGGTCTCCTTGGCCAGCAGGTATTCGGAAACCTCGTCCAGCAAGCTGCGGTGGCTGATCAGAAGCTGTTTGGCCTCCTGATAGCAGGTATCCAGCAATTCCTTCACCTGCTTGTCCACCAGTGCGGCCGTCTCCTGGGAGCAGTCCATATAGATCTGCCCGTCCAAGTACTGATTGCCTTGAGAAGCGGGAGCCATCAGTCCCATTTCGTCGCTCATGCCGTACTGCGCCACCATGTTGCGCGCCAGGGCGGTGGCGCGCTGGATGTCATTGGAAGCGCCGGTGGTCTTTACGCCGAACACCACCTGTTCCGCCGCGCGGCCGCCTACCAGGGTGCGCAGTTCTACCTTTAGTTCATCGGCAGTTTGCAGGTATTTTTCCTCCTCAGGCATCTGCATGGTGTAGCCCAGGGAGCCGGAGGTGTGGGGGACGATGGTGATTTTTGACACCGGCTGGGAATGTTTTTCCAGCGCTGCCACCAAGGCGTGTCCCACCTCATGGTATGCGACCATCCGCTTTTCCGTGTCGGTGAGGACGGTATTTTTCTTTTCCGTACCGGCAATTACTGTTTCAAAGGAAACCAGCAGGTCTTCCTGATTCACAGCCTGGCGATTGTTCCGCACCGCCCGCAGAGCGGCCTCGTTCACCAGGTTGGCCAGATCTGCGCCCACGGCGCCGGCAGTGGCCTGGGCGATTTTCCGCAGATCCACGTCCTCCGCCAGCTTGATTTTCCGGGTATGCACCTTCAGAGTGTCCAGACGACCCTGGAGATTGGGACGGTCTACGATGATCCGCCGGTCAAAACGGCCGGGACGCAGCAGCGCCTTATCCAGAATTTCCGGGCGGTTGGTGGCCGCCAGGCACACGATGCCTTTGGTGGAGTCAAAGCCGTCGATCTCTCCCAGAAGCTGGTTCAGCGTCTGTTCATTTTCTGTGTTGCCGCCGAAGCGGGAGTCTCTGGAGCGGCCTACCGCGTCGATTTCGTCAATGAAAATAATGCAGGGAGCGACTTTCGCCGCCTGCTGGAACAGGCTGCGCACCCGGCTGGCACCTACGCCCACAAACATCTCCACGAAGTCAGAGCCGGAGATGGAGAAAAAAGGAACGTTGGCCTCTCCTGCCACAGCTTTGGCCAGCAGGGTTTTGCCGGTGCCGGGGGAACCCACCAGCAGCGCGCCCTTGGGCAGCTTTGCGCCGATGTCCGTATATTTCTGAGGGTTATGCAGAAAGTCGATGATCTCCTGGAGAGACTCCTTGGCCTCATCCTGGCCGGCAACGTCCTTAAAAGTGACGCCGGTCTGCTTTTCCATATAGACCTTTGCTTTGTTATTGCCGAAACCGCCCATCATGCCGTCGCTGCTGATGCGCTTGGTGACCATGCGCATCATCAGGAAGATGATGACGAACATCCCCACATAGTAGAGGATCATAATGATAAAGGAGTTGTCCTCAACGATTTGCTCGTTGACAGTGACGCCCTGGGCGTGCAGTTCTTCCGCCAGATCCATGGTGTTGCCCAGGGGCAGACCGGTGAAGCAGGCCTTCTGCTGGGCGGCAGGCTTGGCGGCTTCCTCCTTGGTCAGGTACACGATCCGATCCGTGCGGATCTCCACCTCTGCCAGCTGCCCGGCGTTTTTCGCATCGAGAAAGTCGGAAAAAGTGGTGGCGGTATATTGGCTGCTGGACACGGCGTTGAGCACCGAGGTGATGAGCAAAATAATGACCACAGTGACGATCAGCGTGATCCAGATGCTGTTTTTCGGGCGCTTATCCTCAGGATTGTTGTCCTGGGGATTCTTGTTGCGGTTTTGTTCCATTCCTCTGCCTCCTTGAGACATTGCATTATTTGCGTTCTATCATACCACATTTTTCCGCTTTCCGCAATGAACGATTCCCAAATTCCCAGTGAACTTTCTGTTAATTTCGGAAAAAACAGCCGGCAAAGCGAAAAAGAAGTTGTCCCCGGTGGGGAAATCTGCTATAATAACCATGCAATTGTAAAATGGGTGGGAATAGCCCATATTTTTTGGAGATGAGGCCATGCAGGAAAAACGATATAAAAAAGACAGCCGCAGCAGCGAACCGGCGGCAGAGCGGGAGGACGAAGGCCGTCTGGAAGGACGCAATGCCCTTGCGGAGGCGCTGCGCAGCGGACGCACGATCGATAAAGTATTCATCGCCGGCGGAGATACCGACCATGGCCTGCAGCGCTTGGCGCAGCAGGCAAAGGAAGCCGGCGCGGTGGTGGTAACGGTGGATCGCCGAAAGCTGGACGCCATGAGCGTCACCCATGCCCATCAGGGCGTTATCGCCATGGCCGCCGCGCGGGAGTATTCCACCATCGACGCTATGCTGGCGGAGGCGGAGCGCAGGGGAGAAGCACCGCTGCTGGTGCTTTGCGACGAGATTTCCGATCCCCATAACCTGGGAGCGATTCTCCGTTCTGCGGAGTGCGCCGGCGCTCACGGGGTAATCATCCCCAAGCGCCGCAGCGTGGGGCTGTCCGCAGTGGTAGCCAAAGCCAGCGCCGGCGCGGTGGAGCATATAAAGGTGGCGCGGGTCACGAATCTGGTATCTGCCATGGAGGAATTGAAGCAAAAGGGTGTGTGGATTTACGGCACAGCCGCCGAAGGCTCCATTCCCATGTACCGGGCGGATCTGAAAGGCGCAACGGCCATTGTCATTGGCTCCGAGGGGGACGGCATGAGCCGCTTGGTAGCCCAGAACTGCGATGTCACCGTGCATATTCCCATGAAAGGGCGTATTACATCCCTGAACGCTTCTGCAGCAGCTTCTATTTTGCTGTATGAAGCGGTACGGCAGCGTGAAAATAGCTAGGAGGTTTTGCTATGGACGAGAAAGATCAGGAACTTCCGGAATTAAGCCTGGAGGAAATCATGCGGGAATTTGGTTCCGGGGAAATATTGGAAGAGGAACTGGAAACCCTGGAAATACAAGAGGAATCGGAGCTCGCAGAGGAACAGGAAGAGCCGGAGGCAGAGGAAGACCGGGAATCTGCTGAAGAAGCTGAGCCAGAGATCGATGAGGAGGAAATGGAGCGTATCCCGGAACCCCCTGCGGCGGAGGAGACTGCAGAGGCGGCGGACATGGCGGAAGCGGCTTCTGAAGATGCGACTGTCCGACTGGAGAACATCGCCCAGCTGCACCAGCAGCAGGACGCTCCGGCGGCCTTTTCGGAGGGATGGGAGCCGGAATATGAGCAGCCCATGGGGGAATATATCCCGCCCCAGCCCATCCCCTTCCGTGGGGGAAACCGTTTAAGCGAACTGAAGCGGCAGATCATTGCCGGCCCGGAAAAACGCTATTATGAATTGACAGAGGTGGGCGTGGGCAAGCTGCAGATCGCTATCTTCCTGAGTTTGCTGGTAACACTGCTGTCCGCCGGCGCCACAGCGCTCTATTCCCTGGGGGTGGTGTCGGAGTCCAGGCTGAAATTGATGGTGTTCCTGCAGTTCTTTGCTATGCTGTTTTCCGCGATGCTGGGCAGCCATCGGCTGATCGAGGGCGTTACGGATCTGTTTCACAAGCGTTTTACCCTGGAAACTATGCTGGTATTCACATTCCTGGCCTGCACTGCAGACGGCGTACTGGGTTTGATTGAGCAGCGGATTCCCTGCTGCGCGGCGTTCAGTATGGAGATGACGCTATGTCTCTGGGGTGCGTTTGAGAAGCGGATTACCGAGCGGGGACAGATGGACACCCTGCGCAAGGCCGTCCGGCTGGACAGTGTGGTATGTAAGCCGGATTTCTATCAAGGAACGTCCGGAATCCTCCGGGGCGAGGGTCAGGTAGAAGAGTTTATGGAGCGGTATCAGACGGTTTCCAAGCCGGAAAAGGTTACCAACCACTATGCGCTGATCGCGCTGGCGGCCAGCATTGCCCTGGGCGTGGCGGCTGGGGTGCTCCATGGAACCTCTTTTGGTGTGCAGGTGCTGGCAGTGTCCACTTTGGCGGCAGTTCCGGCTACCTTCTTTGTGACTTTGAGCCGTCCCATGGCGGTGCTGGAAAAGCGCCTGCACAGCGTGGGCACGGTACTGTGCGGCTGGACAGGCGTGGAGGGTCTGGCAAAAAAGGTAGTTTTCCCTGTGACTTACGAGGATCTGTTCCCTGTGGGCAGCGTGATGATGAACGGCGTGAAATTCTATGGCAGCCGGGATACGGAGCAGGTGATCGCCTATACTGCGGCGCTGATCCGGGCAGGCAGCGGCGGCTTGGCGCCTATTTTTGATCGGGTGCTGGACAGCCGCAACGGACGCCGCTACCATGTGGAGAGTTTCCAGGACTATGGCAGCGGCGGTATCGGGGCAGAGATCGGCGGCGAATCGGTGCTGGTGGGCGTGCTCAGCTTTATGAAGGAGATGGGCGTGGAGATTCCGGAGGGCACCCGTGTCAATCAGGCGGTGTATACGGCCATTGATGGGGAGCTTTGCGGACTGTTTGCTTTGAATTATGCCAAGGACAGCACCGCTGCCGCGGGAATCACCAGCCTGTGTGCATATCGAGGACTGAAACCGATGCTCACCAGTGTGGATTTTGTCCTCACGGAGGAGTTCATTCGGGAGAAGTTTGGGGTGAATACCAAGAAGATCCTATTCCCGGCAGACGCCGAGCGGGTAGAGCTGCAGCAGGCGGAGGCGCCGGCGGATGTGCCTGCGCTGGCGCTGGTGACCCGTTCGGGGTTGGTATCGGCAGCATATGCTGTCACCGGCGCTAGAGCGGTACGCACTGCGTCCCGGGTGGGCGTGGTTGTCCACATGATCGGCGGTATTCTGGGGCTTGGCGTAATGGCGCTGCTGGCGGTGCTGGGGCTCGGAGACCTGCTGACGTCGGTAAATCTGTTTCTGTACCAGCTGGTATGGATGCTGCCGGGTCTGCTGATTACAGAGTGGACGCGATCAATCTGATGCAGATAAAAACCTCGGGGTCGGAAGATCCCGAGGTTTTTGCGGCTGAACATAGGATTTGTCCAAATATGAACGAATTGCAAAATTACCAAATTGACCATTGCTTTTTATGGGCAATTCGTGTATAATGTCTTTATTGCGGGGCTTTGCCCCAGGACAGCAGCGGAAGGCGCTTGGCCTTCCCGAAAGGAGTATGACAACCATGTTCACAGCAAATGCAATTCGCAACATCTGCCTGCTCGGCCATAGCGGCAGCGGTAAGACTGCGCTGGTTGAGAGCTTACTGTATATGACGGGGGCGATTGACCGCATCGGCAAAAACGCCGACGGCAATACTGTTTGCGACTATGACCCCGAGGAAATTCGCCGCCATATCTCTATTTCCACATCCGTTGTGCCGCTGGAGTATAATAATGTAAAGATCAATGTGCTGGATACCCCCGGTGCTTTTGACTTCTCCGGCGCAGTGATGGAGGCTCTGCGGGCGGCGGACGCTGCCGTGATTGTCTGCTCTGCCAAGGATGGGATCACCGTAGGCTTTGAGAAAGCGTGGAAATACTGCGAAGAGCGGAATATGCCCCGCTTTATCTATATCTCTAAGGTGGATGAGGACAACAGCGACTATAACGCCACCTTCAACGCCCTGCGGGAGCGCTACGGCAATAAAATTGCGCCGGTGGTGGTGCCCATCTGGGACAGCGCCAAGCGGGTAACCGGCATCATCGACGTGCTGAACAAGCGCGCTTATGAAATGCGGAATCTGAAGCGGGTGGAGATCGATGTGCCGGAGGACAAAGTTGCCGTGGTGGAGGAATTCAACGACGCGCTGAAGGAATCCGTAGCGGAAACCAGCGAGGAATTTATGGATAAATTCTTCGGCGGCGAGAACTTTACTTACCGGGAAATGATCCAGGGGCTGCACAAGGGTGTGCTGGATCACACCATGTACCCTGTTTTCTGCGGTTCCGGCGTTACCTGCCTGGGCAGCTTGATGCTGATGGATCATATTGTGGATTTGCTGCCCAATCCGGTGGAGGGCAATTATCATAAAGCTACTACTGCCGACGGAAAAGTGGAGGAATTTGTGGTTTCCCCCCGGGGCGTGCCGTCCGCTTTTGTATTCAAGACCGTGTCCGATCAGTACGGCAAGTACTCCTTTATCAAGGTGCTCTCCGGCGTTATTACACCCGATACCGTGCTGGTGAACGCCCGTACCGGCGAGACGGAAAAGCTGGGGCGGATGTATACCATGTGCGGCAAGAAAAATACCGAGGTCAAGGAATTAGGCTGCGGGGACATCGGCGCCATTGGCAAAATGGAGAGAGTCAAGACCGGCGACACCCTGTGCGATCCCCGGAAGGTGGTATCGCTTAAGGGCATCCCCTATGCGGAACCATGCTATTCTATGGCCATCGCGCCCAAAGTGAAAGGGCAGGAGGATAAGGTGGGCACCGGTCTGAACCGGCTGAACGAGGAAGATCCCTCTTTCACCGTGCATAACAATTCCGAGACAAAGCAGCTGGTGATCTCCGGCGCCGGCGACCAGCAGCTGGATGTGCTGGTATCGAAGCTTAAGAGCCGCTTTGGTGTGGATGCTGTGCTCAGCCCGGCGAAGGTTGCTTACCGGGAGCGGATCAAGAAGAAAGTGGAAGCGCACGGCCGCCATAAGAAGCAGACCGGCGGTTCCGGCCAGTTCGGCGACGTCTGGGTGCGCTTTGAGCCCCAGGAGGAGCAGGAGGACTTGATCTTTGCTGAAGAGGTTTTTGGCGGCAGTGTTCCCAAGAATTTCTATCCCGCTGTGGAAAAGGGTATCCGGGAAGCCATTCAGAAAGGTCCCCTGGCGGGATATCCCATGGTAAATCTGAAGGCCGTGTTGTATGATGGTTCCTACCATCCTGTGGACTCCAATGAAATGGCCTTTAAGCTGGCGGCCATTCTGGCGTTCAAGGAAGCGATGCCCAACGCCAATCCCACGCTGCTGGAGCCGATTGCTTCCCTAAAGGTCACAGTTCCTGCGGACGATATGGGCGATGTGATCGGTGACTTGAATAAGCGCCGCGGACGCGTTATGGGTATGGAGCACGACAAGGAAGGCAACGCCATCGTGGAAGCGGAAGTGCCCATGGCGGAGATGGGCAGCTACGCCATTGACCTGCGGGCTATGACGCAGGCGCGGGGCGCGTTCACGATGCGCTTTGAGCGGTACGAGGAAGTGCCCAAGGCCAATCAGGCGAAGATCATCGCGGAAGCCAAAAACGAGGACTGATTTTCAATATACGGCTGCCCCAGAGGTTTTCTCTGGGGCAGTAAAATTTGGGGCAACCGGAAGGTTGCCCCAAATGGCTTATAAAGCGAGAATCGCCGCCTCCAGCGCGCTGCAAGTCTTGATCAGAGGCAGGTTGGGTACGCCTTGCTCCGGCAAATAGGGAACGTGGAGAAAGCCCACGCGGACAGAAGTGCCGGCATAGCGGTGAAGCAGTCGGTAGAGAACATCATTGCAGACGTAAGTACCGGCGGTATTGGATACCTCGCTGGGGATACCGGCCGCCTGAATGGCAGCTGCCATGGCTTTCACAGGCACGGTGGCAAAATAGGCTGCCGGTGCGCCTGGGATAATAGGAATATCCTGGGGCAGCTCACCGGCGTTGTCTGGGATACGGGCGTCCTGGAGGTTGATGCCAACACGTTCCGGGGTAACGGCGCTGCGCCCGCCTGCTTGCCCCACACACAGAATCACATCTGGCGAAATTTTTGCTGCTGTAGAGAGCACTGTATCCGCTGCCGCGCCAAATTCTACAGGAATTTTAAGTTTACATAATCTGAAATCATCTATCTGGTCAGGCAGGCGCGACACCGCCTCCCAAGAGGGATTGAGCTGCTCCCCGCCGAAGGGTGCAAATCCACAAATCAGCAATCGCCGCATAGTATGATCGTCTCCTTTGTTTTGAAAACTGCGCCGCCCATTTTTGGGCGGCGCAAAGTAAATCAGATGCCGTATACCAGCCAAATATAGATGTAGGAGGGGATGATGGCAGCCAGGGTGAAAGGAATACCGATTTGGAAAAAGTCGCTGTTTTTCACCGTATACCCCTCCCGGCGGAGAATACCGATACCGGTGATATTGGCGCTGGCTCCGATGGGGGTCAAGTTGCCGCCCAAGGTAGCGCCGGAGAGCAGGCCGAAATACAGCGGCGTAGGGTCAATGCCCAGCTGTAGCGCCAAACCCTGCACCACCGGCAGCATGGTGGCCACATAGGGAATGTTGTCGATAAAAGCCGAGATGAATACGGAAGCCCAGACGATCACCGTGTAGATCAGGAAAGTATTGTTGCCGCCAATGCGCGCCAGCAAATCTGCAGCGGCGTCGATGACGCCCTGGGCGGAGATGCCGCCAATAATCAAAAATAGACCGATGAGCAGGCCAATGGTTTCAAAATCAATGGCCTTCAAAGGCTCCAGGATGGCAGACACATCTTTTTTGCGGAGGAAGTTGAGAAGGATGCCCAGGATCATCAGTCCGCAGCAGATCAGGCCGTTGGTGATATCTGGCTTTTCCGGCAGGAAAGAAGCCAGGATCAGCAAAACAATGGCGCCGCCCAGAAGATAGGTAGGAACCCAATCCGTAACCTGGGTGCGCGTGCCCTTGGGAATGGCGCCTTTCTCCTTGCGGAATAGGAACGCCAGAATGAAAGCAGAGGCAACCGCCCCCAACTCCACCGCAAAGAACATACTGGGTTTGCCCTGGTACCAGAAAAAGTCTAGGAAGCTCATATTGGCGTATGAACCAAGCATAATGGCGGTGGTGTCGCCCACCAGGGTAGCCGCGCCCTGGAGGTTAGAAGAAACAGCGATGCCAATGAGGAAGGGCACGGGGTTTGTTTTCAGCTTTTTGCAGATCTCCAGCGCTACGGGGGCAACCATCAGCACGGTGGCCACGTTATCCACGAAGGCAGAGATGACGCCGGCAAACAGGGACAGGGAAACTGCCGCCCACTTTACATTGGGCACGTGCTCCATCACCAGGTCTGCCAACAATTCCGGCATCCGGCTGTCAATGAACAAGGCGACCAAGCCCATGGTACCGGCAATCATCAATAGAACATTGTAGTCGATGGAACTGAAAACATCGGACAGGGGCAGCATACCGGTAGCAATAAAAATCAGCGCAGAGCCCAAGGCGATATAAGGCCGGTATTTGCTGAGGGTGAGCATAAGGATGTAAGTGATCAAAAAGAGTAAAATGGCAGGTAACAATTTTGGCGCTCCTTTTCAAGAATTACCGTGGTCATCGTAAAACTATCTGCAATGGCTGATTACAGGTCAGGGGTCGTTCCGCGATAGCCTTGGGGTGTATGGGGATCGGACAACTGAGCCTTTTGCAGCTTGCGATTGGCCAGGACGCCCTGGATCAATTCAAAAAGAATTACCGCATGGAGCAGGAAGTCCAGCAGGCAGCTCATGGGATTGGTGAGCATGGTAAAGGCAAAGACAATCAGCGCCACCGTATCCACCACGAAAAGCGCCGTTGCCACGGTAAGCCAGACGCGGTGTTTCTTGGAAAGCAGCCACGTAATCAAGTATACGGTCAGGATCAGTAAACCGATGACAATGGCCATAATGGTGTATGTACCAACGAGGCTGCCGGAACCGTCGGAGGTGCCGTTGTCCAGAATTTTGCCGAACCAGGTCAGGTAGTAGGGAACGGAGATGGAAAACAGGAAATACCGCCCGGTATCCAGCGCCAGCATCAGCAGATTGATGGTGGAGAGAATGATGGTACCCAGCAGCGCGCCCCGGGCTGTAGCGATCAGACCCAGCTGATATTGCGGGGAAGTTTTGTGATTGGAATTGCCGTTTTGCTGTGGAAGAGCCATAAAAATACCTCACTTTCAGCTTTGTACATTTTAAGAATATCACATATGTGGCAGAAATGCAAGAGGGGAAGAAGCCACTTTTGCGGTGCTTGACAGCGGACGCGATTTATGCTATAATTCCCCACGCTAATTGAATAGGACAGTTCGTAACCATCCTGTCGGTAAACAAAACTAGGGAAAAGGGTGGGCGCGGTATGCGCTCATTTTTATGGGATGGGTGCGTACTGCGCCCTTTTTTCATTTCTAGGAGGAAAGTATGGACAAGAAAATCCGCTACTTGGTACAAGGCGCCATGATCGCGGCGCTGTATGCCGCGCTGACGCATTTACAGAATTTGCTGCTGCCGGACTCTGCCACCTGGGCAATTCAGTTCCGGGCGTCGGAGGCGCTGTGTGTGCTGGCGCTGTTTACGCCAGCTGCTGTCCCCGGCCTGGCGGTGGGCTGCCTGGTATTCAATCTTACTTATTTGGGCGCGCTGCCGCTGGATTTCCTGGTGGGCAGCTTCGCCTCGCTGGCGGCGGCGGCAGCTATGTGGCAGCTGCGCCGGGTGACCGTGCGGGGGTATCCCCTCCCGGCTATGCTGATGCCGGCGGCGGCCAACGCCCTGCTGGTTGGCTGGGAACTGACTGCGTACATTGGCGGCGGCTTCTGGCTGAATGCCCTGTATGTGGCCATCGGCGAAGCAGCAGTATTATTAACCCTGGGAACGCTGCTGTTCTATGCGGTCAAGTCCCGGAATCTGGCGGAGAAACTGTTTTGAAAGGAAACTCCCCGACAGCGTAATACACCGCTCCTGATCGTGCAGACAGCATAACCAGGAGCGGCTTGCTATGGTTCAAAGTGTTCGAAAATGGGGATCCAGCCTTCCTGAACAGCCTGAGCGCAATCCTCCGGTGTCTGCACCGTCCAGCTCACACCCTGGATGCCCCAGAATTTCCGTACCAGAAGATTGCCCAGGCGCTTGCGGTCGGTGTAGCGGTATGCGATGAAATCTGGCCGTGTAAGAAAATTGACCGTCTGGCTGGTAAGAATCCATTTCAGCAGCCAGGGGTATTTTCCCTGGCTTCGTAGGAAGTTTTCCGCCAACTGTCCCCGAATTATCCTCGGTTGGTGTTTCCGCAGCCACCGGACGCACCGGGGGTCGAAGGATTCCAGGCAATATACGCCGCCGTAGCTGGCCAACATGTTGCAGGCGGCTTCCGCCAGTCGGGCATGGTTGCCGCCAGCGGGCTTCAGCTCTACAATCAAGGGAACTTTTCCACCGCATAGCTCTAGCACCCGCCGAAACTCCGGAATGGTTTGAGAAGTGCCCTCCAGGGGATAGCCGGATAACTCCTGCGTGGTGAGGTTTTCGATGTATCCCTCTTTTCCCGTGGTGCGCAGGAGGGAAGAATCGTGGATCACCGCCAGATTCCCGTCTCGCAGCAGGTGGACATCCAACTCGATGCCGTAGCCATGCTCCAGCGCCGCTTGAAAAGCCGCCATGCTGTTTTCCGGGCGGCCGGGACAATGCAAACCCCGGTGCGCATAATACCACCCCTGCAGGGATTCCAGGCCGGGATGCCCGCGCCGTCCCCGAAGGGACAGCAGATATATTAGGATTATCGCTCCGGCAGCAATGAGATAGGTCATGATTCATCCGCTCCTATGATGGAATGGAGAAATAGCGCCTTATGACGCATATAATACAGCAGTGCACCTGCCGACAGTCTAAATATACCATTTTCCTGGAGAAAGTCCAGAACCTTACAATCAATTTACAGAAGGCATACGCTGCAGAAAGCCGATGATCTGTCCGGAGAGGAGTACGGTGAGCAGCGAGTAGCCAATACGCGCCAGAGGAATATAGCTGAGGGAAAGAAGCAGTACGATCAGATCACAGGCCAGATATATCCACTGGATTCCCAGACCCGTCAGGCGAGCCAAAGACATTGCTAGGGCGTCGTCGCCGCTGGGCGCGCCGCCTACGCGGACGCAAAGTCCGGCGCCCACGCCTACAAACAGCGCCCCGGTAATGGCGGCCAGCAGGGGATGCCGGGCGATTTCCGGCCACAGCGGCGGAAACTGCTGGCACAGGGCATAGCCCAAAGAAAAGCTAATGGTTGAGACAATGGAATATAACAGGAATTTTTTGCCCAGGGTGCGCCATCCAAATAGATAGCATGATGCGTTGAGCAGAAGACCTGTAATGGCGGGAGAGAGATGAATCCAGTGCTGCAGCAGCAGGGTCAATCCCAGTACGCCGCCCTCTGTTACGGCGGAAACGGAATGGATATTGTAAAGCCCAAAAGCCAGAATGGCGCTGCCTAACATAGACAGCAGCCATTTGCTGGGGGAAAGGTCATTTTTGCGCATAGAAGCTCCTTGCTGTATTGCTGAAATATGGTCGAACGCCGCAGGTGGTTGATGTCCGCCGGGAATGCGGCGGCGATGCCCGCAGCAATGCCATTATACCATTTCTTGAGAAAGGAATCAAGGCGAGCCGTATTCGAAAAACCGCCCCGGAGGATACCCTCCGGGGCGGTTTGCTGCTGGGGGCGCTTCAGATTTCCACATCCAGCTTAGCCACGACCCGTGCGCAGCGGGGGCAGAGACCATGCTCGTCGGGGGTTTCCGTGTGCATCCAGCACCGGGGACATTTGCCGCCCCGTGCCTCGGTGACGCCGATGGTGAGCGTGGGGAAATTGCTTCCCTGACCCACCAGGGCGGCGGCCTCCGGCGCTTCCCACGCACAGGAGGAGACGATACATACTTCCGCCAGGTTCACATTTTTACAGGCTTCCGTCAGTGCGGCGTCCTGCGTCTGCAGGCTCACATGGGCTTCCAGTGCCTTGCCGATCCGCTTTTCAGCGCGAGCCAGCTCCAGTACGCCGTTTACATCCTGCCGCAGCTTCATGACGGTGCCCCACTTCTCCATGGCGGCGCTGTCCAGAATGTAAACGCTGCAGTTTTCCGGCATCTGGTTCAGCAGGATGTTCCGGGTGTCGTCGCCCTCCCGGTGGGGCATGGCCTGCCAGATCTCATCACAAGTAAAGGCCAGAATGGGAGCGAACAGCTTTGCCAGGGTGTCCACGATGAGATACAGCGCCGTTTGCGCGGAACGGCGGCGCAGGCCGCCGGGTTCTTCGCAGTAAAGGCGATCCTTGATGATGTCCAGATAGAAGCTGGACAGTTCCACCACGCAGAAATCGTTGATGGCGTGGGATACCACGTGGAACTCGTAATTCTCATAGGCTTTGCGGCAGACGGCGATGAGGCTGTTCAGACGGGTGAGCACCCACTTATCCAACTCCTCCATATCCTGGGGCAGTACCAGATGATTGGCATCAAATTCATTCAGGTTGCCCAGACAGTACCGGGCAGTATTGCGGAATTTCAGATAGTTCTGGCTGAGCTGCTTGAAAATATCCTTGGAGCAGCGCATATCTGCGTGGTAGTCCGCAGAGCCTGCCCACAGACGTACAATGTCCGCACCGTATTCTTTGATGAGTTCGTTGGGATCCATGCCGTTGCCCAGGGATTTGTGCATAGCGCGACCCTGGCCGTCCACTGTCCAGCCGTGGGTGATGACCTGCTTGAAGGGAGCGCCCTGTCCCAGCGCGCCCACGCTGGTAAGCAGGCTGGACTGGAACCAGCCGCGGTACTGATCCGCGCCTTCCAGGTATACATCTGCAGGCCACAGTTCCGGGGTATTCCGGCGGAGAGAAGCGTAGTGGGTAGAACCGGAGTCAAACCAGCCGTCCAGGGTGTCCGTTTCCTTGTCAAAATGTGCTCCGCCGCAGTGGGGGCAGGTCAGACCGCTGGGAATCAGCGCTTCCGCATCTTGCTCAAACCAGATATTAGACCCATGCTGATCGAAGAGCTGGGAAATATGAGAAATGGTCTCCGGCGTACACACAGGCTTGCCGCAGTTTTTGCAGTAAAACACGGGAATAGGCAGACCCCAGCGACGC
Source organism: Candidatus Faecousia intestinigallinarum (assembly GCA_018715805.1). GTDB lineage: Bacteria > Bacillota > Clostridia > Oscillospirales > Oscillospiraceae > Faecousia > Faecousia intestinigallinarum. Next base: position 17,163 of record DVKX01000038.1, on the reverse strand, counting down.
TGCCGGGAAATACACCAGTCCGCCCGCTCCCGGATCATGCTTTCCATCCGGTCGCCGCCCCAGGCGGGAAGCCAGCGAATGTTCCGGCAGGCGTCCACCGCCTGCTCCTTGAAGGATTCCACGGAGCAGAACCACTGGGGCGTGGCGCGGAAAATAATGGGATTCTTGCAGCGCCAACAGTGGGGATAGGAGTGGACGATCTGCTCGGAAGCAAAGAGCATACCGCTTTCCTCCATATCCTTCAGAATAATGGGATTGGACTCATCGGTGGTGAGACCGGCGTATTTCCCGGCGTAGACGGTGTGGCGTCCGCGGTCGTCCACCGGCACCACCAGTTCAATGCCGTAGCGCATACAGGTCTGATAGTCATCCGCACCAAAGCCGGGAGCGGTATGCACGCAGCCTGTACCGGAATCCATGGTGACGTATTCCGCGTTTACCAGCCGGGAGGTCTTGGGCAGGAAGGGGTGATCCGCGATCATATTCTCGAAGAAGCTGCCGGGGTAGCGGGCGATGATCTCGTAATTTTCAATGTTGGCCACCTGCATGACCCGATGGAGCAGCGCCTCTGCCAGAATATAGGTTTCGCCGTTTTCAGCCTTGGCCAGCACATAGCTTTCCCGGGGATGCAGGCAGATGGCCATATTGCCGGGCAGGGTCCAGATAGTAGTTGTCCAGATCAGGAAATAGGTACGGCTCAGGTCAAAATCCGCCAGCTTGCCGAAGTCATACTTAATGGGGAATTTTACATATACGGAGGTGCAGGGGTCATCCTGATATTCGATTTCCGCTTCCGCCAGGGCAGTTTCGTCTTTGGGGCACCAGTATACAGGCTTCAAACCTTTATAAATATAACCTTTTTCATACATGGCGCCAAAGACCTTTACTTCCTCGGCCTCAAAATGCTTGTCCATGGTGCGATAGGGATGCTCCCAGTCGCCCACTACGCCCAGCCGGCGGAAGCTGGTCATTTGCCGCTGGATATAGTCTTCTGCGAATGCCTCGCAGGCGGAGCGGAATTCCGGCACAGGCATTGCTTTGCGGTTCAGTTTATTCTTCTTGATAATGGCGGACTCAATGGGCATACCATGGTTGTCCCAGCCGGGGACATAGGGAGTATAGAAGCCCATCATGGCATGGCTGCGGATGATAAAGTCCTTGAGCACCTTGTTCATGGCGGTGCCCATGTGGATGTCCCCGTTGCTGAAGGGGGGGCCGTCATGGAGTACAAACCGTGGCAGCGCCTTGTTCTTCTCCAGCATTTGCTGATATAGTCCTTCCTGGTTCCAGTGCTCCAGCATTCCCGGTTCCCGGGCAGGCAGGCCTGCTTTCATGGGAAAACTGGTCTTGGGAGTGATGATGGTATTCTTGTAATCCATGGAAATACTACCTCCATTTTAGAATCAAAATAAAATTGCCCTTGCCCCTTTACTAAGAGACAAAGGCAAAAAAGACCTCTGCGGTACCACTCTTGTTCCGGCTGCCCGGCACTCGAAGCGGGATAACGGGCGCGAACCGGCGGAACTTACTCATAGCTTCAGCACCGCTGCTCCGAGGGGATATACACTCCGCCTGCCTGCTGCCTTGCACCGGCCGGCAGCTCTCTGATGGCAGGAGATGGAGGGCACCTGTCCTCATCCTGGCATATTGGGTATGTACTTAAGAGTGGGTGGGATCGTAGTTCCGGCCAAACTGCAGGTTCATATTGGTAAACCGGCTGGTGGTATCGGAAACGGGATGCTTCGGCTCAGGCTTAGGGGCAGGCTCATCGGTGGAGCCTACCAGCGCTTCCAAATTCATGGAAATTTCGTTGGCCACGGCGTCGGTGGCGCTGTCCTTGCCGGGGTTGCGGCTGACGACGGAAGCGGCGGGGGCGTTGGCGGCCTTGATACGATCCAGAGCCTGAAGGCAGGCGCGGATCTGATCGGCAATTTCATCAATCTTCATACAGGCGGCCTTCCGCGCCTCTTCTACCCGTGCGTCTTCCGCAGCGATGAGCGCGCTGGCGTTTTTAGCATTCTCAGAGGCAGCGGCGTTGGCATCGGAAAGCATTTGCTTGCACTTCGCTTCCGCTTCCTTGACCATCATATCGCAGGTCTTCTGCGCGTTTACAATGGCGTCTTTCATGCTGGCTTCATTTTTACGGTATTCCTCCAGCTTGCCCACCAGGACACGCATTTTGCTCTTGAGCAGAGCGTTTTCCTTGTACAAGGTCACATAGTCCTCGGTCAGCGGCTCCAGAAACTCATCCACAGCCTGCATATCATAGCCGCCGAAGGTGGCTCTGCCAAAGGAAATCTGATCGATTTGCTGCGGTGTAAACATAGGTACAGTCCTTTCTTTTTCGGTGCGAAACGGTTAAAAATTAGATGTAGCTTTCAACCTCGCTTTGAAGATTTTCCAGGTCGCCTACGATATTCATGCCGTGGGGGCAGAACAGATAGGAAGCGTTGGCGATCTTCTTTACATCGCCCTCCAGAGCGTAGATGCAGCCGGTGAGGAAATCCACCACCCGGCGGGTCAAGGCTTTGTCCACATTTTCCATGTTCAGGATGACGGCCTTGCGGTTCTTCAAGTCGTCGGCGGCCTTAGTGGCGTCGTTAAAGCTCTTTGCCCGGAAGAGCACGACCTCCTGCTTGTTGGAGTTCATGTTCAGAACCTGGCCGCTGAAGCCAGAGGAAGTGGGCGCAGAGGAAGGCGCGGAAGTGGTGGCAACGCCGCCGAAATCCATATCCAGGGAGTTATCCTCCTCGGCATAGGAGCGGTAAGAGGAGGCGCGGCGGGAGGCGCGGGGAGCAGGTTCCTCCGCCTCTTCCTGATAGCCCTCCATCTCCTCATCGTCATAATCATCGTATTCGTCATCGTAGGGCTGGGTGAATTTCTTTACATTATCCCAAAAGCTCATGTTTCTGTTTCCTCCTAATATGTTCGCATCATTCCTGATGAGACTTGCCGTAATTTCTGGAGCCGAAGATGGCGGTGCCCAAACGGATCATCGTGCTCCCGCAGGCAATCGCCTCAGCGTAATCTCCGGACATTCCCATAGACAAAATATCAACAGATACATTATCGTATTTTTTGCGCCCAATGTCAACAGAAAGTCGACAAATTTCCAGAAAAAATTCCTTGGAATCTTCTGGTTCCTGGCAAACAGGGGGAATAGTCATAAGCCCGCGGAGGAAAATATGAGAAAAATTGGGTAAAACTTCCAAAACCGCCGGAATATCCTCGGAATAGAATCCGCTTTTGGATTCTTCCCGACCGGTATTCACCTCCAGCAGAATGTCCTGACGGATGCCCTGGCGGGCAGCTTCCGCGTCAATGGCCTGCAATAGACGCAGGCTGTCCACACTTTGAATCAAATCCACTTTGCCGACTACCTGGCGCACTTTGTTGGTTTGCAGGTGGCCGATGAAATGCACCGGCGCGCCGCGGTAAGCGTCCTGACGCTGCTTTTCCACAAGCTCCTGCACCCGGTTTTCTCCGCAGCAGTCTACCCCGGCGGCAATGGCCTGACGCACGGCCTGCGCGTCATTCATTTTGGTGGCGGCGCAAAGCTGAATCTCCCCAGGGTCGCGGCCGGCGGCAGCGGCCGCCCGGGCAATTTGCATACGGACTGCGGCAATATTCTCGGCAATGGACAATGGGATACCTTCTTTCTTTATAATGCCAGGGGCGGCGGAAGCATATTCCGCCGCCCCTGTCTGGTTAGATGGTTTGGGCTGCGGCTTTCAGAGGCCGTATGGGAACCAAGGTGGAGATGGCGTGCTTGTAGATCATTTGCTGCTTGCCGTCTGTTACCAGCACGACTACAAAGCTGTCAAAACCTGTGATAACCCCCCGGAGCTGGAAGCCGTTCATCAAGAAGAGGGTGACCGGGACTTTTTCCCGGCGGACTTCCTTGAGAATGGCGTCCTGTAAATTGAGCTGGTCTGACATATGTATTCCTTCTTTCTTTTGGGATATACCTATGTTACCAGATTTCATTTGTCGGAACTCGCCGTAAACTGACAAGCGGCCTCAACAATTTGGCGGCTGTCCATTTGAGCGCTCCGGTGCAGCCAGTGGATGCTGGGGTTCCGCCGGAACCAGGTGAGCTGCCGTTTGGCATATCGGCGGGAGGACTGCTGAACATGGGCGACGGCTTCCTCTAAAGCGCGTTGCCCCTCCAGCACGGCGACAAATTCCTTGTAGCCGATGGCCTGCATGGAAGTGGCCGCTCTGGGGACGCCGGAGTCCAATAATTCCTGGACTTCCCGCAATAGTCCTTGGGCGATCATGGCCTCCACCCGGCGGTCGATGCGGTCATATAAGTCCTGCCGGTTTTCATCCTCCAGCCCCAGCCACAGAGGGCGATACCGGGGAGGCGCGGCTTGGGTATGCAGATTGTGTGCGGTGATGGTTTGCCCTGTCTCCAAATAGACTTCCATGGCGCGGATAATGCGCTTGTGGTCTGCCAGAGGCAGTCGGGCGGCAGACTGGGGATCTACTCTCCGCAGCTGTTCCCAAACTGCTTGGATGCCCTCCCGAGCGGCCAGGGCTTCTAGCTCCTCCCGCCGTCCGGTGGAAGGGCAGGGGGCAAAGGCATTGCCGCGGATCAGCGCATCCATATAAAGCCCGGTGCCTCCTGCAATGATAGCAGTCTTGCCCCGTGCCAGAATATCCTCCACAATGGGGACGGCCATGGCGCAGTACCGGCTGACAGAGAAATCCTCCTCCGGCTCTGCCACAGAGAGCATATGGTGGGGCACGCCCTGCATTTCTGCCGGCGTGGGCTTGGCTGTGCCGATGTCCATGCGGCGATAGACCTGCATGGAATCGCAGGACACCACTTCGCCCTGGAGGCGCAGCGCCAATTCCACTGCCAAAGCTGTTTTGCCGGAGGCAGTCGGTCCGGCAATGCAGATGATGTTGTTCATGGGGTGCCACCTCCTGCGGGCGTTATGTGCGTTTGAATTGCTTTTCCAGCTGCTTTTTGCTCAGAGTAACGCAGATGGGACGGCCGTGCGGACAGTATTTCAGATCCTCCCGAGCCATAACCGCTTTCACCAGCGCCAGCAGTTCTTGTTCATCTGTGTGCCACCCGGCCTTGATGGCGGCTTTGCAGGCTACGGTATGGAGCAGCTCATCCCGCAATCCTTTTTTGTCGGCTTGTTTGCCGGATATCAGATTGACGGCCAATTCCTCCAGGGCTTCCTGCGCGTCCCCCACGTCCAAATCCATGGGGACTTGCCGCAAGAGCACGGTATTGCCGCCAAATTCCTCAATCTCGAATCCCAGTTCTTCCAGAAGGCGGCGGTTGGTAAGCAGGGCGGCGATAAGTTCCGGGGACAGACGGCAGGGGATGGGGGAAAGCAGGGATTGGGCGGTGATGGCTTCCTGGTTTTCCCGCAGCTTGTCAAAAAGGATTCGCTCGTGTGCGGCGTGCTTATCGATGAGGTAGGCATCTTCTCCCTGCTCCACCAGGATATAGCTGCGGTACAGCTCTCCCACCATCCGCCAGGGGATTTCCTGGGGCATGGGCAGCGATACCTGCTCCGCCGGCGGTTCTTCTGCGGCCTGGGAAACCGGCAGGGGTTCGGCCTGCGCCGGCGGATGCCCCGCTGAACTTGTGACCGGCGTGGGCGCGGCGGCGATGCTGGGGGTTATCACGTATTCCTGCATGGCGGGAGCGGAAGCCCGCTCCACACCGGGCAGGAATGCCTTGGGCGCAGCAACTGGGCGGTATTCCTGGACAGGCATGGCTTGGAAGAAGTCCGGCTTTTTCTCCGGCACAGCGGCGCTGTTCTGGGGAACTGGCGTCTGCCGGAACTGCATTTGGGGGCGATCCGGCGTCTTGTTCAGCACGCCGAGAACGCCGTAATGCACGCAGTCAAAAACGGCCTTTTCATTAAGGAATTTTACCTCCGTTTTGGCAGGATGCACATTGACGTCCACGGCAGACGCCGGGAGCGTCAGGTGAAGCACGCAGGCAGGGAATTTTCCCACCATGATTTGGTTGCGGTAGGCTTCCTCCAGAGCGGAGGTCAGCAGCTTGGAGCGCACAGGGCGGCCGTTGACAAAGTAGGTTTGCAGACTGCGGCTGGGACGGGCGTCAGTGGGCTTGGAGACGAAACCGGCCAGGGAGTAGCTGTCCCAGCGGCTTTCCAGACGTACCATTCGGGCGGATTCCCGACCATAGACGCAGTAGATAGCGCTCTCCAGCTTCCCGTCCCCTGGGGTGGAAAGGATCTCCTTCCCGTCCCGCAGAAAGCGAAACGCCACGCTGGGATGCGCCAGCGCCTGCAGCTGCACGGCGGCGGTTACTCGCCCGCCCTCCACTGTATCGGCCTTCATGAATTTCATCCGGGCGGGGGTGTTAAAAAAGAGATCTCGGATAATGATGGTGGTACCCTCCGGGCAGCCGGCTTCCGCGTCCTCTTGAATGCAGCCTGCCTCCAGATGCAGGCTGATGCCGCTGCTTCCTCCCGCGGTGCGGGTGAGCAAATCCACCCGACTCACAGAAGCAATGGCCGCCAGCGCCTCCCCCCGAAATCCCATGGAGGAGATGGCCGCTAAGTCCTCGGCGCTGCGCAGCTTAGAGGTGGCGTGGCGCTGGAAGGCCACACGGGCGTCCTCCGGACTCATGCCGGAGCCGTTGTCCGTTACCCGCAGGAAAGTCATGCCGCCGTCCCGTATCTCAATGGTTACTTGGGAGGCGCCTGCGTCCACAGCGTTTTCCAGCAGTTCTTTTGCCACAGAGGCAGGACGCTCCACTACCTCGCCGGCTGCAATGAGATTTGCCACATGGGGCGATAGTTGTATAATTTTCGGCATGGTATCCCCCTTATAACAGCATTAAAAAAGCAGATAAATTCACAAGCATATGGATGATTGCCGGCGCGAAAATGGAACCGGAGCGAACGTAGACCCAGGCCAGGCAAAGCCCCGCCGGCAGATATTGCAGGCAGGACAGAAGCAGCATTCCCGCAGGATACGCCCCCACATAGCCAAGCACATGAATGGCGCAGAATACCAGGCAGGAGACGACGTATGCACCCATTGGATTGCGGGCATACAGGCTGCCGAAAAGAACTGCCCGGTAGAGGATCTCCTCTGCCATAGGAACAAGAAGCACGGTGCCGATGCCCATGAGCAAAGCGTCCTCCCGCGCCATAGCGGCGATGGAAACATCGTTGGCATTGGAAAATTCCGGCGCAACACGCGCCAGTGCCAGCGCCACCAGCCCAGCGGCAGCCAGATAGACGGCGAAGCCAAGGGCGGCGGCAGACAGGAGCGCTTTGCCGTGCTGCCGGGCATACCGCCAGGAAGCCTGGAGAAATCGGCGAAATACCACGGCCAACACCAAAAAATTCAGGGAGAAGAAGAGAAAATTCAGCTTTCCCAGAGAGAGAGGGCTGGGAAGCAGCGCGTTTGCCAGGGGTAGCAGATAGGGAAGAACGAACAGTTCTAAGCCCAGGTAGCACCAACCCGCTAGCAGCTCCCGCCGGGTCAGGGAAATGGGGAGTTTTTTCATATCAATTCAGCATCTTCTTCAGCTTATAGAGTTCGTTCATGGCTTCAATGGGCGTCATGACTTCCACATTGAGGGTGGAAAGCGCCTGATATACTTGCTGATAGCCCAGTATTTCCAGACTGAGCTGATCCTCCGGCTCGGCGGGGGCGGCAGCCTGTACAGGCTGCGCCAGTTCCAGCTGGGCGAGGATTTCCCGGGCGCGAGCTATCACGCTGCCGGGCAGGCCGGCCAGCTTGGCCACCTCCACGCCGTAGCTGTCATCTGCTGCGCCGGGGATGATCCGCCGCAGAAAAATCATTTGATCTCCCCGCTTTTTTACGGCGATATTGTAGTTTTTCACATTGGGCAGCTCCTGCTCAATGGCGGAAAGCTCATGGTAATGGGTGGCAAAAAGAGTCTTTGCCCCCAGCTTTCTGGGATTTGCGGCATATTCCAGCACTGCCCGGGCAATGGCCATACCGTCGTAGGTGGAGGTGCCCCTGCCGATCTCGTCCAGAATCAGCAGACTTTTGCTGGTGGCATATTTCAGGATGGAGGCCACTTCGGTCATTTCCACCATAAAAGTAGACTGCCCGGAAGCAAGATCGTCGCTGGCGCCGATACGGGTGAACACCCGATCCACCAGACCGATGCGGGCGGATTTTGCCGGGACGAAGGAACCGATCTGCGCCATGAGGACGATCAGCGCCACCTGGCGCATATAGGTGGATTTACCTGCCATGTTTGGGCCGGTAATGATGGATACTTGATTGTCTGGCGCGCCCAGACTGGTATCGTTGGGAACAAACAGAGAATCCTGGAGCATTTGTTCCACCACCGGGTGACGGCCGTCGGTAATCTGAATTTCATTCCCCAGGGTGATTTCCGGGCGGCAGTAGCCCCGCTGGACGGCCACGGCGGCCAAGGAACACAGCGCGTCCACAGCGGCCACGGCAGCGGCAGTGGTCTGGATGCGGGGGGCCTGCTGAGCAATGTATTCCCGCAGTTCTTGGAAGATTTGATATTCCAGGGCATTCAGGCGTTCCCTGGCAGTGAGGATCTGCTCCTCCAGCTCTTTCAGCTCCGGGGTGATGTAGCGCTCATTGTTGGCCAGGGTCTGCTTGCGGATGTAATGGGCGGGAACCTGGCTGACAAAAGATTTGGAAACGTCGATATAATAGCCGAATACCCGGTTGTAGCCCACTTTCAGGGTGCGGATACCGGTTTTTTCCCGCTCGGCGGTTTCGATGGCCACCACGGTGTCCGAGCCGCCCTCCATAATATCCCGCAGCCGGTCGGCTTCCGGGTTGGCGCCTTTGCGGATAATGCCGCCTTCCCGCAGGGTGAGAGGCGGATCGTCCACGATGGTCGCTTCAATCTTTTCCGCGCAGTCCTCCATGGGATCCATGGAATCCAGCAGCCGGGAAAGCATAGGGGAATCCAGCTTGGAAAGCTGCTCCCGCACCGCCGGGAGGGCGCGCAGCCCGCGAGCCAATCCCAGCAAATCCCGGCAATTTACCGTCCCGGTGACAACCCGGGCGGTAATCCGCTCCAGATCAGAAACATCCTTCAAAGCCTCCATTAGTTCGGAGCGGCAGATGGTAGCCTGGGTCAGAGCCTCCACAGCCCGCTGGCGGCGGCCGATCTCCGCGGCGTCCAGCAGGGGCTTTTCCACCCAGCTGCGCAGCAGCCGTCCGCCCATGGCGGTGCGGGTCTTGTCCAGCACCCACAATAGGCTGCCTTTTTTATCCTTGCTGCGCATGGTCTGCGTCAGTTCCAGATTCCGCCGGGCGTCCAGATCCAGTTCCATAAAATAGCCGGAGGAATAGAAGTTGATTTCGCGGATGTGCGCAAGATCAGTCTTCTGCACAAATTCCAGCCATTGCAGCAGCACGCCGCAGGCCACAGCCGCAGCAGGGACGCTGCCCAGTCCCAGCGCTTCCACGCTTTGGCCAAAATGTCGTTCCAAAGCCTGCCGCGCTTGTTCTTGGTCAAATTGCCCGGGCTTTTCCTCATCCACACAGCAGTTTAAGCGGCGGAAAAGCGCATCGTCCAACACCGGACAAGCAGCGTTTTGACCGCCCCGGAGGATCTCCGCCGGGGCGAAACGACCCAGCTCCGAGGCCGCCGCCTGGGCGTCCTGGCAGACGGTGGCGTAAAAAGCGCCGGTGGAAACATCGCAGAAGCTGAGGCCGTATTTCTCCCCCATGCCGTAGAGACAGGCCATATAGTTATTCTTGCTCTCCTCCAGCATACAGCTTTCCGTCACTGTGCCGGGGGTGACGATGCGGGTGATTTCCCGCTCCACGATCCCTTTGGCCAGGGCAGGGTCTTCCATCTGCTCACAAATGGCTACCTTGTAGCCTTTGGCCACCAGGCGGGAGATGTAGGAATCCACACTGTGATAGGGAACGCCGCACATGGGGGTCTGCTCGTCCTTTGGCTTGTTCCGATCCCGTGTGGTAAGGGTCAGATCCAATTCCTTGGAGGCCAGCACGGCATCCTGGTCAAACATTTCGTAAAAATCCCCCAGCCGGAAGAAAAGCAGGCAATCCTGATTGCGCTCTTTAATGGCGTTGTATTGCCGCTTCATGGGGGTTAGTTCCTGTGCCATGGTGTCACTCCTTTACACTGCCGGTAAGGCTCCAGGTAGTTGCGCCGGTGATGGTGATGGGCATATAGCGCCCGATCCAGTTGCTGCTGCCAGGGAAGCGCACCAGACGTCCGCCCTCTGTTCGGGCAGTGAGCAGAGAACCCTCCTGTCCGTCTACCAGACAGGGCAGGGTTTTGCCGATATAATTGCGGTGCAGCTCCTCGGAAATAGAATTTTGCAACGCGCACAACTGGTCAAAGCGACGGTTTTTCTCCTGGGCGGGGGTTGGATCCTCCATGCTGGCCGCAGGCGTACCGGGGCGAGGAGAGAAAATAAACGTGAACAGGGAATCATAGCGCACTTCCCGAATCAGTGACAGCGTTTCCTGGAAATCCTCCTCCGTCTCCCCGGGAAAGCCTACAATCACATCGGAGGTGAGCACCAGCTCCGGCATTTTGGACTTGGCGTAGCGCACTGCCTCCAGGTATTTTTCCCGGTCATAGTGGCGGTTCATAGCCTTCAGCACCCGACTGGAACCGGATTGGAAGGGCAAATGCAGCTGCTTGGCGATTTTTGGGTATTCCGCCATGGTATCGAAGAGTTTTTTGCCGGCGTCCCGCGGGTGGCTGGTCATGAAGCGAATTAGAAATTCTCCGTCCAGCTGTGCGATCTGCGCCAGCAGGTCGGAAAAATCGATTTTCTCTGCCAGATCTTTGCCATAGGAATTGACATTTTGCCCCAGCAGGGTGATTTCCTTGCAGCCTTTGGCCAGCAGCTCCCGGCACTCCGCCAGGATATGCTCCGGCCTGCGGCTGCGCTCCCGGCCGCGGACATAGGGAACAATGCAGTAGGTACAGAAATTGTTGCAGCCATACATGATGGAGACCCAGGCTTTCAGAGGGTTGTCCCGGTGCATGGGCAGTCCTTCCGCAATGGGATCGGGGGTATCCAGGGTAAAAAACTGACGCTTTTTGGTGGTGAGCGCCAGGTAGAGCAGCTCCGGGAAGCGCCATAGGTGTTGGGTGTTAAAGACGCCGTCCACATGGGGATAGCTTTTGCGGATACGCTGGCAGACCGCATCCTGTCCGGCCATACAGCCGCACAGGAAAATTTTCTGCTCCGGGTGACGGCGTTTGGTGTGGGTCAGCGCGCCAAGATTGCCGAACACCCGCTGCTCGGCGTGCTCCCGGATGGCGCAGGTATTCATGATCACCACATCCGCGCCCTCGGCGCTTTGCTGCATGGTATAGCCGCACTGTATCAGGAGTCCCCGCAGGGTCTGGGAATCGGCCTCGTTCTGCTGGCAGCCGTAGGTTTCCACATAAGCGGTGGGCGTGCGGGCTGCCTGATGCCAAAAGGACTGAATCTTATCACAAAAAGCGAACTGCTCCTGCAGCTGGCTTTGGGAAATGACGGTGGTATTTGCTGCCATAGGCTTTCCTCCAGAGAACGCTTCATTAATTATAAATAATAGCATTTTTTCCGAGCTTTTGCAAGGGGTAAAGGGGTCTTTGACGATTTGTAAACAATCTTCCCGGTATCTTGCATTTTGCCGGAAACCATGGTAAACTAAGCTATCATTTGCCCTGCGCCTACGCGGGGAGAAAGAGGAAGCCATGAAGTGTAAATTTTGTCAGGCGGAGATTCCGGAGGATAGCCAGGTCTGCCCTGTTTGCGGGAGCGAAGAGCCGCAGCCGGATACGGAGCCTGCGGAAGTGTTGGAAGATCATCGGATCAGCCCGCCTTGCGAGGACAGTATGTCCCAACCGGAGACGGGGGCTGCGGAAGCACAGGAAAGTCCTGCCTGTGAAGACGATGAATGCAAGCAAGAGCCGGAGACTGCGAATGCGACGGAGGAAAAACTTGACACCCCTGTCTGTGAAGACAGCAAGACGCAGCCGAAGACAGCCGAACCGCCGGAGGTCAAGCCGGGAATTAAGCCCTGGAAAGTGGTGACGGCTGTGCTGGCGGTGGTGCTGCTGTTGGCGGGGCTGGCGGCAGGGATTTTGGCTGGAATGGCGGGGAAAAATCAGGAGGAAACAAACCCTCTGGCAGATGCGACGACGGAAGCTACTGCTGCCACCGTGCCTGCGGATTGGCCTTCCTATACTGTAGAGGCGGAGGACGCGCCCTCCACTGCGGGCAAAGTGGTGGCAACTTTGGGCGATGCGGAACTGACCAATGGACAGCTGCAGATCTACTACTGGATGAACGTGTATAATTTTTTGAATTATTATGGCGGCTATCTGACTTCCCTGGGGCTGGACATCACCCAGCCTCTGGATGCACAGGTGGGGCCGGACGGAGACGGCACCTGGCAGCAGTATTTTCTGGAAGGCTCTCTGCAAAACTGGCAGCGCTATCAGGCGCTGGCGCTGATGGCGGAGGAATCGGGGGAGACCCTGGGGGAAGATTTTCAGGAGCTGATGGACTCCATGCCGAAGACCATGGAGGAAACTGCCGCCGAGCAGGGCTACGACAGCGCGGAGGCGATGCTGCAGCAGGAAATGGGTCCTGGCGTGAGCATGGAGGATTACCGCTACTATCTCAGCCGGTATTATCTGGGGTATCAGTATTTTGAGAAGGAATATGAGAAGATGACCGCCAGTGATGCGGAGATCGAGGAGTATTATACGGAGCATGCCGAAGAATTTGCCGCCAACGGCATGGATCGGGATGAGGAAAAGCTGATCGATGTGCGGCACATTCTGGTACAGCCGGAAAGCACGGAAACCGATGAGGAAGGCAAAGCTATCTACACCGAGGAAGCCTGGGAGGAATGCCGGGCGCGGGCGCAGCGGATTCTGGAGGAATGGCTGGCCGGAGAAGCCAGCGAGGATAGCTTCGCCCAGCTGGCCATGGCCTATTCCGTGGACGGCTCCGCCGTCAACGGCGGCCTGTACACCGGGGTATATCAGGGACAAATGGTGGAACCGTTTGAGGACTGGTGCTTTGACGAGAGCCGTCAGACCGGCGACTATGGCATTGTGGAAACCCAGTATGGCTGTCATGTGATGTACTTTTCCGGCCTGTCCTGGTATAATCAGGCCAAAAACAGCCTGCTGAGCGAGAAATCCAACGCATTCATGGAGGATGTTGTGGCACGCTATCCCATGGAAGTGGATTACGATGAGATCGCGCTGGCGGAAGCTCCGCTGATGACTGCCGCTTTGCGTGCGGAATAAATCAAAGCAGGGAAGGCGTCAAGCCTTCCCTGTTTTGTTATGGTTCGTCCGGTTTTTTCAAAAAACGGGAGTACCCCTGCCCATACTGTACGCACCGGGATACCCGGCTTAAGGTGGCGGAGGAAATATCCGTCTGCGCCATCACCTGCTGATAGGTGCATCCTTCCAGAATCAGCCGGGCGGCATAGCACCGCTCCGCCATGTTTTCCAGCTCCTTCACAGTGCACAGATCCTCCAGCAGCGCCCGGCAGGACTCCGGTGTGTCCAAGGACGCGATCAGTTGGTATAGCGCGTCCAGCTTTTCCTGCTTCCCAAGCTGCTCCATAATGATGCCTCCTAAAACTGTTCGCTTGCCCCCTGCACAAAGGCTCTGGTCTTTTGGCTGCGGGGACTGCCGAAAATAGCGTCGGGAGAACCCATCTCCTCAATGACGCCGTCCGCCATATATATTACCACATCCGCCACCGATTTTGCAAACGCCATTTCGTGGGTGACCACGATCATGGTGGTTTTTTTGTCTTTCAGCGAGCGGATGACCCGAAGCACTTCCCCGGTCAACTCCGGATCCAGCGCAGAGGTGGGTTCGTCAAAGCAGAGCACCTTGGGGCGGAGCGCCAGGGCACGGGCGATGGCCACTCGCTGCTGCTGGCCGCCGGAAAGCTGCCAGGGATAGGCGTCCCGCTTCTCCAGCAGTCCCACCTGCTCCAGCAGCGCCAAGGCATTCTGTTCAATGTCGCCTGCCTTTTTCAGCAGCCGGGGCGCCAGCGTGATGTTTTCCAGCACGGTATATTGCGGGAACAGATGGAAGCTCTGAAATACCAGACCGAAATTCAGTCGCGCCTGACGAATCTGTTCCTCGGTTCCCCCCAGCAGGCTTTCGCCATTCACCAATATTTCCCCCGCTTCCGGGGCTTCCAGGAAATTGAGACACTGAAGTAAGGTGGATTTCCCGCTGCCGGAGGAGCCGATGATGGCCAGCACCTGCCCCGCCTCCAGGGAAAAGCTGACGCCCTTCAGCACCGGACTGCCGCCAAACCCCTTTTTTAAGTTTTTTACTTCCAATATCGCCATTGCTCAACCTCGAAAATAGGATAGTTTCTGTTCCAACCGCCCAAAGAGTACCGTCAGCCCGCCGCAAAACAGCAGGTAAAACGCGCCGGTATAAAACAGCGGCCAGATCAGCCCCTGTTTTATGAAAGATTGCCCCACATAGGTGATCTCATAAATAGCGATAATCCGCGCCAGGGAAGTGTCCTTTACCAGGGTGATGACCTCGTTGCTCATGGGGGCGAGGATCCGCTTGACCACCTGCAGCAGCACCACTCGAAAGAAGATCTGCCGTTTCGTCATGCCCAGCACCTGCCCGGCTTCGAACTGCCCTATGGGGATGGATTCGATGCCGCCCCGGTAGATCTCTGAAAAATAGCAGGCGTAGTTGATGGTAAAGGCCAGAATCACTGCGGAGAACCGATCCATAGAGGGCAGGTCAAACAGCAGACCCGGACCATAAAATACCAGGATCAGCTGCAGCATCAGAGGTGTACCGCGGATGACCCAGACAATGCTGCGGGTGAGGAGCCGCAGAGGACGCAATCGGCTCATGGAGCCAAAGCATACCAACAACCCCAGCGGCAGGGAAAAGGTCAAGGTCAGCAAAAAGATTTGGACGGTTTCCCAAAAGCCAACCAGCAGTTCCAGAGTGATCTGCCAGAATGTCATAGTTCCGGCTCCTTACCCGGCCAGCGTCAGGCCGTACTTTTCTGCCAGTGCAGGCAGCGTGCCATCGGCAATCAGATCCTGAATGATTTGGTTGACCTGGGCTGTGACGTCGGAACCCTTTCGGAAGCCAATGCCGTATTCCTCGCTGGTCAGCGCCAGACCGGGCGCCAGGTCGGCATAATTGGTGCCCTCGCCGGTCATGGTCTGTGCCATAGTAATATCGATCACACAGGCATCCGCCGTTCCGGCGGCTACCTCCATCACAGCGGAGGTCTGATCCTGTACAGCGACGTACTCGGTAATGCCCAAATCCTTTACCGCTTCTTCCCCGGCGGAACCGCTTTCCACAGCGAAAGTCAAGGCCATGAGACTTTCTGCAGTGGGGTAATCCTCTACCCGATCCGCGCGCATCACAACCACCTGGGCGTTGATTACATAAGGATCGGAGCAGCTGGTGTTCAGCTTGACTTCCTCTGTAATGGTCATGCCATTCCAGATGGCGTCGATATTCTTGGTTTCCAGCTCATAGAAGCGCTGCCCCCAGTCGGAGAGGAGGAAGAACTCTGCCTCCACATCCAGCCGCTCCGCAACCAGCTGGGCAAACTCCGCGTCGAAGCCGGTCCATTGGCCGTTTTCATCCCGATAGTCCATGGGGGCGTACTCTGTAATGCCCACCACCAGAACGCCCTTGTTCTGTATGTATGCCAGATCAGAGCTTTCATCAGACTTCGCGCACCCTGCCAGGAGACAGACGGCCGTACAAACCGCCAGAATAAAAGCAAAGTATTTTTTCATTTTCATCTCACCTTTCTGAATTGGATGCAGCCATTATACTTTACTACACTAAAGTTGTAAAGTATAAATTTGCTGGTTTTCAAAAATTTGGTAAGATGACAGATATTGCTGCCGCTTTAGGACTTTAGTTTGGTGAATTACAACAACAAAACAACTTGCTTTTTCCGTTTGACAAGGAACGGGATTTCCGGTATGATATTTGACAGATTTCGACAAAAGCTGGTGATCGGATGAAAAAGCACTGGATTGGATCGGTTCTGCTGGCAGTATTGCTCCTGACCGGCTGTTATCCCACAACTTATGTGGAACTGACCGAACGGGAGAGTGAGTTAGCCAACACGCTGGAAGCCTCCCTGTGGTCTGCGGAAACCGTGTCCGGGGATACGGTGGAAGCAGATGTTGCAGTACCCACGGGAATAGAGAATAGTTCGAGTGGCGGGGAGGGGAGCAGACCGAATCATACGCAGTCGGGAAGCGTCCAGCCGCCCAGTGAATCTCAGCCGCCGACGAGCGAGGCAGCCCAGCCGCCCGAACCCATGGAGACTTCAGAGACTGACGCATCTATGGAATTACAGCCAACAGAGGGGAAAACGGAGACGTTGGATACAACAACCGGCTCCTCTGCTGATGAGGTGGAAGTCACAACGCCGCCGGAACCGACGGAAACCCAGCCCGCAGAGCCGAGCGTCTATGATATTGGCAGTCACACCGTGGGCAGCATTGAGTACGCCATTGTGCAGGAGATCAACCGCCAACGCAGTCAGGCGGGTCTTGCCGCATTGGGAATGGACGGCACCATCTGCGCTTTGGGATCTATTCAGGCCTATGAGTATACATTGGGTATTTCTCCCAGCGTCAGTATTCTATCCGATTATGGATATGGCTACGGCGCGGCGGATACCCATTTGCAGACGTTTGACGCAGGGTTTTCCAGTGGAGACATTGCATGGATGTGGGTGAGCTTTTGCGATAGCGGGGTGTATCTCAGTCCGGATTATACTGCCGTTGGTGTGGGAACTTATACGTCAAACGGCGTTGTTTATGTCTCCGGCATTTTTATGGGATAACAAATGCCCCCAGCAAAAGCTGGGGGCACAGTTTATGCTGTTGGATCAGCGGCCAATGGCTCGTGGAGGTATTGCTCCCAGGGGAAAACCATGGGGCTGTCTTCCCAGTCAAAGGCGTCCCGAATAGCCACGCAGATGGTTCTTAGCTTTTCCTGGAGGTTGTCGGTATCAAACCGACCCTGCCCCAGTTCCGTCATGGCGTATTGCAGAATGCGCGCCCTGTCTTCTCTGGGATAAGTCATGGAAAAAGCGTCCAAAAACGCGGGGTCGTCGCCGGTGAGATAGGCGCTGTCCATATGTTCCTGATAA